>JBEKIN010000207.1:0-8098 GCA_050011735.1 Acidobacteriaceae bacterium | reverse complement strand
AGCGGCAATCGCCTGCGCATCGTTGACGTCGCGACCGACTGCGACCAGGACGCGCTCCTCTTCCGCGTCGAAGTCGAAGGCGACGGGCTTGTCTGCCACGAAGGCACTGTGAGCTGCTTCACGCGCCCGCTCGCCACCGGCGCCGAGGTGCAGCCATGAGCGGCAAACTTCGGCTCGGAATTCCCAAAGGCAGCCTGCAGGACGCCACCATCGCGCTGTTCAAGCGCGCCGGCTGGAACATCTACGCGGACGGCCGTTCCTATTTCCCGAACATCGACGATCCGGAAATTGAATGCATGCTGATCCGCGCACAGGAGATGGCGCGCTACGTCGACCACGGTGTGCTCGACGCCGGCCTAACCGGAATCGACTGGGTCGTTGAAAGCGGCCTCGAAGTCGAAAGCATCACCAGCCTCGTCTACGCCAAGCAAAGCCGCCGCCGCGTGCGCTGGGTCCTCGCGGTTCCGGAAAGCTCGCCTTGGCAACGCGCCGAAGATCTCTCCGGAAAAATCATCGCCACGGAGCTGGTCGAAGTCACCAAACGCTACTTCGCCGGCAAGGGCATTCCCGTGAAAGTCGAATTCAGCTGGGGTGCTACCGAGGTCAAACCCCCAACCCTCGCTGACGCTATCGTGGAGGTCACGGAAACGGGCAGCTCGCTGCGCGCCAATCGTCTTCGCATCATCGACACCGTCATGGAAAGCGAGACCCATCTCATCGCCAACCGCGCTGCCTGCGCTGATCCATGGAAAAAGCAGAAGATCGATAACCTCGCGCTCATGCTGCGCGGCGCCATCGACGCGCAGGGCCAGGTCGGCCTCATGCTCAACGTTGAGAAACCACACCTGCCTGCGGTGCTCAGTGTGCTCCCCGCGCTCAACTCGCCGACTATCTCCGAGCTGAGCGATGCGAACTGGGTCGCGGTGAACACCATCCTCGAGGAAAGCACGGTTCGAGAAGTTATCCCGAAACTCAAGGCCGCCAAGGCCACAGGAATCGTTGAATACCCGCTGAACAAGGTGGTTCTGTGAAGCTGCTGCGAACCTCGGGGCGCGGTGCGGAGGCGATCGCCGCGCTAACGGATCGCCGGAACGCCACGCACGAGCTCATTCTGCCTCGGGCCCGGCGCATCGTCGAGTCCGTGCGCCGTGGCGGCGATCCCGCACTCGTCCGGCTCCGCGCCAAACTCGATGGCATTTCGCCACAATCGCCGTTACGAATTCCCGAAGTTGAATTGCAGCTCGGGTGGGAATCAACGCCAGAGCCCACGCGCCGGGCGCTGAAGACCGCCGCTCGCAACATCCGCGCCTTTGCCGCGCGGCAGCGCCCCAAAGATTTCGACCTCAAGCCGGCGCCGGGCGTGACGACGGGCCAGCGCGTGATTCCCCTCGTCTCCGTTGGCTGTTACGTTCCCAGCGGGCGCTACCCGCTGCCCTCCACGCTGCTCATGACGGTCATCCCCGCGCAGGTTGCCGGCGTCGAGCGCATCGTCGTTGTCTCACCGCACCCTGCAAAGGAAACCCTCGCCGCAGCATTTCTGCTCGGCATCACCGAGGTCTACCGCGCCGGTGGAGCGCAAGCGATCGCCGCTCTGGCTTATGGCACCGAGACCATTCCCTGGGTGGACAAGATCGCGGGTCCTGGCAACGCCTGGGTCACCGCGGCCAAGAAGGTCGTTGCCTTCGATTGCGCCATCGACATGCTGGCCGGTCCTACCGAGATCGTCGTCATAAGCGAAACCGGCGATCCTGCATGGATCGCCGCCGATCTTGTCGCTCAGGCCGAGCACGATACCGATGCCGTCTCCATCTTCATCACCACCCAGGCGTCCCTGGCCAAAGCCGTCATCGCCGAAGTGAAGCAGTGCACGCGCGGCAACAAGATTGCCACAGCGGCGCTTACAAATCACGGCCTGGCCATCGTTGCCCGATCGGTGGAAGAAGCCCGCGACCTCACCAACCGCATCGCCCCCGAGCACCTGACGGTCGACAGCGCGGCGGACCTCGGCTGGGTTCGCAACGCCGGCTCAGTCTTCATCGGCCGCTGGTCCGCGCAGCCCCTTGGGGATTACATTTCAGGCCCCAACCACACCCTCCCTACCAGCGGTCAGGCGCGGGTGCGCGGCGGCCTCAGCGTGCTCGACTTCCTTAAGATCGTCACCGTCCAGGAATACTCGCAGGACGGCGTCCAGCAGCTCGGCCCTGCCGCCATCCGCCTCGCGAACGCCGAGGGCCTGAAGGCACACGCGGACGCGATCCGCGCGCGAGGTGCCCGTGGCTGACGCTCAATTTCAGGGCTTACAGCCCGCCGCCGCGGTCCGTCGCATGAAGGAGTACCACCCGCCCCTCGGCGATCGCAGTGGTTTACGCCTGGACTTTAACGAGAACACCTTCGCCTGTTCGCCGCGGGTGCTCGAAGCCCTGAGCCGCATCTCCCGCGGCGATCTCACCCGCTATCCCGAGCGGGAGCCGGTAGAGCGCGCAGTGGCCGAACACCTCGGCGTCAAGCCACAGCAACTGTTACTAACCAACGGGGTCGACGAAGCGATTCACCTGCTCTGCCTGACGTATCTCGATGCCGGCACCGAGGTTCTGCTACCGGTTCCTACCTACACGATGTACGAGGTCTACGCGTCCGGTACGGCTGCGCAGGTCATTCACGTTCCTGCGGAAGACGGGTTCCGTTTCCCGGCTACCGCGCTGCTGAATGCCATCACCTCTGCGACGCGTCTCATCGCCATCGCCAATCCCAACAGTCCCACCGGCCAGGCCGCCCGCCGTGAAGATTTGCTCCGTATCTTCGATGCCGCTCCACACGCCGCCGTGCTGGTGGACGAGGCGTATTTCCATTTCTTCGGCGAGACGGTCATCGATCTCGTGGGGCACAGACCAAATGTAATAGTCGCTCGCACATTTTCGAAGGCCTACGGCCTCGCCGGGCTGCGTCTTGGAGTTCTGGCCGCCGCCGAAGAGCAGATGCGCTGGATCCGCCGAGCCGTCTCTCCCTACAGCGTCAACTCCGTGGCGCTGGTCTGTCTCGCCGCCGCGCTCGGCGACGAAGAATATCTGGACTGGTACACGAACGAGGTTCTGGTGTCGCGACCTGTCTTCGAAGCCGCATTGCAGCGGCTGGGCGTCCCCTACTGGCCGTCACAGGCGAACTTCGTCCTCGTCAATATCGGACCGAAGCATCTCGCATTCGTGGAGGCCATGCGGAACCGCGGCGTGCTGGTCCGCGACCGCTCCGCCGACCCCGGCTGCGATGGCTGCGTGCGCATCACCCTCGGCACACGCGAGCAGACAAAGCAGGGCATCGGCGCGCTCGAAGAGTCGCTCTCCGCGATCGGATGGACCCGGGAGAACGCATGAAGAAAAAGCGCACAGCGATGATCGGCCGCAAGACCGCGGAAACCGAGATTCACCTCAAGCTGACCATAGAAGGCTCGGGCCGCTACAGCATCTCCACCGGCATCCGCTTCTTCGATCACATGCTCGAGCTCTTCGCACGCCACGGAGCCTTCGATCTCGACCTCCGCTGCAAGGGCGATCTCGACGTCGACCAGCACCACACCGTCGAAGACGTCGGCATTGCGCTCGGGGAAGCCTTCGACAAAGCGCTCGGCGACAAGCGCGGCATTCTGCGCGCCGGCTATTTCCTCATGACCATGGACGAGACCCTCGGCCTGGCCGCAGTCGATCTCAGCGGCCGCGCCTCGCACGTCGTCGAAACCAAAGTCCGGACGCGCCTCGTCGGCGATCTACAATCCGAGCTCGTCGCGGACTTCTTCGAAGGCTTCGCGCGCGGCGCCCGCGCCAACGTCCATGTGAAAACGATGTACGGCCGCTCGAACCACCACAAGATCGAGGCGCTCTTCAAGGCCTTCGCTCGCGCTCTGCGCTTCGCCTGCTCGCGCGATCCGCAACTGAAACAAATGTTGCCAAGCACCAAGGGACTCATGTGATCGCAGTCGTCGACTACAAAGCGGGCAACCTGACCTCCGTGATGAAGGCTCTCGGCGCCGTCGGCGCAGACGCCGAACTGACCGACGATCCCGCCGTTGTCCGGTCCGCAGACAAGATCGTCCTGCCGGGAGTCGGCCACTTCGCAGCCACACGATTCCTGGAGGAACGAGGGCTGAAAGCCGCCATCCAGGGAGAAATTGCCGCAGGGAAGCCATTCCTCGGCATTTGCGTTGGGCTGCAATGGCTTTTCGCGGGCAGCACGGAAGCCCCCGGCTGCGCCGGCCTTGCCGCCTTCCCGGAAACCTGTGACCGCTTTGCGCCGGGGCGGAAAATTCCGCATGTGGGCTGGAATTCTCTCTCCATCCGCCCCGAGTCCAGCCTTTTCGCGGGCGTTCCCGACGGCAGTTTTGTTTACTTCACGCATTCGTATCGCGCCCCGGTCACAAATGCCACCGTCGCGGTGACAGAATATGGCGAGCCCTTCAGCGCGGCCGTCGAGCGCGACAACGTGATGGGCGTCCAGTTCCACCCGGAAAAATCAGCCGAAACGGGGCTGCGGGTTCTTCGCAACTTTTTGGAGTGGCGACCATGCTGACCAAACGCATCATCGCCTGTCTCGACGTAAATGCCGGCCGCGTGGTCAAAGGCGTGCAGTTCGTCGACCTCGTCGATGCCGGGGACCCCGCGGAGCTTGCCGCCCGCCACGCTGCCGCGGGCGCCGACGAAATCGTCTTCCTCGACATCACGGCAACCCACGAAGGACGTGGGACGCTGCTCGACACGGTCAGGCGTGCGGCGCGGCAGCTCTTTGTGCCGTTTACAGTGGGTGGCGGCATCCGCACCGCAGACGAAGCCGCCGCGGTCTTCGATGCAGGGGCGGACAAGGTCAGCATCAATTCGGCGGCGCTCGCCCGGCCGGAGCTGATCGGCGAGATCGGCGCCAAATTTGGCGCTCAGGCCGTGATCGTTGCGATCGACGCGCGACGCGCCCAGGGCAACGCAACCCCCGACAATGCAGAGGTCTTCACCGCCGGGGGTCGCACGGGGACCGGCAGGCGCGCCGTGGAATGGGCGCGCGAGGCAGAGGACCGCGGCGCCGGTGAGATCCTGCTCACCTCCATGGATGCGGACGGCACTCGAGCCGGCTTCGATTGCGAACTGACCGCTGCCGTGAGCGAGGCGGTCCAGATCCCCGTGATCGCCTCCGGAGGTGCAGGCAACTCGCGCCATTTCGCCCGGGTTTTCCAGGAAGGAAAAGCCGACGCCGCCCTCGCGGCCAGCATTTTTCACTTTGGCATCGCCGATGTGCGGGCCCTGAAGGACGAACTGCGCCGCGAAGGCATCCTTGTGAGGCTGCCTTGCTGATCCCTTCCATCGACCTCATGGGTGGCCGCATCGTCCAGCTCGAGCGCGGGGAAGAGCTGCGCCTGGCGTTCGACGACTTCGAGTACTGGATTACGCGCTTCGCCCGCTTTCCGCTGGTGCAGCTTATCGATCTGGACGCAGCCAAGGGAGTGGGAGACAACCGAGCGCTCATCGAACAAATTGCAAAACGCCTGCCGGTGCAGGTCGGGGGCGGCGTCCGATCGGCCGATCAGGCTCGCCTCCTGCTCGAGGCTGGCGCGCACCGCGTCATCTTCGGCTCTGCTCTCTTCCGCGACGACGGAATCAACCTGGAAGCCGCGGCAGAGATCGCCGCTCAAATAGCCCCCGAGCATTTTGTCGCAGCTGTCGACACCAAATCCGGCAGGATCGCCGTTCGTGGCTGGCGCGAGCAGATTGACGTCACGCCACAGCAGGCCATCCAAGCCCTTGAGCCGTATTGCGGCGCATTTCTCTACACCTACGTCGATTCCGAAGGAACCATGAGCGGCTTTCCCATCGAGATCGCTCTCGCCCTGCGTCGCCTCACCTCGCGCCAGCTGATCGTCGCCGGCGGCATTCGCACCCAGGAAGAGATCGACGCCCTCGATGCAATGGGCGTCGACGCAGTCGCCGGCATGGCTGTGTATTCAGGGATTCTTGCGACCTAAAGATCGAAAAGCCCCGCGATTTTCGACCTCTGCACACCGAAAATGCTCTAACCTGAAACGTCCGGATCGGCAGTTGAGGCCCAATGACCACCAAAAGCAAACGAATTCATCTCGCGAAACGCCTCGATGAGGTCGGCTTCTCCGACATCGTCCAGATCCGCAACAAGGTTCTGGAGCTTCGGGCGGCGGGCCAGCCGGTCCACGCTTTCCACGGCGGCGAGCCCTTCTTCGAAACGCCCGATTCCATCAAGTACGCTTTGCTGCGCGCCGCAGTCGAGAATCGCACCCGCTACGCGCCATCCTCCGGCATCGATCCTCTGCGCACCGCGATTGTCCGCAAGCTGCAAACAAAAAACCGTATCGACGCCACCCTCGAAGACGTGATCGTAACCGTCGGCGGAGCGCACGCGCTCTATGCCGCGTTTCAGACGATTCTGGACCCAGGCGACGACATTTTGCTGTTCGCGCCTTACTGGACGCCCATTCGTGACATGGTCACCATGGCGCAGGCCAGGCCGGTGATGGTGCCGACGTCGACCGCGCGGCGCAACGGTCTTACCGCCGCGCTGGAGCAGTTCTCCACGCCCGCCACACGCGCCATCTACTACAACACGCCGCAGAATCCGTCGGGCGTCGTTTTTACCCGAAAGGAAGCCGAGGAAGTGGCGGCCTTCGCCATCAAACGCAACCTCATCGTGGTCGCCGACGAAGCCTACGAGGATCTCGTGTACGAGGGCGAACATGTCTCCATTGCATCGCTGCCCGGCATGGCGGAGCGGACCATCACCGCGTACACCTTCTCGAAGACCTACGCCATGACCGGTTGGCGCGCCGGATATGCCGTGGCCCAAGAGCCGTTCATGACCGGGCTGCGCAAGCTCGTGCTGTACTCCACCAACGGCGTTTCGACGCCAACGCAATGGGCGGCACTCGAGGCGATGGCGATCCCGCAGGAGACAATTGCCGCGCGACGCGAGGAGTACCGCCAGCGCCGCGATCTGCTGGTCACAGGCCTGAATGAGCTGGGCCTTGCCTGTGATCTGCCCGCGGGCGCTTTCTACGCGTTTCCAGCGGTCACGAAGATTCACAAGGACAGCCGCCGCGTCGCTACTCTGCTACTCGAAAAGGCGCATGTGGCAACGATTCCGGGCGTCGTCTTTGGCGCTCAGGGCGAAGGACATGTGCGTTTTAGCTATGCGGTTTCCCCCGATGCCATCGGCGCTGGCCTCGAAGCATTGCGCAAGATCCTCAACTAGCAGGCGTTGGCGCACAATGGCGCCTTCTTCGAATGAGGAAACCGTAATTTCTGTATCCTTCCGGCCTCTTATTGCGTCAATTAGATGCACTGGTAATTACAGATTCCGTAGTTTCCGCATCTATGCGCATATTGTCATTCTCCTCCGCAAGGCAATGGCTGGCTCTGTTCGCTCTCGTTGGCCTGTCGATGGCGTGCGCTTTCGGCCAGTCGGGCGACAACAGCGCGCTTCCTGACGATCCCGGCACGGCATTGAGTCAGAGCGCAAACGGGCCGTCAACGCCTGTTGCTGCTTCCCAGTCTCAGCAGGCTGCGCCGAAGAGCGATGCGCAGAATGGCAGCCTCGAAGGCAAGCAGACCAAGCGGATCCTCGGCATCGTCCCCAACTTCCGTTCCGTGTCGGTGGATGAGAAGCTCCCGCCCGAATCGGTAAAGGACAAGTTCAAAGAAAGCTCGGAGGACGCATTCGACTACTCCGACTTCATCTTTGTCGCACTGCTGGCAGGGGTGGATCAGGCTGAGGGTTCGTATCCGGAGTTCCATCAGGGAGTGGTTGGCTATGGCCGCTACTACTGGCACGATCTGGTCGATCAGGCAGACGAGGATTACCAGGTGGAATTCGTCTTCCCCGCCGCCCTGCATCAGGATTCGCGGTACTACACGCTCGGACGCGGAGGCTTCCCTAAACGAATCTTCTATGCGTTCAGCCGCATTGTGGTTACGCGCACCGATAACGGCAACGAAACCTTCAACACGTCCGAAATCGTCGGAGCCGGAGCGGCCGCGGGTATCTCCGATTTGTACTATCCCTCGCGTGAGCGCACGTGGACCAAGACCGGGCAACGCTG
>JBEKIN010000206.1:0-8110 GCA_050011735.1 Acidobacteriaceae bacterium | reverse complement strand
GTGGTGTAGTAGCCGAGGATGTAATAGCTGGAGACGGACTGTTCCGCCTGACGGATTCCTTTGGTGAGGTCGTTGTAGTCGAGCAGCGCCTTGCCCCCGGTGTCGGAGGCGAGGGTGAAGAGCGTGTCCTGCGACTGCTGGAAGTTCACCGTCATGGCCAGCGCGGCCGTGCCGGAATACATGCCGGCGTTTCCCTGCGAGCCTTTGGTCGCGTCGCCCAGCGGAGCTTCGGCCACCAGCCCGCGAGCATCGATGGGCCAGAAGGAGACGCCGGAGCGAATGGCGTCGTTGATGGTGGCGTGGAGCTGCGCCTGGTTGTCGAGACCGTTGAGCCGCAGGCCGCTGGCGAAGTAGACGAGCGATTTTTTCTCGCTGAGCCGGCCGAGCATTTTGGCTGCGGTTTGCAGGGCGGCGAGCTGGCGGTCGGTGTTGAAGATGTTGAACTCGCTGTCGTCCTGACCAAAGGCGGCGCCGGCGTCGGACGAGCTGGCGTCGTCGGCCGCTTCGGCGAAGGCCTGGCCCTCGCCGACGATCATCGTCTGGAGAATGCTGAGCAGGCGGGTACGGTCGGCGCTGAAATCCTCGAGCACGTCGACGCCGCCACCAGCGTAGCGAAGGATGGCAACCAGATCGTCGGGCTGCATCTGGAGACGGATGAAATTCTGCGCAGCTTCGAGCGCGCGTACCTGATCGGAAGGCGGCAGCGCCGTCATGTCGAAGTAAAGAGCGAGCAGGCGGCGATTTTTGTACAGCGTGCTGCCGGGAGGCTCAGGCGCAATCTGCGTGGAGGAAAGATGGTAGTAGACCTTCAGGTTGCCGGCTACGGGTTGCGCTGCGGGAGTGACCGGGGCTTCAGCGGGCAGATCCTGATGCTCGCAAAAGTGAATGGTCTGGGGCACGCCGTTTTCGGTCAGGGTGAAGTCTTTCGCGGTCAGGCCGGTGATCGGCTTGCCGTTTTTGTCTTTGACGGAGACGGTTTCGATGACCAGTTGCGAGCTGACGAAGATGGTGGGCACAGAGCCTGGACGGGGGGACGCGTTCTGGCCGACCTGCTGCGCGTGCGCAGCGACGATGCCGGCGAACAGGAGGGCCAGGAGCGAGCGCATCATGCTAGAACCTCACCCGAAACGTAGTCTGCAGGCTGCGCATGTTGTTGGCCGCGGTAGGCAGCCCGAACTGCGGGCTGGTGACGGTGGCGTTCCACGCGGAGTAGTTGACGTGGTTGATGGCGTTGGTCGAGTCAACGCGCGCGTCGAGATTGAGCTTGTCGCTCAGGCGGAACGTACGAGCCATGGATGCGTCGAGACTGAACTCGTTGGGACCGATGATGGAGTCGCGGCCTGCACTTCCCCATGTACCAGGCGCGGGTGCGCTGTAAGCCGCCTTGTTAAGAAAGTATCCTGCGCCGCCACCATAGAGCGGCGAACTGGTACGGTCGGGCCGGACGGTGCCGGTGACGCCGGTCGAGGGAACGGCTTCGAGATAGACAGGGGTTTCGGGAAGGCCGCTGCCGGCGGTGATTTGGGTGAGGAATGTCCACTCCTTGATCAGAGCGCCACGCCAGCCGCTGAGGAGCGTGCCGCCTTTGAGGCCCATGCCGCTGGTGTACTGCGCCTGGACGTTCAGAAGATTGCGCTGGTCGAAGGTGGAGAGGCCGCGTTCGCCGGGAAGATCGCGCCAGTTCTGGGCTATGCTCGCGGTGGGGCTCGCCGCGTTGCTCGGGACCGAGACGAATTCGGAGGGCGCTGCGCTCTGCGAGGTAGTAGGCCCTTGTCCTCCGACCAACGAATCGTCGTCGATAGATTTGGACCACGTGTACTGGATGGACGCGGCGAGACCGCTGTGCAGGCGGCGGCGCAGCTGAACGCGGCCGCCCTCGCGCGACAAGTTGCCGCCGGAAGTGAGGTATGTAAATCCAACGGGACAGGAGGGGCACGGATTCGTGGCGCCAACCGGCCAGGTGTTGGGGAGAAACTCCTGCAGGCCGTGCGTTCCTTTGGTGCCGAGATACGTCACGTTCATCTGCAGAGAGCCGGGGAGATCGCGCTGCACGCTGAGCTGCCAGTTCTGCGCGTAGCCGACGCGAAAATCCGGATCGACCGCGAAGGTGTCGGGTGTCGTCGCAGCGCAGGTGTTAAATCCCGTCGCGAGTGTCAGCGGACAGGCGGCGCTGTTTTCGACGCTAAGGCTACGGGAGAGCGGCGCCTGCTGCGCCATTTGAATCACGATGCCGGGATAGACCGCGGTGTTGTCGTAGATTCCATAGCCGGCGCGAATCACGAGGGATGAGCCACCGACAGGCCGCCAGGCGATGCCGATGCGCGGCTCAATGCCGCTGCGATCGGGACGGACCAGAGAGGCAGGATAGTGCTGACCGGTCAGCGATCCAACCGGATCGCTGCCGATGACCGGCGCGGCGGCGGTAAAGCCCGAAGGGATGTCGAGATTGACGAGGCGGCCGAAAAGCTCCGTGATGGGCGCGCCGTACTCCCACCGAATGCCCGTGTTGAGCGTGAACTCCGGCGTCATGCGCCAGTCGTCGGTCACATATTCGTCGTAGACGGATTCGCGGAAATATTTGTCGGCGTTGCCATAGGCGATGGCGCTGGTGTCGGGGATGCCGAGCAGAAAGTCAGCGAGGTCTGAACCACTCGCGGACGTGTTTGTGCCGGCGGCAGCGGTGGCTGCGCCGGTGAACACGAATGAGCCGCGCGGGTTCTGCTGCGAACGGTAGTTGAACTCCTCACGGCGGAAATCGCTGCCGAAGGTGATGTTGTGGCGCCCGCGAATCCAGAGCATCGAGAGGGATGGCGTGTTGGTCTGGTTGCGTGTATCGGCGGTGTTCTGGTCGGAAAGCTGGGCAATGCCGCTTGAGAATGTCAGGGAGGGAGGACCCCAGTCGGCAGGATCCTGATCATTCCCGGTAATTCCGGCCAGCCCGGAGACATTCTCGCGATTTTCAAACCAGGGCGTCACTTGCGTGCGCATGCGGCTGAACTGATAGCCGGGGTAGAGGAATACTCGCTGGCCGAAACGATGCGACCACTGCACGCTGGTGTTCAGCCCCAGCAGAGCCGTGGCGTCGACGAAATTGAAAATGTTGGGAGTGCTGCCGCGCGTGCTTTGCAGGGCGAACTTGCCATTGATCTGATTCCGGAAGCCCAGCGTCTGGTCGATGCGCGACTGCAGCGAGTCCTGGTGCGCATCGCTGAGCAGAGGGGCCTGGTAGTTGTACAGAGTTCCGGCGACGAGATTGGGCAACGGATAGAAGGCGAGCAGAGCTTTCGCCTGATCGCTGATGCTTCCAGAAGGGATGGTGTTGTTCTGAAACGGCAGGCCGGTCGCGGGATCGTAGATCACGACGGGCTGCCCGTTCGCGTTGACGGCCTGGGAGAAATTTCCCGCGCGCTCCGCCTGGGTGGGCACAAAGGTGGACTGCGTCGAGTCGTTGTGATTGCGCGTCCACTGATAGCCGACGAAGAAGCTTGGGTCGTTCTGGACCAGGTGGCGAATCTTCAGCGGGCCTCCAAAATTCACGACGCCCGTAATGTCGCTGAACTGTGGTTTGGGCGTGTCGAGGCCGGTGATGGAATAGGGCCGCGCATCCAGCGCGGAATTGCTAAGGATCGCGCCGATGCCGCCGTAGTAGAGTCCCTTCGCATAACGGTTATTCCCGAATGCGGGAAACATAGCAAAAGGCGAAGAGGCTCCGTTGTTGACACTGCCGTTGATCAGGAGGCCATCGGCGGCGCGTTCGCGGAGTTCGTCGTTCGATTCAGGGGCGGGCATCGGAGCCGGAGCGGGTGCGGGTTGGGCAGGCTGGCCCGGGGCCTGGGCGGCTGGGGCCAGCGACAGGGGCGGCGGAGTCGCAGATTCAAGGTCGGCCTGGAGCTGGCCGGGCGGCAGAAGCTGCAACGCGGACTCCATCGCGGGAACATTCGGCGCAACCGTGATGGTCTGCCGGATCGTCGCGAAGCCGGTCATCTCGATCTGCATCGTCCAGGCTCCGTCGGGCAAATCGGGAAAGGAGTAATTTCCCTGCGCGTCAGTCACGGTGGCCAGGCCGCTCTTCCCATGCGTCACCGTGACGGTAGCTCCCGGAACAGGCAGGCCGTTGAAGGTGACCTGGCCGTGATACGCAGATGCCATGGCCTGCATCGCAGCGGCGAAGCACAGCAGCAAGCAGAGAAGACGAAGAGTGCGTGAGCAGCGCCGCCGTGCCATTCTCCCCCTGATGCGCAGTTGCGCCGACTAGTTCGCCGACGGCTGCTCGATGTGATCGATGACAATCAGCGGGAGCGGGGCCTTCTGCGAATCGAGCTTCAGCCCGAGCTGTTCCTGCAGAGCGGTGAAAATCGACGGTCCGGAGGAATCGTCACCGCCGTCATCGCCTCCCGCGGGTCCATTGCCGGCAGCAGGCGGCATGGGCATTGGACCTTTCATCGGCGGCATCTGCAGCGTGAAATCGTACTTGCCCATGAGCCCGGTCTTGTCGATCACCGTGCGGCCGGTTTGCTGCGAGAGGAGTCGAGTGAGGTTGCTCATGAGAACACCCTGCGCGGTAATCTGGCCGCTCGCATTGAACATCATCATGCCGGCGCCTCCGTGCTGCCCATCGGGCCCGTTCAGGCCGTTGGGATACGTATCGCCCGGTTTGGCTTCGTGGAGTTTGGGACCGCCTTTCGCGATCACCAGCATGTAGACCGGGAGCTCTTTGGTCTCTTCGTGCGTTTTGAGCGCGAAGCGATCCGCAAGCAGAGAGCGGATCATCTGCCTGCGCTGATCGAAGGTGAGGTTCTTCATTGCGGGCACATCGGCGCTGTCGACTTTAGCGTCGACGTCGAAGCTGGTCGAGCTGACCCAGGCGGGTTCGCCTGCGATCTGATCGTCGTTCACGCTAAAGGCTTCGCGGATGAGGTGCTTCAAAGGAACATTGGTGGCAGTGAAGCCGTCGGGACCGAACATGATGCGAAACATGTTGGTGCCGGATTTATCCGGCTTGATGGATGCTACGGCGAACTCGGGCACTTTTGCCGCAGCTGGATCCGTGGTGTCCGGTGCTGGTCCCGATAGTGGCGACTTTGCCGGGGCAGCCTGGACGGCGGCAGGGGCGGTTTGTGCCGGATGCAGCAGGCCGAATGCGACGGGCACAGCAAGGGCGAGCAGAGCCGCAGTCCCGAGCAGCAGCTTCCGGTGCGCGCTGAGCCTTTGGACGCCGGCTCCCGACAGGATGCGTGCGACGCGGCTTCTCAGATCGGCGCCGGTGACTCCGGCTGCACACAAGGACGGAGATTCGACGCAGAAGCGGCAGGTCATCAGCAGGCTTTCGGCGTAAATGTCCGGCCGCGTGACGCTGCGGATCACCGCCTCATCGCAGGCACGTTCACGCTCGTCCAGCATACGAGTCTCCATCCACCAGACCGCGGGATGGAACCAGAAAACAGCCTCCACGACCATATGGAGGGCTGCGGCCAGATTGTCGTGGCGGCGCGCATGGGAGAGTTCATGCGCCAGGATGGCTTCGATATGTTCGTCCTGAAGGCGTTCGGAAAGCATCTGCGGCCAGAGAAGCGCGGGTCGAAAGATGCCGAAGATTCCCGGCTCCATGGCCTCCCGGGAATGAAGCAGCGCGACGCGCGCCGTGCTCCTGGTTGTGGATTCGAGGCGGCGGAGTATGTTCAACTCGCGCCCCTGCTCAACCGGGACCGCCCTGCGCCGCGCCGCGGCGACCTGCCGCCAACGCCGGTACCAGAGCAGCGCAACGGTGGCGGCGCCGCATAACCACACTACGGCAACAATTGCGGGCACCCAGGGCATGGCGGGATCGATGAGCCTGGCGGCGTGCGGAGTGGAACCCACGGGCGAGGCGGAAATGAATCCCGAGAACGGGCGGCTTGCTATTTCGATGGCGGAAGCGACAGGCGCCGGAGCCTGCACCTCAAGATGCCGCGGACCAGGCAGCAGCCTGCCGAGTCCTGTGAGCAGAGAGAAGGGCAGGAGGAACTTGACCGAGGCGGCGATCCACAGCCAATAGCGGACGCGGGCCTCATTTCTGCGCAACGCGAGGGTCAGGAGCCAAACGGCGACGAGGAATCCGGTCGATTGCCAAAGGTGATTGGCCAGAGCCGGTCCTATATCGATTCCAACCGAGGACAGATATCGCATCATTGTCCCTTCCCTCCCTGCTTGATTTCTCTGAGCGTTTTTTCGGCGAACTCGACATCGTCGAGAGTCAATTTGCCCGCGCCGATGAGGTGAGCCACTACCGGACGCGAGTTTCCGCCGAACATCGCGAGGAGATCATCCACCAGCCTTCGTTGCGAGGCCTCGCGGGAGACGACTGCCTCAAACATGTGAAAGTTGCCAACCTTGCCGACACGGCGCACGACCTTCTTGTCTTCCATGCGATAGACGGTCTTCTGCACGGTGGTGTAACCCGGCCGCTTTTTCTCCGGAAACGCCTCCTGCATCTCCCGAATGGACGCGTGGCCTCTGGTCCAAAGCGTCTCCATGATCTGCATCTCGAGTCTCGATAATCGAACCGTCGGCATTGTGCTAAGACCCCCGTCTGTCTAATTACGACGCGTGTCATAGACAGTACCGCAAAACATCAGCCCTGTCCAGGAGGCTCAGGTTCAAATCCCTCCGGGCCACGAGATTTCGCCCACCGCTGGTCGTGAATTGGCAGGATTTTTGTGGAAATCCCTGCCCTGTAGTAACCCCTCTTCCCTCCATCGTTTCCCGATCTGACACGGTTGGATCGGGGTAGCCTGAAAGTACCACGCCGTCCTTACCAAAGTAATTTTATTAGGTGACTTACCGTGCTATGTTGCCAGCAGATTGGTAACAGGGACTGACTTACCTGGCGCTCGATTCTGCCGGGCCGCAGGTCAGCCGCTCGCCTTGCTGCCCTCCGCCCATTTCGCCATCCCGCCTGCGAAATGAGGCTGAGAACTCGACAAGAAGGTACATGTATGAAGGCTCCGTTTTGCTTCTGCCTGGTTTCGAAACGCACGCGTCTGCTGTTTACCAAAGCGATATTTCCTCTTCTGATGACCGCCGCGGCGCTGGTTCCGGCTGCGCGGGCGCAGAGCCTGACCACGTTTGCCGCGACGGCTGTGGGCACAACGACGCCGACCACGCAAACGGTGACGGTGAGCCTGGGGGGCGCGGGGACGGTGGCCAAGGTTGAAGTGGTGACGCTCGGGGCGCCGAACCTCGACTTTACGGAATCGGGCGCGGACGACTGCGCGGGGATCAGCTCGGGAAGCTGCACGGTGACGGTCGCGTTTGCGCCGAAGTATCCGGGGCAGCGGAATGGCGCGGTGGTGCTGCTGGGCGCGGGCAACAACACGCTGGGAACGACATACCTGACGGGCATTGGGCAGGGTTCGCTTGGCGTGATGGTTCCGGGATCGATCAGCATTTTGGCTGGCCAGGTAGGTGAATGGACGATGGTTAACGACGGCGGCCCGGCTACGCAGGCGGATCTGTATCTGCCCTCGGGAGTGGTAGTGGACGGCGCCGGCAATCTGTACATCGCGGATTCGCACCACAACCGCGTACGCGAGGTATTCGCGACGGGCGCGAGCGTGGGCACGATTACGACGGTTGCGGGCGACGGCAGCGCAGGTTATGACGCAACGGCGACGGTGGCGATCACCACTTCTCTGAATCAGCCGGGCGGCGTGGCGATCGACGGCGCGGGCAATCTGTTCATCGCGGATACGAATAATAACGTGATCCGCGAAGTGAATCTGACGACGGGCAGCATCGTTACGGTCGCGGGCACGGGCGCGCCGGGCTATACCGGCGATGGAGGAGCGGCCACTGCGGCAACGCTGAACTCGCCGGAAGGCATTGCGATAGATGCGGCCGGGGATCTCTACATCGCGGATACGGACAACAACGCGGTGCGGGAAGTGATCGCGGCGACGGGAAAGATTGCGACGATCGCGGGTGATGGCACGGGCGCGCCGGGGTTCGCCGGCGACGGCGGTCTGGCGATCCAGGCGAAGCTGGACGCGCCATACGCCGTGGCGCTGGACTACGGGGGCAACCTGTACGTTGCCGACTCGGGCAATAACCGGGTGCGGCAGGTGAACACGGC
>JBEKIN010000205.1:0-8115 GCA_050011735.1 Acidobacteriaceae bacterium | reverse complement strand
GGTTTGGCCTTGTGGGTGGTGGTGTGCTGTGACGGAGCGGTGTGGGCGGGTTGCGCTGCGGTCTGGACCGGCCTGGGTTCGGGTTTGGACGTGGGTTTTGGTGCGGGTTTGAGCGCGGGTTTGGAGGCAGCGCTCGGGGCCGGATCTCCGGCCATCTTCAGGACCACTTCGCGGTCGTAACGCAGGTCGATGGAGGCGAGCTTCGGATACTGCTGCTGCCACTGGGCGACGTGCGACTGGTAGTTGCGCCAGCGCGCGAGGAAGTCTTCCTGCCCGAAGTGCAGGAGGAGGTCGGATCCGTTTGCGGGAACCGTGGCGCGCACGTCATCGGGGTCGGAGAGATCGACTTCACTGATCTGTGCGGAGATGTGTTCGCCGGTTGAGTCCAGGTCGGCGATGAACCTCTGGTAGAGGTGCATGCGCGCGCTGCGGACGGAAAGCGGATCGGCGAGGGCGATGCCGCTGACAACAGGGAAGGAGTAATGGCGGGCGGCCATCTGGCGTGGCGTCATGGTGAGGATGACGCCATCGGCGTCGGCCAGCTCGATGCGGCCGCGCACCTGCACAAAGGCGATGGGGGTGCGTTCGGCAATGGCGACGCGCAGCTGGTTGGGCAGGAGGCGCATGACGATAGCGTGCCTGACCCAGGGGATCTGTTCGAGGGCCGTGCGGCGTTGCGACAGGGGCACGAAGAAAAGATTGCGTCCGATGTCCGAACCGAAGACGGAGAGGAGATCGGCGCGGCTCAGCTGGCTGTTGCCGAGGGTCTGGATGGAAGCGGAGGAATCGATGCGGAAGCGGGGGTCGTGATCGAGAAAGCTGCGGGTGGCGAGGAGGAGAGCGGCGATTAGGCCGAGCGCGGCGAGAAGAGCAGCGGCGAAGGCCAGCCTTCCCCAGGGGGAACGAGCCCAGGCGGGGAGGAGGCCGCGACGGACGGGAACGCGGCGGCGGGCGCGGAGAAAGGGCTCTTCCGCGTCGTCGTCGGGGTCGGCGGGGGCGTGCGGGCGGGAGAGTCGGGCGGCGAAACCCCGGGCGGCCGGCGGACGATCAAGGTCAGCCGGTGGGTCGTCGAGAATCGTCGCGCCAGTGTTCAGGTTGGTTTTCGCCACGCCCCGAGCAAGGTCGTGAGAATCGCCGCTTTGACTATAGCGTGGCGAGCCCTGTGAATTGGCGAGGAAATGCAACGGGAATCAAGTGAGGGAACAGGCAAAATGGCGGGCCGAGCGAGCCGACGGAGGGGCAAAAATCGTGCGCGCGCATGACGAGGCCGTAATTTCAGAGGCAATATCCACAGGTGCAATTCACAGAGGTGCAACAAGCGCGTAACGCGCTTTTTACGTGGCTTTTCTATTTTTAAGGCGAGTTTCTTCCCCATCGGACGCGTAGATCCAATCCCTTTTCATTTGTTGAGACCATTTTGGAGGCAATCCTGTGACGCACCCTTCATCCCGCGTTTGGCGGCGTGTCTTTGTCCCTGAAGTCAGCCGATGGCACCGATCCCCCGGGGTCGAATTCACCGGCGCGAGTCCCCGGCCGGCGTTGATCGCCGTGCCACGGCGCTGGAGCGCCCTGTGCGCCCTCCTGTGCCTGATCGCGCTCATCGCCGGGGCGGGCTCGGTGAACGGCCAGACCAAATCGGGAACCATCCAGGGATCCGTAGTCGATCCGAGCGGCCGAGCCATCCAGGGCGCGGCCGTCGCTGTCACCAGCAATTTGGAGCTGAAGCGCAGCACCGTCACGGGCGACGATGGGCGCTTTACCGTTGCGGACGTGCCCGCCGGCGTCTACACGGTTCAGACTTCGGCAACTGGTTTCGCCACCAACATCAGCGAGAACGTCGTCGTGACCGCGGGCAAAGAGACAACCATTCCCGAATCTCTGGCCCTGGCGTCGGTTTCCGAGGAGGTCACGATCGAGGCTACGGCGGATCCATCGCTGGCCTCGCAGCTATCCCCGGTCAAATCGGTGCTGGATGCCGGATCGGCGCGCACGGAAATCACCAGCGAGTACGTACGAGAGTTCACCTCTCCGGTGACCGACTTCGCCGACATTACCCAGGCAGCGCCGGGCACGGTGAGCTACAGCACGAACGGGGTCGGGATGGGCCAGGCGAAGATCTACTTCCGCGGCTTCAAAGATGACGATTACACGATGACCTGGGACGGCATCCCGTTTGAGGACGCCAACGACCCCAGCCATCACTCCTGGGCCTACGTTCCGGCACCGGCTATCGGGTATGTGGACTTCGACCGCAGCCCGGGAACCGCCTCCGACATGGGCCCCGCCAACTATG
The DNA here is from genome assembly GCA_050011735.1 of Acidobacteriaceae bacterium. GTDB lineage: Bacteria > Acidobacteriota > Terriglobia > Terriglobales > Acidobacteriaceae > Palsa-343. The sequence continues at coordinate 5,822 of JBEKIN010000205.1, read as the reverse complement.
GCGGTTCCATCCACATGTTTTCGCCGCGGCTGCCCGACGCCATGAACGCGCAATTCTCCGAATCCTACGGCTCCTTCAACACCAATGAGTTTCTTGGCGAGTACAACTCCGGCCTCTTCGGCGGCGCGAATCCCAAGACCAATTTCTGGTTTGAAGGCCACCACATGAACTCCGACGGCTACCAAACCGACAACTTTCAGGCGCGCACGGCGGGAACCACGAAGTTCACCTATAAGGCTTCCGACACAAGCTACGTTTCCATCATAGGCACAGTGGTGATCGTGGACAGCAACACGCCCAACAACGACCCCACCCGCGCCCAGCTCGCCCAGTACGGCGATAACTTCCTCTTACAGTCGAACCAGTTCAACGCTGACGGTTCTTACAACGGTCTCTACTATCGTTATTACACCTACCACGTCCCGACCAACTTCGAGATTGTCACCGCCGGTGAGGATCTCGGGCATGGGTGGCACGTGGAGACCAAACCCTACACCTATTCTTATTCGAACCACCAGCACTACAACAACACTCAGCTCAACGGTTCTGTTGCCTCTCCCGCGGTGAGCGCCACCAGCGCCATTAACAAGATGAACCAGTACAACCGCGTCGGCGAGATCACCACGGTCAGCCAGGCGTCGAGGTACGGCGTCTTTCGCGCCGGCGGCTGGTACGAATACACGCCCACCAACAGGTACCAGATCCAGAGCGATCCGCGCACGTGGATCGACGGAGACCTGATCAAGAACCGTAAGTTTCACGAGAACTTCAACATTATTACGGTACAGCCCTTCGCCGAATATCAACTGGTCGCGATCCCGCGCTGGACGATCACGGCAGGCATTAAGGACGCCTATTTCAACATGTGGTTGAAGCAGTTTGCGGATGGGAAGACCGTCGGTCCTCTGACTTGCAGCCTAACGGACACCGTTCAAAGCTGCACCACCTATGTGACGCACGACGCGGGTTACAACAGCTGGCTACCGTCGTTCGAGGCCAACTACCGCCTACGCACGAATTGGTCAGTGTACGGTCAGTACGGCCGCGGAAGCATCATTCCTTTCAGCAGCGTTTTCGACGTAAGCGGCGCCCAGGTAGCCGTGACGCCGCCGCCCACCATCGCCACCACCTATCAGGGCGGCTCCGTGCTCAAGCTCAATCGCGTCAGCCTCGACGGCGACGCCTACCACATCCACTTCATCAACCAGTACTCCAGCTTTACTCCCAGCTCCGGACCCAATGCCGGCTTCAGCTATTACTACGCCACGCCGCCATCGGATACGAATGGCGTGGAAGGCGAAGGAGATGTTGCCCTGGGCGCGGGCATCGCCCTGTTTATGAACGGCACCCTCGGCGATGCAAAGTACGAGTCGTCCTCGGGCACAGCGGCCACGGTTACGTCCCCGGCGATCGCGGCCAGTCCGTCTGCCTGGGTGGCCCTGGCCCCGCACGACACCGAGAGCCTGGGACTCACCTATCAAAAACACGGACTCGACCTGGGCTTCTTCAACAAGCGGGTGGGGACGCGCTGGGAAGACGATGGCGCCTACCACCAGACTGTTCCTCTCGACCCGTTCTGGATGAACAATCTCTTCCTCAACTACACCATCCGCAACGGATCGAAGTTCGATCAGTCGAAGATCAAGCTGAGCTTCAACAACCTGTTCGACTACCACAGCGTGGTGGACATTTCTCCGGCCAACAGCGTGAACGGCAATCTGCAGCTCTACAGCCCGAATAGCAGTGACACGATGGAATTGCTGCCGGGCCGGGCGGTGATGGTCACGTTCCAGATGGGTTTCTCGAAGGAACGGTAGGAACTGGTCTCATATATAGGGCCGGGGCTTCGGCGAAGAGCCTGAGACCCGCTTCGGAGGCGGGTCTCACCGATGGCTTCCCCGGCATTCCGGGTTTATGAGACCAGTTCCAGCCGCAGATCCGAGGGGAATCACCACGCTTCGCACAAGGGCCGCGGGGGGGAGAAATTGCCGCGCGGCCTTTTTGCGTGAAGCGGGGCGAGATAGAGAATCCGCTCCAGCGATTAGTCCGGCAGGTCATCCTGGCGCCGCACCGGATGTTTTCGCCGGGGTTTGCGCCGACGCTTCGTCCACAGCGGTGCGCCCCAGGTAGCGACCGCGAGAAACACTCCGAAGAGAATGATGGCGTCGAGGCTTTCGCGGCTCTGGAAGGTCCAGGGGACATCGCGAATGTTCAGCCAGAACTCAAATTCGTCGAGGGTGAGCGCGGCGCCCATGCCGTAGAAGATGGCGATCAGGCGGCCGACGAAGAGGGAGTAGGGCGTGGCTTTTTCGCCGAACTCCGCCACCAGAGCAAAGCCGGAGACGAGCAGCAGGAGGATGCCCCAGACCAGGTGGTGTACATGGAGCCCGCCGACGATGACCCATCCGAAGGGCCCCACGCGGTAGAGGATGAGGAGCACGATTGCGCGCACGCCGAAGAAGGTGATGAAGAAACTGAGCGAGGCGAGGAACAAGCGGCGGCGGGGGCGATCGGGGATGCGTTCGTGAAGAATGCGCCCGGCGCGGGTGAGGTGAAGGAGGAACAACATGACCGCCGCGGCCGCAACGATGAACAGCAGGAGGATCCAGGCTCCGGTCCGTGGCATAAGGATCCATTCTTACGCGGGGTAGCCTGCGTGGGCCAGTAGCAGCGGGGATGCGTGGTTACTGCGAAGCGCGGGGCAAGGCGCCTTTGCGGTTGGTCCAGAGGGGAGCGCCCCAGGCTCCGACGCCGAGCAGCGCGCCGAAGCAGACGACGGCGTCGATGCTCTCGCGACCCTGGAACGACCAGGCGGCTTCCCTGACATTGAGCCACATGGAGAACTCGTCGAGGGTGAGGGCGGCGCCCATGCCGTAGAGGATGGCAATGAGGCGACCGGCAAAGAGGGAGGCGGGGGTGGCGTTGGCGCCAATCTCGGCGACCAGGGCGTAGCCGCAGACGAGCAGCAGCAGGATGCCCCAGACGAGATGGTGGATGTGGTGACCGCCGAGGACGATCCATCCGAAGGGCCCGAGGTGGAAGGCGATGCAAACCATGAGCAGGCGCACGCCGACGAAGGTGAGGAAGAAGCCGAGAGCGGCGAGAAACAAGCGGCGGCGGGGCCGATCGGGGATGCGCTCGTGGAGGATGCGTCCGGCGCGGGTGAGGTGGAGCAGAAACAGCATGGCCGACGCGCAGGATGCCATGAAGATGAGAACAACCCAGCCTGCCGTCCAGTGAATAACGACGATTCGGAGGGCGTGATTGACCAGCGGGATGTTCATTAGTCGTGCAGCCGGAGCCACGTTATGGAGCCCTCACCCATGAAGATCGGCGGGCGAGGGGATTGGCCGCAGGGGTGTCGCAGGGAGCGACAGGGTTGCAGGTTGCAGGTTACAGGTTACGGGTTACAGGAACGACGGTTCACGAGTAGCGGGGCGCACTGGAGGCCGGGGCTGATTAGCTGATTTATGGCGCGGGGGCGGGACGCTTGCGGTTGGTCCACAGCGGCGCGCCCCATGCGCCAATGGCCAGCAGCGCGCCAAACAGGACGACGGCGTCGATGCTTTCGCGTCCCTGGGGGGTCCAGTAGGCTTCGGCGCTCATGTTGAGCCAGAGGGCAAATTCGTCCAGGGTGAGGGCCGCGCCCATGCCGAAGGCAACGGAGATGAGGCGACTGACGAAGAGTGAGCCCGGGGTCGAGCCGTTGCCAAACTCCGCCATGTCGGCATAGCCGACGAGCAGAAGAAGCAAAATGCCCCAGACCAGGTGATGGATGTGGCGGCCGCCCATCATGACCCAGCCGAAGGGTCCGATGTGGTGAACGATAGCGAAAACCAGCAGGCGCACCACGAGAAAGGTGATGAAGAAGCTGACCGCGGCGAGGAAGAGGCGGCGCTGCGGCCGGTCGGGGATGCGTTCGTGGAGGATGCGGCCGGCGCGCGTCAGGTGCAGCAGCAGCATCGTGACGGCGTTGGCAAGGAGGACAAAGAGCAGGAGGATCGCGGCTCCGGTCAGGTGCATAGGCGAATAGCGTATAGCGTGCAGCGCGCAGCGTATAGCCTGGAGCGGGAAACACAAGGTCCCTCGCTTCGCTCGGGATGACAGCTTCTATTCACTCCAACCGCCTCTATAATCAAGATGGGACACTTTTCCCTGAACCCCCGGGACCAGGCAATTTGAGCGACGAAATTATCATCCGCGGCGCGCGGACCCACAACCTGAAAAACATCGACTGTGCGATCCCCCACGGGAAGCTGACTGTCGTCTCCGGCGTCTCCGGATCCGGCAAGTCGAGCCTCGCCTTCGACACGATCTATGCCGAGGGGCAGCGGCGGTATGTCGAGTCGCTTTCCGCGTATGCGCGGCAGTTTCTGGAGCGGATCGAGAAGCCGGACGTCGATTTGATCGACGGGCTGGCGCCGGCGATTGCGATCCGGCAGAAGAACTCGACGAGGAATCCGCGCTCGACGGTGGCGACGGCGACAGAAATCTACGACTACATGCGGCTGCTGTGGGCGCGCTGCGGGGTGGTTCACTGCATCGTGTGCGACGGCATCGTGAAGCGCGACACGGTGGATGAGATTGCGACGAAAGTCCTGGCGCTGGGGGAGGGGACGCGGCTCCACCCCACAACGTCAAAAGACGACGTTGCGGGGACCCCGGTACGGCTCCACGCGCTGTTCCCGGTGCAGGCGCTGGCGACAGCGCCGACGCAGCCGAGCTCTGAGACGACGGAGCCGGCGAAACGTGGCCGGAAGAAGCTCAAAGCGGCGGCGAAGGCGGCAGAAAAGCCGGCCGGTGGGTTGTCCGACGCGCTGCGCGAGCGGCTGGGCGATCTTCGCAAGCGGGGGTTCAATCGGCTCTACCAGGACGGCACGATCTACGAGTTCTCGACGCCTGAGTCGCTGCTGGAGATCGATTTCGGACTGCCCGTCTTCGTGCTGGTGGATCGTATTGCGGTTTCGGCCGAGAGTCGGGCGCGCATCGTCGACGCAGCGGAGATCGGCTATCGGGAATCGGGCGAAATTCTGTTTGAGGTGCTGGCCGCACGGGCGGACGCGGCTTCGCCCGAAAACGGATCGGAAAGAGTGGTTGCGGAACTGCTGCGTTTCTCTGCGGCTTTTGAGTGCAAAAGCTGCCATCGTGTGTACCGCGAGCCGGAACCGAGCTTGTTTTCCTTCAACAATCCTTACGGCGCGTGCCCGCGTTGCCAGGGATTCGGCAACACGATTGACTTCGACCTCGACCTGATCATCCCGGACAAGTCGAAGACGCTTGACGAGGGGGCGATCGACCCGTGGAATCGCCCGAAGTATCGGCCTTATCTGACGGAATTGCGGCGGGCCGCGAGGCAGAACGGGATCCCGCTCGACGTGCCGTGGTGGGATTTGACCCCGGAGCAGCAGGCGTTTGTGCTGGACGGGCAGGGTTCGTTTCCCGGCGTGCATGGATTCTTCGAGTTGCTGGAGCGCAAGAAGTACAAGCTGCACGTTCGCGTGATGCTGAGCAAGTATCGCGGCTACGCGCTTTGCCCGGAGTGCAAGGGGCAGCGGCTGCGGGCCGAGGCGCGGGCGGTGCGGATCGGCAATGACGGGATCGGGAACGATGGGGGCGAAGGGAGAAACATCTGCGAGGCGGCCTCGCTGACCATCGCCGCGGCGGCGCGGTTCTTCTCGAGGCTGACGCTCACGCCCATGCAGGAGGAGATCGCCGGGAGCATCCTTGAGGAGATTCGACAGCGGCTGACGTTTCTGGACGCTGTCGGACTCGACTACCTGACGCTGGATCGTCTGGCGTCGACGCTTTCGGGCGGCGAATCG
>JBEKIN010000204.1:0-8162 GCA_050011735.1 Acidobacteriaceae bacterium | reverse complement strand
TGCCGCCTTATCCCCGGGTTCTATACTGGAGCAGGGGAGACGCCTCAGCGCCTAACCTTCTCCACCACGAGGTACGATTCACATGAAATCCCTTCTTGGGCGGTTCCGCTATAACCGTCTGGCTTCGACCTTCACCATCCTCGCCACGCTCTCCGCCTGCATCCTCGTCGGCTCGATGGTTGCGCACCAGGTGCGCGGTCAGGAATCTCAGGTCAACAGCTCGGATGCCACCCCGCTCAAAGTTCCCGCCCCCCGCGAACTTGCCACCGACTTCTCCCGCATCGCCAAAGAAGTGGGCCCGACCGTCGTCAACATTAATACCGAAATCCTCCCCAAACAGCAGCAGCAGAACCGCCGCCGCGGCCCCCATTACATGCCCTTCCCCCAGCAGCAGCAGCCGCCCGACGGCGACGATGACGATCAGGGTCCGCAGGGCAACGGCCAGGGTCAGGGCAACGGCCAGAGTCCGCAGGGCAACGGTCAGGGTCAGGGCAACGGCCAGGGTCAGGGCCAAGGCGGCCTCCAGGACTTCTTCAATCGCTTCTTCGGACAGAATCCTGACATGGGCGGTGGCGATGACGGCGAGGAACGCGAGTCCCTCGGCTCCGGCTTCATCGTCGATCCCCGCGGCTACATCATCACCAACAACCACGTCGTCGACAAAGCCGACCGCATCTTCGTCCGCCTCGCCACCGATCCCGAAGGCAACCAGGGCCGCCCCGCCAAAGTCATCGGCGTCGATAAGGCCACCGACATTGCCGTCCTCAAGATTCAGACCGACACTCCCCTCCCCGTCGCTAAAATCGGCAACTCCGACGGCGTCCAGGTCGGCGACTGGGTCCTCGCCATCGGCGAACCCTTCGGCCTCGCCAAGACCGTCACCGCCGGCATCATCTCCAGCAAGAACCGCACCGTCGAGCCTGGCACCTCCGGCGAGTTCCAGCACTTCCTCCAGACCGACGCGGCCATCAATCCCGGCAACTCCGGCGGCCCGCTGGTCGATATGGCCGGCGAGGTCATCGGCGTCAACACCGCCATCTACACACAGTCCGCAGGCAATGAAGGCATCGGCTTCGCCATGCCCTCTGACACCATCGTCGATGTCTACAACCAGCTCATCTCCCCCGAGCACAAGGTCATCCGCGGCAGCATCGGCATCAGCTTCCAGCCCAATCTGCCCAGCGCCGTCGCCCGCGTCTACGGATTCAAAACCGGCGTCATCATCAACCAGATCGGTGCCGGTCAGCCCGCCGCCAAGGCCGGCCTCAAGACCGGTGACATCATCACCACCATCGATGGCCACGCGGTCACAGATGGCGACGATCTGGTCGCCATCATCTCCGTCAAAAAGCCCGGCGCCACTGTGGACATCGGCTACCTCCGCAACGGCCAGCAGGCCCATGCCACCGTCACCATCGGCGATCGCGATAAGGTCATCGCCGCCATGAACGCCGCCGACGGCGAGCAAGGCGAAGGCAACGAAAGCCAGCCCAACGGCAACGTCTCCCCTGCCAAACTCGGCATCACCGTGCAGGATCTCCCCCAGGGAGCTCCCGCCGGCCTCCACGGAGTCCTCATCGAATCCGTCAAGCCCGGTTCCTTTGCCGATGAAATCGGCGTCGGCAATTTCCAGGGCGCCGTCGTCACCGCCGTCAACCGCCACCCCGTCCACAATGTTCAGGAATTCCAGACCTTCGTCGGTGCCCTCCATTCCGGCGACGATGTGGTCCTGGAGATCGTCGACCCCCAGCGCCCGAACTCCGGGAACGAGATGTTGGGTGGCACACTACCGTAACCCGCAATCCCACACCCCGCCCGGGCTCCCACCACAAAAGTCCTGGGAGCCTCTCGGGTTTTTGTTGCTTTTTCGGGTAACCCCTTCTACGCTGCTTGAACAGACTGCTGCCGACTTGCTCCCCCTGAGGTCTTTTGCATGGTTCCCTTGAGGACCTGCCAAATTCTTGTTCTTGGCGTTCTTTTGGCCGCCACACCCGCCTTCGCCACGCGGACCCATCGTGCTGCCACCTCCGGCCACTCCTTGCACCACAAGGGCAAAAAGCACAAGTTCACACCGGGCCAGCGCCAGATCGAGCCGGAACGCGCAACGGAAATCCAGAACGCGCTGATCCGCGAGCATTACCTTACGTCCCCCGCCTCCGGCCAGTGGGATTCCACCACCGAAGCGGCGATGCAGAAATACCAGGCCGATCACGGCTGGCAAACCAAGCTCACTCCCGACTCCCGCGCCCTCATCAAATTAGGCCTCGGCCCCCACGACGCTACCCCGACCCCGGCAGCCTCTCTCCCGCCCGTCTCCGCAGTCTCCTCCGACGATCCCTCCCACGCACCCCCACCCCCCGCCGGAACCCTAGCCACCACCAACTCCATCCAGAATTAACTCAAGGCTCGAGCCTCAAGCGCCCCCCGGCTGCAGTCGACCAGGTTCACCCATAGCTAGAAGCGTAACCTCACACTGACCAGGGCCTTCCGGCCCTCACCCATCCCCCCTATGGATGCTCCCGCAGCCAGGTCAGGGCGGTCTTCAGGTCAGGAACTTCAACCATCTGGATTCCAGAGGGACCAAGCTGGGTCGTGACCCGATTAAACGCCAGATTCGCGATCGCTGATCCCGACTTGATCGTGATGAAATACTTGATCCCAATCGCCGCGAAGGCCTTGAAAACCTCTTTTGCAATCAGGTCCTGCACTTCCTGTGGATACATTCCCGTGGCTTTCGAGGAGTCCACCACCCACGCCCGGGCTCCGCGAGCCTTGGCATAGGCGAGACCCTTCTTGAGGATCGCCTCGCGAAACTCCGCGACCTTGATCGTGTACTTAAGCCACGTGTCGACGACGACTTTGCCCTGATCGTTCCACTCCATGACGAGAACGCCCGGTACCTCGTGGATCTTCATGATCTCCTCCCAGGCCGGTCTTTTGATCAGCCCGAATCCCCCTCGCCTCGAAGACCGCACACTGCGCCCCCGAGCCTTGGTCGCACTCCTCTCATCGGCGAGCTCGCGGAGATCTTGAGACGCCGACAACCTCTCCGGATCGTCAGGATAAGGTTCGTATCAGACACTCCGAATCATGGGGATGAAGTTCGTATCAACCTCTCGGATTCATCCCGATGAGGTTCGCATTAGGGCCCGGCTTCGCAGCTTGCGGAAAAACTCGGCTCTTTGTGAAGGGGCACGACTTCAAGTCGGGCCCTGATACGAACCTCATGGCGGCGATCCCCGGGACGGACAAGGCAGAGAAGGGCAATTTCCGGCGCACGGCATTCAGGAGAGAGAATTGGCGGGAGAGTTTGCAGAGGAGTACGACTTGGCGATTCCGTATTACCACGTTGATGTATTCACGGGGGAATTGTTTGCAGGGAACCCGGCTGGTGTCTGCATTCTTTCCGCTTTTCCTGCGGACGACGTCATGCAGAAAATTGCAACGGAGAACCGGCACAGCGAGACGGCGTTCGTTGCTGCTCGGGGCGATGGCGATTTCGATCTGCGCTGGTTTACACCCACCGTCGAGGACGACTTGTGCGGGCACGCGACCCTGGCGTCCGCCTTTGTGCTCGCGCTGCGGAAGCATGACGTGTGGCCGGTTCGGTTTCACACCTGCAGCGGCGTGTTGACCGTCGCTGAGGAGCAGGACGGCTTTGTCATGGACTTTCCCGCGAGGCCTCCGCAGCCGTGCGAGACGCCGGCGGAACTGTTACCGGCTCTGGGTTTGCAGGCGGCGCTGGTGATGAAATCGCGCGATTACATGGTGGTGGTGGATGAGGCGGAGCAGGTCCGGGCGCTCGCGCCCGATATTGCAGCTCTGGCCAAAGTGGAGATGGGGAACGGCGGAGCGATTGTGACCGCTCCCGGCACGGGGGACGTGGATTACGTTTGCCGCTTGTTTGCGCCAGCGGAGGGCATCGATGAGGACCCGGCCACCGGGTCGATCCACTGCACGCTGGCTCCGTATTGGGCGGCGCGGCTGGGAAAAGAGACGCTGCGCGCGCAACAACTGAGCGCCCGCGGCGGGACCATGCAGAGCACTGTCTGTGGCGATCGCGTGAAGATCGCGGGCAAGGCACGGTTGTACCTGCGGGGGACGCTCGAACTGTGAGGGGTCTGGCGGTGAGGCGGCTGGTGGCTCGTAGCGGGGGCTGGTAGCTACAAGCTAAAGGGAACCTGGCACGACCGCTGGCAACGAATTGGCAGACATCGCCTTCTAAAGAGGCGGCGAGGCGAGAGGCTGAATGCCGCGATTGGGATCGAAGCGTGAGGGGTTCAAAACAGGGCACCCCCGCAGGCAGGCTTGTTTGACCCAGGAGGAAACGGGGCGCTACACTGTGAGTCACGCTTTTGCCGCAGAGCGGTATTTCTCCGGGGCGAATCGCATGGCGCACCCGCCAGCTCTGTTTCTGTGGATTGACCGGAAGCAAGCCCTTCTTTTCCCGCACGATCGCGTGCGCGGATCATGCGCGGCGGCAATTCACGGCAGGGATCCCGCATTCCCATCAGGAATTTCTAAACACAGAGAGGTTCAGTGCAACCGTTGATTCGCAGCACCAAACAGGTCGCTATCGGTCCGGAAACGAAGGAAATCTCACTAACCGATCTGTGGCTGGTGATCCGCAAGAGGCGCGTGTTGCTACTGTGCGTGGCGCTGGGAATTGCGGCGCTGGCCGGAGCTGCCGGACTGCTGCGCGGGAAGCGATACACGGCGACCGGCGAGGTGCAGATTCAGCCGGGATCGGCGGCGGAACTGAAGGAGATGACGGCGTCATTGGGATCGGGGACGAGCACGCTCGACGTGGTGATGGAGAGCGATATCCGCATCCTGCAGAGCGACACACTGCTGTTAGCGGTGGCGCAGAAGCTCAACCTGCCGAGCGATCCGGAGTTTATGGGCGGACCGAACTCCAAGCCGTCGTTCCTGGGTTTGGGTCACCGGGACGTGCCTGCGCTGCATGGGAACCTTGACGATCGGTATGTGCGTGCCGGGGTGCTGGGCAATCTGCGCGGGCATCTGACGGTGTCGCGAGTTCCGCGCACGCAGATGATCACGATTTCGTATGCCAGCCCATCTCCGCAGCTTTCGGCGGAAGTGGTGAACGCGCTGGAGAACGAATTCATCGAGAACAATTTTTCGACGCATTTCAACGCCACGCAGCAGGTGAGCAAGTGGCTGACGGGGCAGATGGACGATCTGCGGACGGTGGTGCAGAATTCGCAAAACCGCATGGTGGATCTGCAGCGCAAGCTGGGAGTGATGGCACTGGATCCGGATCACAGCCTGATGGTGCAGGAAATCGGCAATCTGCAGAAAAACGCAGCGGACGCGGCAGAACAGCGGGTGGTGGCGGAAGCCAGATATCGGATCCTGCGATCGCTGCCGCCGGATCAGATTCAGGAGAGTCCTCAGGGGACCCAGAACGCGATCGGGAACGAGGGCATGCTTGCCTCTCTGCGGTCGCAGCGCGCGTCGGTGGAAGCGCAACTGGCCAACCTGCAGCCTTTGTATGGCCCGAATTATCCGACCGTGAAACAGCTGAGATCGCAGCGCGATGCGCTGAACCAGAGCATTACGGGTCAGGAAGAGCGAGTGGTGGCGGAAGCGAACGATGCACTGAGCCTGGCGAAGACGGCGCAGGGCCAGGCACAGGGCATGCTCGACGACAAAGTCCACGCCCTGTACGGGCAGCGGGACGATCTGGTGCAATACATGCTGCTGAGCCAGGAATACGACTCGAATCGGAAGATGTACGAGAGCATTGTGGCGCGGCTGCGGGAAGCGGCGGTCGATGCCGGCCTGGATGCGGCGGACATCAACATTGTCGACCTCGCCGCAGTGCCGATCTCGCCTTCGAGCATGCCTCCTTCGCGGCTGGCGATGATCGGTCTGCTGCTGGGCAGTTGCGGCGGGTTGATGCTGGCCTTGTTCCTGGAAAAGATGGATACGCGGCTGCGGGATGCGCATGAGATCCAGGAGATTCTGGGCCTGCCGTCGCTGGCGATGATCCCGCAGAGCCACTGGAAGACCAAAGGGTCGGACCTCGAGTGGGTGGTGGGGCCGGAACTGCTGAGGGATCCGCGGTCGCCGTTCTCGGAGTCGTTCCGTGCGCTGCGCACGTCGATGCGGTTGTCGACGACGTCGCGGGAATCGAAGGTGATTGCGGTGACCAGTTGCCAGCCGGCGGAAGGGAAGTCCACCGTCTCCGTGAATATGGCGGCGGTGCTTGCTCAGGGAGGGAAGAAGGTTGCGCTGGTGGACACCGATATGCGGCGCCCGTCGGTGTATAAGCGGCTGCGACTGGAGGGGGGCAAGGGATTATCCGAGGTGCTGACCGGGTACTTCACCCTGGACGAGGTGACGCAGACCCACGAGACGCTGACAACGCTGGACGTGATTCCATCGGGGACGGTTCCTCCGCTGCCCGCGGACCTGCTGGCCTCCGATCAGATGACGGAGGTAGTGCGGCAGCTGCGGGAGCGGTACGACTACGTCATCTTCGATACGCCACCGGTGCTATCGGTGACTGACCCGGCGATCGTGGCGGCCCAGGCCGATGGCATGGTGCTGGTGATCCGGCAGGGTTACTGCACGCGTCGCATGTTGATGCGGGCGGCCGAGATTTTGAGTGAACTCAACGTGAAGGTATATGGGTTCGTGTTCAACGGAGTCGATGCCTCGCTGCCCGAGTATTACGGCTACCTTGGCTATTACACCTATGACTACCGGAACTAACTCGCCGGCAGGAACGCGTGAACGGGACGGGAGAAACGGCATGAGGGTTCGGGTGAGTGGCCAGATGGTGCTGGCAGCGGCGGCCGGATGGGGAATGATGTTGGGCGCCAGCTCGGCGGCCGGGCAGTTTGCCGGACCCTCGGTCGGCGGGACAACGCCGGGATCGACTACACCTGCGTCGGCTCTGACTGCCCAGTACAGCTACGTCAAGATCATGCCGGGAGACTTGATCGCGATTACGACGTACGGGGCGCCGGAACTCACCACCCCCAACGGTGCGAACGGGTTGAAGGTGGGAGCGCAGGGCGAGATCGTGTTGCCCTATCTGGGCGCGGTTAAGGTTGCGGGGATGACGCCACCGGAAACGGCGATTTATATCGAGAAGGAATTGAAGGACAAGGGAATCCTGGTCGATCCGCAGGTCAGCGTGAGCCTGGTGGATTCGCCGACGCGGGTGATCACGGTTGTGGGGGAAGTGCAGAAGCCGGAGCCGGTTCCGGCGTTCGGGCAGCTGCGCCTGCTGGATGTGATTTCGGCTTGCGGGGGATTCACTCCGCTGGCCAGCCACACGATCACGATCCGGCGGCCGGGGGAAGCTCAGCCGATCACGGTGCTGCTGAGCAGCGATCCGAAGAACACGGATGAGACGAATATTCCGCTGATGGCCGGGGATACGGTCATCGTGTCGAAGGTGGGCAGCGTGTTTGTGATCGGACAGGTCAAGTCTCCGTCGGCGATACCGCTGTCGAGCAACGCGCCGATCACCGTGATGCGAGCCATTGCGCTGTCGGGCGGACTGAACTTTGGGGCAGCCCTGTCGAAGGTGGTGGTGATCCGCAAAACCCCGGATGACGAGCATGTTGAGATCCAGATGGACCTGAAGAAGGTGATGCGTGGCAAGGAGAAGGACATTGCTCTTGCCTCAGACGATGTGCTGTGGGTCCCGACTAACGGCTTCAAAGCCGGGGTGGCGGTTGGGGGGATGGGGCTCACTACTGGCGTTGTCGACGCCTTAGTTTACCGAGTACCTTGACGTGATTACCGCGCATTCGCTGGGATTATTCGGGAGCGATTGTTCGCGGGCGCACGAGGGGATGAAGTGATCCTTCTTATTTGCATCCTGGGGTTAATCGCCGGCAGCCTGGCTATGGCTCCTGGCGCCGTGACCATCACTCTTTGCTGTGTAGCCGGAGCGTGCGGCGGAGGATGGATTCTTTACGGGTTCATCAGCCGCGCGCTGCCGGTGCGGCTGACCTGGCTGCTGGCGTCGACCGTGCTGATTGGCTATTGCGGCTTTACGCTTTTTAACGAGATATTTTCTGTTTTGGCCGGGCAGGGGGTTCTGACGGACATCGATGTCGCTACGGACTGGGTCGCCTATGCCCTGATGCTGACGATGCTGGCCTGTGTCGTCCTGCTGG
>JBEKIN010000203.1:0-8164 GCA_050011735.1 Acidobacteriaceae bacterium | reverse complement strand
CGTCAAGGTGCTGGCCTTCGAGCTATCCAAGTGGTCTATGGCCGACGTCATGGTGCTGGCGATCTTCATGTCGTTTGTCGCGTTCAATGGCGTGATCGGCAGCGCGTTCGACGGCTTGCGCACCGTGCCGAACGTCCAACAGGTGCTGATCCCGACGAATGCGTCGACGATCCTGCCGGGCTATTACTTGTTCATTGGATTCTGCGTGGGCAGCATCCTGCTGTCGAGAAAGCTACAGCGCGGGATCGCTTGAGCCGGAACGACGGGAGAACTTGAGCCGGAACGCGAGTCAGGCGGATTTGCGGATGTCGAGCCAGGCGACGGCGTCGTCGGACCAGGCGTGATCGGTGGAGGGCCAGATGCCCCGCTTTTGCCTGAAGGTCCGGGGCATGCGGGCGCGCGAGTAGCCACGCTGCGCGACGAAATCGAAAACGGCGTGGGGATTGCCGTTGATCAGCATTGCGCATTTCTGGCCGTCGGGCGACCAGACGATCGACAACGACGCACGGCGGAGCCGATCCGGGGCGCTGCGGACGTCATAGATGGGAAGAACGTCAAGGATCAGATTGTCGGCAGTCAAATCGACAGCGTAGAAATACCCGGCCTCGCCATCGTCATCAAAAAAAGCACTGAAAGGACCGCCGGGCGAATCGTTCACAACAAAGACGTTTCTCCCCGGGTGAAAACTTTGCTGGGCCAAGGGGACTCTGGCTCCGTATGAAGACATTCTGGCCCCGGCGGTGGGGCGAGTCAAGCCCAGAGTGCAGGCCGCCCTTAGAGCGAGTTCATAGTGGCCAGGAACTCGGCGTTGTTGCGGACTTTATCGAGCCGGCTGATCAGCAACTCCATGGCTTCGACGGGGGACAGCGGATTGAGCACCTTGCGCAAAACCCAGGTGCGCGCGAGCTCGTCTTTGGGGATGAGCAGCTCTTCTTTACGGGTGCCGGAGCGCTGGATATCGATGGCGGGAAAGACGCGTTTGTCGACGAGCTTGCGGTCGAGGATGATTTCCATGTTGCCGGTGCCCTTGAACTCTTCGAAGATGACTTCGTCCATGCGGGAGCCGGTATCGACGAGGGCGGTGGCGATGATGGTGAGCGAGCCGCCTTCTTCAATGTTGCGGGCTGCGCCGAAGAAGCGCTTGGGCCGCTGCAGGGCGTTGGAGTCGACGCCGCCGGAGAGGACTTTGCCGGAGGGCGGAACGATGGTGTTGTAAGCGCGGGCGAGACGCGTGATGGAGTCGAGCAGGATGACGACGTCGCGCTTGTGCTCGACGAGGCGTTTGGCCTTCTCGATGACCATCTCTGCGACCTGCACGTGGCGGGCGGCCGGCTCGTCAAAGGTGGAGCTGATGACTTCGCCCTTGACGGAGCGCTGCATGTCAGTGACTTCTTCAGGGCGCTCGTCGATGAGCAGGACGATGAGGACGATCTCGGGGTGGTTGGCGGTGACAGAGTTGGCGATGGACTGCAGCAGCATGGTTTTGCCGGTACGCGGCGGAGCGACGATGAGGCCGCGCTGGCCTTTGCCGACGGGCGTCAGCAGATCCATGACGCGGCCGCTGATGCTTTCTTTGACGGTTTCCATCTTGACGCGCTCCTGCGGATAGAGGGGCGTCAGGTTGTCGAAGAGAATCTTGTTGCGGGTTTCTTCGGGCGATTCGAAGTTGATGGCTTCGATCTTGACGAGCGCGAAATACTTTTCGCCTTCGTGGGGCGGGCGGACGTTGCCGCTGATGGTGTCGCCGGTCTTGAGGTCGAATTTGCGAATCTGCGAAGGAGAGACGTAGATGTCGTCGGGACCGGGGAGGTAGTTGTAATCGGGGGAGCGGAGGAAGCCGTAGCCGTCGGGGAGGATTTCGAGGACGCCCTCGGCAAAGATGTGGCCTTCTTTTTCGCTTTGCGCCTGGAGAATTTTGAAGATCAGGTCCTGCTTGCGGAGGCCGCTGGAACCGGGGATTTCAAGGGTGCGCGCGATGCGACTGAGTTCAGTGATGTTCTTTTCTTTGAGTTCTGCGATGGTCATGAATCACCTGCGGTGAGCTTTCGAGGAGGGGATTTTGAAACAGGAAGGAAGTTCAGATGGAGCAGCGGGGTGCTGGGATTATCTTAGCCCAGGAAACGCGGTAGCGGGAAGGCCGCGCGCCACAAGGGGGGCGGCGCTGCGGTTAGGCAGCGCGGCGCTGGGGGTGCGGGATCGAAATTGGTTCCTGACGAGAGGACAGTGCCGCCGCTGCCGGGCTTGACTCCCGGAAGCGGAGCAGCACGTCGTTCATTGTGTCCTGCAACCGTGTATTCGGCTTATGTAGCTTGCGAGTCGCCTTGGAGGCGAGCTGGCAGAGCTGGTATCGATTGCTGATATGAGTGAGTGCACCAAAAATTAATTCTGAACGCATGGTAGTGTCTCCTTGTTGTTTTTCAACTAGTACGATGTCCGACCGCTTTCGATCACAGAAAAACCGCTGAACCACATCGGCCCAAAGCAGGTTTTAGAAAGAGGGTTCACAAAAAGCTTCAACCGATTAGACGCGCCAACCGGAACTTTCGATCAACCTTTTTCCACTGAAAAAACGTCTGCAAAGTGCGGATGCCAGCTTCGAACTCCGAGCGCCAACGCTCGCGCGGACCAGAGGCTAGCTCCTGGGGAGTACGTCTCCATCTGCGTGACCGGATTGGCGAAACAGGACGGCGGAAGCCCGGAGGTCAAAATCGACAATCTTGAAAATACCCTCGGAGAGGATTTGGGTCAACCTTTTTTTTCATAGAGGGATACCGGCGGTTACCGAAAATGGAAAGGCAGCCGTAACCTATTGACCAGGCGGTCATTGACGGGCGGGAGAGGTAACCAAAGTAGACATATGTCCACTTTCGGAACTTCCAAAATCCGTAGGGTTTTGCCGCCAGCGGGTTGAAATGATCAGTTTTCGATCAAATTTTTGGTTTATTTGAACTTAATAGTGTTCATCGCCATATGACCAGGAATGAGCGCGGGATCCATATCTTCGGGAAGGGGTTACTCGTATCGTAATGCCTCGATTGGGTCGAGGTTGGCGGCACGGATGGCCGGAATCATGCCGCTGACCAGACCGACGAAGCCCAGGATGACGGTGGACAGGAGAATGGTCGCCGGGGAAATCAACAGGCGAATATCGGCGTTTTCAGCGTGCTGGGCCATGGCGCTGTAGAAGGTGATGCGGCCGACGGCGAGGGAGACCGCGTAGGCGAGGGCGATACCGAGCACTCCGCCGGCGGCGGCGATGACCAGCGCCTCAGAGAGGAACTGGAAGAGGATGTGGCGGCGACGCGCGCCGAGCGCCTTTTCGATGCCGATCTCGCGGGTGCGCTGCTGGACCGCGACCAGCATGATGTTCATGAGTCCGATGCCGGCGATGCCGAGAGTGAGCGCGCCGATGAAGAGCAACAGGGCTTCAAGAGCGATGGTGATGATCTGGAACTGCCGGAGCTGATGCATGAGGTTGGCGACGAAGATCGCGTTGTGATCCGAAGGCAGGAAGTTGTGCATCGCGGCGAGTGTGTTGCGGACGGCCTGCTCGACCACCTGATTGTCGCCGTGGTAGGTGAGCCAGATTCCGCCAAGGTATTTGAGGTCGCCGAAATCCTGGAAGGTATTGAAGGGGATGTAGACCTGGCGATTAACGTCGTCGTCGCCCTCCTGCATTTTCGGTTCGAGCACGCCGATGACGGTGAATCCGATGCCGTTGAGGCGGATGCGCTGGCCGAGAGGGTATCGGCCGCCGAAGAGCTTGGTCTTGGCCTCTGAGCCGAGGACGGCGACGTGAGCGCGATCCGCGTCGTCCTGATCGGTGTAGAAGCGGCCCTGATCGATGTCGAGCTTGAGGATGTCGGCGATCTCGGGGCGATAGCCGTTGATCTCCCAGCTGTACATGTGCTCGTCGCTGGCGACATTGACCTGTTTGAACATGCCCGGCGCGATATGGACCACTCCGGGGACGGTGGCCCAGAGGCGGTCGACGTCCTCCTGGGTGAGACGGACCTGGACGCCGGCTTTTGATCCGCCAACCTGTTCGGAGGTGCGGCCGGGAAAGACGCCGATGAGGTAGGTGCCCCACTGGGCGAAGATGTTCTGGATGGCCTGACCGAAGCCGGCGCCGTAGGCGAGCAGGAGCACGACGGTGGCGATGCCCCAGGCCATGCCGCAGACAGTGATGAAGGTGCGGCGGCGGTTGTAGATCATCGCCTCCCAGGCTTGTCCCCAGATGTCGCGGATCATGATTCAGTCTCCAGTGGTCAGTGATCAGTGGTCAGTTGCCAGTGCCGGGTTTGCCGGTCATTCACGCCTGAGAGCTTCTACCGGCTCCATTTTGGCGGCCTGCGCCGCTGGGTAGAGGCCGGAGACGATGCCGCAGATGCTGAGAGCGACGATCGCCAAGGCCGCGGACCAGGGTTGCAGGCGGGGCGGATCGAAACCCTGCATATTTTGGCCGAAGAGCTGCTGCAGCACCCACATGAAAAATGCCGCGCCGGCGATGCCGATGAAGCCGCTGACGCCGGTGAGGGTAAGCCCCTCGAGGAAAAACTGGACGAGGATGCTGCGGCGGGTAGCGCCGAGCGCCTTGCGGAGGCCGATCTCGCTGGTGCGCTCGGTGACGGAGACGAGCATGATGTTCACGATGCCGACCGCGCCGAGAGCGAGGGTGACGAGGCCGACGCCGCCGAGGAAGATGTCCATCGCGTCAAAGATTTTGCCGACCATCTGCTGGGACTGGACGGAGTCCCACTCATTGAAGGCTTCGCTGTCGTCGGGGCTGAATCCGTGGCGGCGGCCGATGATCTCATGGACCTCGTGCAGAGCCGCGGCATGCTGGGCGGCGACCGTGGGCTGGTACTGGATGGAACTGACCGTGTCCTGGGGATTGTTGCCCCAGTTGAGAGCGAACATGTCGAGCATGAGGGAGAGCGGGATGTAGACCTGCTGGCTGCGATCGTCGTTGTCGCCGTGGCCGACGTGGTCCGCGACACCGATAACGGTGAAGCGGGTTCCGTTGAGAGTGACCCATTCGCCGAGAGCCGGATGGCCCTGGAACAGCAGCTGAGCGCTTTTCTGACCAAGGACGATGACGCGATTCTTGTTGCGAATGTCGTCGGCGCTGATGAAGCGACCCTGGGCGATGGGCACCCAGCGAATGTCTTTGAAATTGGGCTCGACGCCAAGAACCTGGCCGCCGGCGGTTTCGTACTGGCTCTGCTGCTTGATGTCGCTGCGATTGATGAGCGCGGATGCGTCGCGGACGTCGGGGGCCTGAGTGCGGATGGCCTGGACGTCGGAGAAGGTGAGGTAGTAGGGACGCATGCTGGTGTGCTGGCCGGGGACCGCGGGGATGTTGCCGTTCCACAGCATGATGACGTCGTTGCCGAGCTCGGCGAACTCGCGTTTCTGTCCGGAGCGGAAGCCTTCGCCGACGGAGATGAGCAGCAGCATGGAGCCGACGCCCCAGGCGATGCCGAACATGGTGAGAAACGAGCGGAGCTTGTTGGCGCGGATGGCCAGAAAAACCTGCCCGAAGGTGTCGCCGAGGCTCTGCATGAGCTGCTTTCAGATACGAGGACGGAGGGTTCCGGGTTCCCGCCTCGGAAGGGCTTCCCCATAGACGGCTGGCCGCGGCGGATGGGATCGGAAAATGGAGCCCCGTGAGCGATTTTCAGGCGGCGACGATCTATTTTGGGTTTGGGCTCGCGAGGGCGGCCAGAACCTGCTCCGCGCCGGGCTCGGACACCTTCAGGTAATCGCTGACCCGCTTGCGTTCGTCGGGGGCCAGCAGTGGGATAAGAGACAGCATGCGGCGCATGGTGGTCGCCACGTCGTCCACCAGGTTCATCACGCGAATGGCTTCGCCGGAAAGGGGCATAGACCTCCGTTGACCTCTGCGTTCATTTTCGGCTATCGGGGGGTTCCGGTAAAGGCTGGGGTGCGGAACGAGTGCCGGGAGTGAGAAGATGCGGGGATGAATTATTTGGACGCGGCGCGGGAATTACGAGACATAGTCGGGGAGTGCGAGCGGAGGTTTCTGGCGATCCCGGACAAAGAGGCGGGCCGTTCGGCCGGACCGGACAAGTGGTCGCGCAAGCAGATTCTCGGGCACCTGATCGATTCGGCGACCAATAATCATCAGCGGTTTATCCGCATGCAGATCGCGCCGGAGCTGAAGTTTCCTGGTTATGAACAGAACGAGTGGGTGCGGCTGAATCACTATGCAGCGCGTCCGTGGAAGGAGCTGGTGGTACTGTGGGCTGCCTACAATCGGCACCTCGCCGAGGTGATGGCGCGCATCGCTCCGGAAACGCTGGCGCATGTGTGGGACAAGAGCGGGGATCAGGGGGACACGCGGTACGATCTGGAATTTGTGGCGACGGATTACGTGGTGCATCTGCGGCATCATGTGGAGCAGATCGAGCGAGGGTGAGGCCGCCAAATCTCACCACAGAGGGCACAGAGAACTCAGAGAACGATGGCGGGCTCTGTGGGTTCTGCCTCATTGGGCCAAGCGGGTATTCGGGTCTTCGACACCGAGCGGCGTGCTACTTTGCGATTTTCATTTCCTCGAGGAAGCCTCGCGTGTGGGAGGGGTTCGTCTCTTCCAGGTAGATCTTCACGTAGTCGAGGTAATTGCGGGCGTACATCAGGATGTCTTCGCGGTCGTCGGAGGTGAGGTCGCGGCGGATTTTGCCGGGGACGCCGGCGACGAGGGAGCGTGGAGGGATGATGGTGTTCTCGGGGATGACCGCTCCAGCGGCGACGATGGAGCCTTCGCCAATGCGGGCGTTGTTGAGGATGGTTGCGCCGATGCCGATGAGGCAGACGTCTTCGATGATGCAGCCGTGAACGGTGGCATTGTGGCCGATGGTGACCCAGTCGCCGACGATGACGGGATATTTGTAGCGCATGCCGTGGAGGACAGCGCAGTCCTGCACGTTGGAGTGGGCGCCGATGCGGACGGAGTGGACGTCACCGCGGACGACGGCGTTCATCCAGACGCTGGCGTGCTCGCCCAGGACGACATCGCCGATGACCTGCGCCGAGAGGTCGACGTAGCAGGTGGCGGGGATGGTGGGCGTGTGACCCTGGTAGGAGCGGATCATGTCGGGATCAGTTTAGCCCGGTTTTTCGCGGGCGCCGCTGAATTTGCGCGCAGTTGGATACCGTGAAAAGTGGCTGGGGGCGGGGCAAGGCGGGCGGTTCCCTTTCCGGCAATTGGAGTTTTCGCGGATGGTGCGGCTCCGTGCTTCTGGTGATTTATCCTCAAAGGAATCATGCAGAATGACGAAATTCCTCCGGGCGTTCCGAGTTTACCAGGGTGGAGCGAGGCGGAGCTGGACCGGGCGTTTGCCGCGGTGGCGCGGGAGGTGGAGCAGTCGGCGGCGGGGCTGCGGTCGGCAGAGGACGTGGAGCAGTTTCGGCTGCAGTGGCTGGGGCGGAAGCAGGGGCGGCTGAAGGCGATCAGCGACGCGTGGCTGAAGTCCGCGCCGGCTGATGCGAAAAAGCAGATCGGGCAGCGGTTCAATACGCTGAAGGCGGAGATTGAGCGGCGGCTGGAACTGGCGGGCGCGGGTTCGGCGGGGAGCGAGCTGGACGCGGAGGCGATCGACATTACGCTGCCGGGGACGCGGCGCAGGCTGGGCGCAGAGCATCCGCTGATCAAAACGTGGAACGAGATTGTCGCGGTGTTCCAGCGCATGGGCTACTCGGTGGGCGTGGGGCCGGAGGTGGAGACCGACTATTACAACTTCGAGTCGCTGAATTTTCCCCCGGGGCATCCGGCGCGCGACACGCAGGACACGCTGGTGATCGTGGGGCAGGAGCGCAAGCCGCTGCGCGACCGGCTGCTGATGCGCACACACACGTCGCCGGTGCAGATTCGCACCATGGAGCAGCAGCCGCCGCCGGTGCGCATCATCATTCCGGGCAAGGTGCATCGGAACGATGCGGCCGACGCGACGCACTACCCGATCTTTCACCAGGTCGAGGGGCTGTGCGTCGATACGAACATCACGTTTGGGGATTTGAAGGGGACGCTCGATGCGGCGATGAAGGCGTTCTTCGGGTCGAGCGTGAAGACGCGGTTCTTCCCGTCGTTCTTTCCTTTCACGGAGCCGAGCGCGGACGTGCAGATTAGCTGTCCGTTCTG
>JBEKIN010000202.1:0-8177 GCA_050011735.1 Acidobacteriaceae bacterium | reverse complement strand
GCGGAGCGTGATCGCGACCGCACTCATTTACGGCACCGGCCAGGGGCCGCAGATCCAGTTCCCGAGCAATCCGGCCATCACTCCGCTGGGCGGCGGCTTCAGCTTGCCCTTTGGGGTTGCCGTCGACGGTGCCGGCAACATCTACGTCGCGGACACCTTCGACAGCAAGGTGAAGGAGATGCCTCCTGCCTGCGCTTCCTCCAGCTGCGTGACGACGCTGGGCGGCGGATTCGCCAGTCCGCAGGCGGTAGCGGTGGACGGGAGCGGCAACGTCTATGTCGCTGATACGGGCAGCAGCGCGGTGAAAGAGATGCCCCCCGGCTGTGCTACCTCCAGCTGCGTGACGACGCTGGGCGGCGGATTCAGCCAGCCCTCGGGAGTGGCGGTGGACGGCAGCGGCAACGTCTATGTCGGCGATTACGGCAACAGCCTGGTGAAGGAGATGCCGGCGGGCTGTCCTTCCGCCAGTTGCGTCACGACGCTGGGCAGCGGCTTTGCCCTTCCCGGCGGTGTGGCCCTGGACTCCAGCGGCAACGTCTATGTCGGCGATTTCGGCCACAACGCGGTGAAGGAGCTGCCCCTCGCCACCCCGCCCAGCCTGAGCTTTGCCAATGCCAACATGGGCACGCAAAGCAGCGACAGCCCAAAGACGGTGACGCTGCGCAACATCGGCAACCAGTCACTCGTCTTCCCGGTTCCGGGAACCGGCGAGAATCCCAGCGTCTCCGCCAGCTTCACCCTGGACCCAGCGACGACCTGCCCTGAGGTTCTGAGCTCGGGTTCTGCCGGCGCGCTCGCCTCGGGAGCCAGTTGCGGCCTGGCCGTGGACTTTATTCCCAGGAGCACCGGGTCAATTCCTGGATCCGCCGTTCTGACCGACAACAACCTGAACGTTGCGAATGCCACGCAGAGCATTGGACTGAGCGGCACCGGGCTGGCTGCGTTGATCACCCCGGCCGTCACGGTCTCGCCAGCCTCCTCGAAGATCACCACGTCAGAGGCGCTCTCGGTCACGGTGACCCTGAGCGGTGGCAACGGTAATCCAACCCCAACCGGCTCGGTCGTCCTGAGCGGCGGCGGCTACACCTCGTCCGCCAAAACGCTGAGCGCCGGCTCGGCGAATATCAACATACCAGCGGGACAATTAGCCGTGGGCAGCGACACGCTAACGGCCACCTACACCCCGGACTCGGGAAGCTCCATGACCTACAACAGTGCCACCGGCTCGGCTCCTGTGACGGTCGTGAACTCGACCTTGCCGTGTGCGAATCCGAACCCGAATCCCAATCCAAATCCGGCGTCGTTTGCCAACCCGGGCGACTTCAACGGCGATTGCAAGAGTGACATTCTGTGGCGCAACACCAGCACCCAGCAGGTCTACGAGTGGTTCATGAACGGAGCCACGTATCCGAGTAGCGGGAGCCCCGGCAGCCCCACCTCGGACTGGGTCATCCAGGGCACAGGCGATTTCAATGGAGACGGCTACGCCGACATTCTGTGGCGCAACAGCACCACCGGCGAGGTGTTTATCTGGCTGATGAACGGCAGCACGTTAACGAGCAGTGGAAGCCTCGGCTACGTCTCCTCAGACTGGACCATTCAAGGCGTTGGCGACTTCAATGGCGATGGCAAGGCCGACATTCTGTGGCGGAACAGCACCACCGGGCAGGTCTACCTCTGGCTCATCAACGGGACTGTGATGTCGGGCGGCGGCAGCGTCACCTACATCACCTCCGACTGGGTCATTCAGGGCATCGGCGATTTCAACGGCGACGGCGATGCCGACATCCTGTGGCGCAACACCACCACCGGCGAGCTCTACATCTGGCTCATGAATGGCAGCACACTGACGAGCAGCGGGAGCCTCGGCTACGTCTCCTCCGACTGGAGCATCGCGGGTGTGGGCGATTTTAATGGGGACGGCAAGAGTGACATCCTGTGGCGGAACAGCACCACCGGGCAGGTCTACCTCTGGCTCATCAACGGGACTGTGATGTCGGGCGGCGGCAGCGTCACCTACATCACCTCCGACTGGGTCATTCAGGGAATTGGAGATTTCAACGGAGACGGCAAAGCCGACATCCTGTGGCGCAACAGCACCACAGAGCAGGTTTACGTCTGGCTGATGAACGGGAACACGTTGACGAGCAGCGGCAGCCCCGGCGCCCCCGACAATACCTGGCAGATTGCTCCCTAGGGTTGGATTGTCGGCAATACGGACATTACACGCCGTTGATTGCATTACTCCGGGTGGCCGGTGACTCGCCCGACACTGCCGGGAATCAGTCGAAGGAAGCGTGAGCTTGTGGTGTACTCATTACGTACTCTGGAGCCGCGTTTCGGGCTGATTGGCGCGATTCGTGCTTGCTTAAATTGCAATAACTTGCGTGTTTTCAGGGCGCTAGGGCAATTCGACTCCCGCCGCCTCCATTAAGTTGTGTATTATCAATGATATAAGTGAGACCAAGGCCTTGCACTCGCGAAAGCTCGCGGCTGCTAATCCAATGATCCTGTCAGAGCCGCTGAGCCAGGTTTCGCCACGACAACGAAACTAATTGGCATGGTCCGCCGCCATGTCCGCGGCCCACAACCCAAAAACAGCCATCAGATTCCGGTCCGCGGATGACCACGGCTGAATTTCCCCCCAAAGGCTACGTTTCTGAGTACTATTCCGCCTGGGCGCCATCCGGAGCTGATTCGCGCTCTACCGCTAATCCACTGGTGAGGCGGAACAATGACCGGCCGGCTTCTGTGCTCGAGCACCTAAAGGGGCAGAGCCACCGGCCCTATTCGGAGGCAAATGTATGAAACGTTGGACTCAATTGCTCTTGCTCGCCATAGCTGTTCTGTCTGCCAGCAGGCTGATGTCACAAGCCGTCAGCGGCACTCTGCTCGGCACGGTGACTGACTCGACGGGAAGTGTAGTACCGCATGCGCAAGTCGCCATTGTTCTGACCGGTCAGAGTGTCCAATATGTGACGGTCGCCAATGGGAGCGGAGACTATATCGAACCCGACCTTCCTGCCGGGACGTATTCCGTTACGGTTGTCGCTCAAGGTTTCAAGAAGGAAATCCGCGAAAACATCTCCCTCGCTACAAACACCACGACGCGCGTTGATGTAACCCTGGCTGCGGGCAGCACGACCGAAACGATCGAAGTCACGGCGGCACCCCCACAGCTGCAGACTGACCGCGCCGACATCTCCAGCACCATCGAGCAGGGAACCATCGGCAGTCTCCCCCTCAGCAGCGGCAACAGCTTTCAGTCCCTGCTGAATACAGTGCCGGGCATGGCGCCGATCGTCTTCAATAACTCGCAGTTCTACAACGCCAACGACGATCTGTCCACAAACTCGAATGGCCAGTCCTCTTACGTCAATCTGTACCAGATCGAGGGTATCGACGACGACCAGCGTACCGGCATCCATATCATCCTGGTTCCACCTGCGGCCGCGATCCAGAACGTGGACATCACCACGAACAACTTCGAAGCGGAGTTCGGCCGGGCAGTGGGAACCGTAGTCAATGTGACGCTCAAGTCAGGGACGAATTCGTTTCATGGGTCGGTCTTCCAGAACATGGAAAACAACGGCGTCAATGCCCGCAATTACTTCGCAGCCGGACCCAATGGACGTCTGGTCTACAACTACACGGGTGGCTCGGTTGGCGGCCCAATTCTGAAAAACAAGCTTTTCATTTTCGGCGATGTTCTCCGCACATCCGATCACGAATCCACGACGACAATCGCCACCATCCCCTTCTATAACGTGACCAACGGCAACCTGAACCTGAGCGGGTATTCAGGCCAGGTTTACGATCCGAATACTGGAGATACGGCAGACTGCGTGGGTAGCGCGGCCAACAACGCCTGCGGGACCGGCCGCACGCCGTTTGCCGGCAACCTTATTCCGATGACGAACCCTGGAATCACCAAAGTGGGCTTAACCGTCCTGCAGGAGCTGGACGCTCTTGCCAGAAATCCCAAAACGAATCTCTCGTCGGCAGCGTACATCGCTGGAGCAACCACCAACAATTTTTCGTCGAACCTCCCTTTCAGCAAAGACGTCATCAGCTACGACATCAGGTCGGATTATGCGATGTCTTCCAGGGACCATTTGAGCGGACGTTTCAGTCATCAAAATACAACCACGTATCAAGCGCCGCTGTTCGGTTCGTTCCTCGGAGGCCCTGGAGGCTCAGGAGGTTTTGAAGCGACCGGCGTCGCAGCAGCCTACAGCACCGGCTTCAACTACGATCATGTCTTTTCGCCGACCCTGTTTACCGAAGCGCGCGTCGGCGTGGCCCACTTGCGTAACTCGGCGCATCAGACGGACTATGGAATGAATGACGCGACGACGCTTGGTGTTCCCGGCAATGGCCCCAACGGAACCGACGCCACTCCCGACAGCAGCGGGCAAGTCGCCATCTCGGCAAACGTCTTCTCGTCCCCGCTGATCGGCTACAGCGCGTCTCTGCCCTGGCTGCGCGCCGAATCGAACATCGACTTTGCCAATAACTGGACGAAGATCGCGGGGAACCACACTCTGAAAGCAGGCGCCGACATCCGCCGCGTCCGCGACGATCTTCTGCAGGGAAATAACAACGCCGCTGCAGGGCAGTTCTACTTCGAAGAAAACTCCACTTCCGCGCCGGGTGCGACGGCATTCAACGGCAGTGCGACCGGCGAGGCCAACGACATGGCCAGCATTCTGTTCGACGTTCCGTATAAGGTTGGCCAGGACACGAACAGCACTTTTCCCTGCTACCGGCAAACCTGGCTCTTCTTCTTTGTTTCCGACAAGTGGCTCATCGGCCAAAAGCTGACGCTGGATTTCGGCCTGCGTTATGAGCTGTATCCGCCGGCCACGCCGCGCAAGCCGGGCGGCTTCGTCAACTACAATCCCACTAACAATTCACTGGTCATCGCCGGCATCGACGGCAATTCATCCAGCCTCGGGATGCAAACCGACTACAGAAACTTTGCTCCTCGATTGGGAATTTCTTATCGTGCCACGGAGCGAACTGTGATTCGCGCCGGATTTGGCATAAGTTATGTCCCGTTTGTCGACAATAGTTATGCCTATAACTATCCGATCAAGACGAGTACCGGCTATACGAACACGCCAACCTATGGACCAGCCCTTAACCCCGTGGGAGGTGTGATTAATTTTGTAACCGGCATACCTGCAACCCCGACGGCAACTTTTCCGTCGAACGGGGCTCTCGTGGAAAGCGCGGCCAACGGGACCATCGGACTGTCGAATCTCCTGATCCCCCTCAACTTCAAGAATGCCTCTGTGGACTCGTGGAACTTTGCGCTGGAACAGGCTCTGCCCAGGAATATGTCCCTGCAGGTTGCGTACGTTGCCAATCATGGCACGCGAATCGACGTCGCCCAGAACATCAACCAACCCACGATCTATGGTCAGAGCGGCACGTACGACCCGTTCAAGGTCGCGTTTGGAAAAACTGCCTCGGTAACTCAATACTTCATGGGCTTTTCCAGCAACTATGAGTCGCTGCAGGCCCAGCTCACTCGCCGCTTCACCAATGGCCTGGCATTCACCTCCGCATACACATGGGGCAAGGCACAGGGCTACCAAACCGGGGCGCAGGATGGAAATGTGCTGTTTTGGAGCGGCAGCTTGCGGCGCAATTACAATCTCCTCGATTTCGACCGCAAGAAGAACTTCGAGCAGACAGTGACCTACGAGCTGCCCGCAGGACGCAGTCACCGCCTCTTCAACTCTGGCATCGGTGCCTACACTCTGGGCGGCTGGAAGACTTCGTCCACCATTGGAATGCTCTCGGGCCTTCCTTTTACGATTTCAACAACGAGTGCGACGCCGGGAACAACCCAGACGGTCAATGAGACTGGTTCTTTCCAGGTCACGCATAGTGTGAGC
Source organism: Acidobacteriaceae bacterium (assembly GCA_050011735.1). Classification (GTDB taxonomy): domain Bacteria; phylum Acidobacteriota; class Terriglobia; order Terriglobales; family Acidobacteriaceae; genus Palsa-343. The sequence continues at coordinate 2,271 of JBEKIN010000202.1, read as the reverse complement.
CGAGCGGCCAACACCGCATGGTTCAACACGTCTTCATTCGCGGCGCCCGCTGCATGCGTGGCGTATTCAGCCAGCAACCCTAATCCATGCGCAGTTGGGGATACGCAACGCAACCAGTTCCGTGGCCCCGGATACTTCGCAGACAACGTGTCGCTCTTCAAGAGCTTCCCCATGTACCGGGAATCCTCGCTCGAAGCCCGCTTCGACGCTTTCGACATGACCAATACCCCGGCATTCGGACAGCCAAACGGAACTCTTGGATCGAACCTCGGAAAGATCACCGGCACCCTGGGTAGCGGCGTTGGCAATGTCAACGGCGTCGCTAGTTCCCGTGTGCTTGAGGCGTCGGTGAAGATCAGTTTCTAAGGGCAACTAACGCTCGCTCAGGACCAGCCGTCAGACCATTGGCGGCTGATTCGTGTCAGTCAGAAGTAGTGAGCCCGAGAGTGTCGCACAGGTGGAATTTCTCCAATTTACCGCCGACGCCCATCTGCGCGTCATCGGAAGCAACAGGAAACTGACGCAGCTGAGCAAGCGTATCCAGTGCTACCAGCGGCTTTCCAGCAAGCACCTGCAGAGGCAGAGGCTGCAGCAAGCATCTCCGATTTTCGGCGGGAGAGAGACGCCGCTGGTCGCACAGCGGACAGGGCAAGACAGTCCGGCGCGACCCTGTTGCTGGCGCGTGCCGAGGAGCAACAAGGAGAAGCTCTAAGGGCCCTGGGAAGCTTTTCAGAGGCGCTTGCGCTATGGAAGGACGCAGAGACAAGATACACAGCCGTAGGCGACCGCTCGGCCGTGGCTCGGCTCTTAATCGACCAGGGCCGCGTGCGCCGGCAGCAGGGCGATCCTGCGGGAGCCGAGGCCAGTGACAGTGAAGCGGTTTCAATCAGTCAGCAGACTGGAGACGAAGCCAATCTCGGACGTGGCCTCACCGCGCTGGCTCAGGTGCGGATGTTTTACGTCAGTTCGGCCGAGGGTAACAGGCTGTGCAAACAGGCATTGGCAATCTTTCGAAGAACCGGTAATAAGCAGGAAGAAGCCTACACCCTGAGCATCATGGCCGATATCTTGTCGTCTACCGATCGCTCCCAGGCCATCAGGCTTTATCAACAGCCGCTTGAATTGAGCCGCGAGGTCAACGACCGAAGCCGCACAGCGGGCAGACTGATGGATCTCGGGATTCAGGCCACGGTTCAGGGAGACCTCGATTCAGCGGACAAGTATTTGCAGCAATCTCTGGCCCTCTATAGCCAGATTGGCGAACGGAACAGAGAGGCTCTGCAGATGAATCTTCTTGCTCTCGTACGTACCTGGGAGGGCCGGCTTAACGAGGCGGACCATTTGTCGAATCAGGCGGTCGCGGCCCTGACTTCGGTTCGGGATGCGGGACTGCTTGCCCAGAGTCGCCAAACCCTCGGAACAGTACAGATGGAGGAAGGTCGGCTGGCAGACGCGGAGTCAACTCTGAAGCACGCGGTCGAAGAATGGCGGAACGCTCACGACCCGGGAGGTGTAGCCATCGCATCCGGCCAACTGGCGGAAGTCTTATTACAGGAAGGAAAGGTGACTCCATGTAAAGCTGCCCTCAGCGAATATGACGCGGTACGCCGGAGCGAACCGAAAGGGCGACCGTTTGTCGGAGAACACGTTACAGACCGAAACATCCTTGTGGCCCGCATGGATGCAGCTGAGGGTAAATTACAGCGGGCGCGGAGCGAAGCCATGGCGGCTCTGAACCAGGCCGTGAAATGGGACCAGGGTAGCATGCTGATGAAGGCCCGACTGGCTCTCGGCGAAATCGAATTGCAGAGCGCGAACCCCCTGTCAGGTCGACGTGATCTCGAAGCTCTTACTAGAGATGCGGACAACAAGGGCTTTGGTTTAATTAGTCGCGACGCACGCCGGGCATTGGCCAATGCATCCGAACCATCTCATGTCAATCAGTTGGGATCTGCCGGTGGCAGCATTCAAGGTGGATTGATGGCGTCAGCGACGGGCCCGTGAGTGAAAGACTCTGTTCCTGAAGCCACCCTTTTTGGACCTCCGATTCACTCAAGACTCGACTGTTCAAGACAAAGGGGTTCGCTGACACGCTCACATAGCCCTTGGGGGCCACCCAGCTGTTGCTTGCGTCACTCTCACCCTTGGCAACAAATCCGGCTTCGGGGTGCCGCTTGACAAGTGCCTCCCACTGAGCCCGGCCTTGGGTCTCTGCCGCCCGGACATACGAAGTATGTCCTACAACGAGCTGAGGGGGCTTCTCTCTCGAAT
>JBEKIN010000201.1:0-8260 GCA_050011735.1 Acidobacteriaceae bacterium | reverse complement strand
GCGAAGGGCTGCAGCGTGGCGACAGCGAGCAGGAAGATGACGGTGAGGCCGGCAAGCAGGATGCTGAGGGCGATTTCGTTGGGCGTCTTTTGGCGGGTGGCGCCTTCGACGAGAGCGATCATGCGGTCCAGGAAGGTTTCGCCGGGGTTGGAGGTGATGCGGATTTTGATCCAGTCAGAGAGGACGCGCGTGCCGCCGGTGACGGCAGAGCGGTCGCCGCCGGCTTCGCGGATGACGGGGGCGGATTCGCCGGTTATGGCGGATTCGTCGACGGAAGCAACGCCCTCGATGACTTCACCGTCGCCAGCGATGAACTGGCCGGCCTCAACCTTGATAATGTCGCCGGAACGCAGCTGAGAACTGGAAACGGCTTCGGTAGAGCCGTCGGAGCGGAAGCGGTAGGCCATGGTCTCGCCTTTGGCTTTACGCAGCGTGTCAGCCTGCGCCTTGCCGCGGCCTTCGGCGATGGCTTCGGCGAAGTTGGCGAAGAGCACCGTGAACCAGAGCCAGAGAGTGATCTGCAGATTGAAGCCGATGGGCTGATGGCGTACAGCTTCTTCAATGAGCAGAGCGGTGGTGACGACACTGCCGACTTCGACGACGAACATGACCGGGTTCTTCATCATCAGGCGCGGGTCGAGCTTGGTGAAGGAGTCGATGACGGCCTGGCGGAAGATGTCGGGATTCCAGAGACTTTGTTTTTTTGCCATGAATGCTTGTTCCTTGCGTTAAGAAAACAGGGTGCCGTGCTGCAGCAGCAGATGTTCAAGAATAGGACCGAGGCTGAGAGCGGGGAAGAAGGTGAGCGCGCCCACGATGAGAATGACGCCGGTGAGCAGGACGGTGAAGAGCGGCGTATTCACGGGGAAGGTGCCAGGCGATGGCGGAATGCTCTTTTTGCGGGCGAGATTGCCGGCAAGGGCGAGCATGGGAATCATCATGAGGAAGCGGCCCATGAGCATGTTGAAGCCGGTGCTGAGGTTGTACCAGTGGGTGTTGGCGTTGAGTCCGGCGAAGGCCGAGCCGTTATTTCCGGCGGTAGAGACATAGGCATACAGGATCTCGGTAAATCCGTGCGGACCATTGTTGGCCAGGCTGCTGAGCCCCATATGAGACAGCACGGAGATAGCGGTAAAGGTAAGGATGACGAGCGGGAAGATGAGCACGTAGAGCATGGTCATCTTCACGTCGTAGGATTCGATCTTCTTGCCGAGATACTCGGGGGTGCGGCCGACCATCAATCCAGCAATGAACACCGAAAGTACGACATAGATGAGCATGCCGTACAGACCAGAGCCGACGCCGCCGAAGATAATTTCGCCGAGCATGATATTGATAAGCGGGATCATGCCGCCGAGAGGCGTGAAGGAGTCGTGCATGGAATTGACGGCGCCGCAGCTGGCGTCGGTGGTGATGGTGGCGAAGAGCGCGGAATCGGCAATGCCGAAGCGGGTCTCCTTGCCCTCCATGTTGCCGCCGGGCTGGAGAACGCTGACATGCTGGCTGACGCCGTGGAGGACCGGACTGGGCTGCGACTCAGCCCAATAAGCGACGGTGAATCCCGCGGTAAAAAGGATGGACATACACGCGAAGACGGCCCACCCGTGGCCGGGAGAGCCGGTCATGCGGCCGAGGGTAACGGTGAGTCCCGCACCGATGAAGAAAATGGAGAACATTTCAAGGAAATTGCTGAAGGGTGTCGGATTTTCGAAAGGATGGGAGCTATTGGCAGCGAAGAAGCCGCCGCCGTTGGTGCCGAGCATCTTGATAGCTTCCTGGGAAGCGACGGGACCCTGAGCGATGGTTTGGGTCTGGTGCTCGAGCGTCTGAGCAACGGTATAGGGGTGCAGGTTCTGGATAACTCCCTGGCTGACGAGAGCGAGCGCATAGACGATACAGATGGGGAGCAGCACGTACAGACAGGCGCGGGTGGTATCGACCCAGAAGTTGCCGATGGTCTTCGACTCGCGCCGGGCAATGCCACGCACGAGAGCGATAGCGACGGCGATGCCGACGGCGGCGCTGAAGAAGTTGTGATAAGCGAGGCCGGCCATCTGCGTGAAGTAACTCATGGTCGTGTCGTTGGTATAGGCCTGCCAGTTGGTGTTCGTGGTAAAGGACGCGGCCGTATTCCAGGCGAGGAGGGCTTCGACTCCGGGCAGATGCTGCGGGTTCCACGGCAGAATATGCTGCAGCCGCAGGATGAGATAAGTGACGACGAGCGAGGCGAAGCTGAAGATGAGCATAGCGCCGGCATATTCGCGCCAGTTCATTTCCTCGTCGGCGTGAATACCGGAGACGCGATAGATGAGGTTCTCGACAGGGCGCAGGAAGCTATAATCGCCGTTGAAGACGCGAGCCATGTAGATGCCCAAAGGGCGCATGCACACGAGAAGCACCACGAAATAAACAAGAAACTGCAGCCATCCATTCGCAGTCATTTCAGAATTTCTCCGGATAAAGCAGGGCCACGATCAGGTAGCCGAACAAAAACACAGTAATCAGCAGAATGATCCCAGTTGCGACGTTCATGGATTACCTCAGATTCTCGCACGCGGTGACATAGAGGAGAGCGACCACGAAGAAGGCGATGGAATAGACAATCATCAAAAGGTCGGACATGAGATGGGTCCTTTCTACCAGGATCCTTGTTTGCCGCCGTACCACCAAACGAGGCCGAGCAGGGCGGTGTCCTGTTGGCTAGAGGGCGCGGCTGGGTTGCTGGTAACGAAATAGAGGCGATTGCTCCAGTCGCGACGGTATTCGAGAAAAGCGTCGAAGTTATCGCCCAGCGCGTATTTGTAGGTACCAGTGACTTCCTTGAGCGCCTGGGTTTCGTCGCTGAAGAGGCCGCCACGGTCGGAGAGATATTCGGTGCGGGCAGCGAGAGCGGCGCGGGAGTTGAGCTGATATTGTGCGTAGGCGGCACCGCCGTCGACGTGGGAGGGGGCCGACGACTCTCCGGGAGCCGTGTTGACCCATTCGCGCTGGATGAAGTAATCGCCCTCGACGGAGAAGGTGAGTTTGGGACGCGGTTGCCAGGTAGCGTAGCTGTCGAAAATGTGAGTTTTGCCGTTGGGTGCGGGGTTGATGGGCGCGAGGCATAGCCCCGGCTGCACGGGAACGATGCAGTTGGTGGCGGGGACGGTGTCGGGATGCTCCTGGCCGAGGTAGTAGTTCATGGTCCAACTCAGGGTTTTCGTGGGCTGAAGCCCGAAGCCGAACATCTCGTCTTTGAAGCCATTAGTGGGTTCGGACTGATTGGTTCCGTTGACCACCCAGTAGTTCGCAGTGAGTTTATTCGTGAGCTGATAACTGGCGCGCGCACCGGCGTGATAAAAGGGCAGGAAATAAAAGTAGAAGGAGCGGGTGTAATCCTGCTGGTCTTTGGTGTAGTTGCCTTCGATGCCGAGAGAGCTGGCCCACTTGCCAACGTCGACCTGGATTCCGTGGCCGGCGGGAACAACGTACGAGCCATAGGCCTGGAAGATGTTGCGGTAGATCTCGGGTCGCGTCTCGTTGGCGGGGTTGCCCTGGAGAGTTTCGGTGGCCTGACCGAACTGCAGGTCGACTCGGAAGCCATAGCGGCGATGAACAGTCAGGTCAGGGTCGAGGTCGAAGATGAAATCCGCCTGGTTGATGCTGAAGACGTTGCTGAGGACGTCGTACGCACGGAGATCGTTGACTCGACCGGTGGGGTTGTTGAAGTTGCCCTCGTAGTAGCCATCGAAGGTGTAGTTGAGGGTCGCTCCGCCAGGCAACGTGCCGGGGAGGGGCGCGGGTGCGGGAGTTGCCGGTGCAGATTCCTGGGTCGACAGGGCGGAGGTTGTGCCCGGAACGCGCAGCTCCGCGGATGCCAACACTAAGGCCGCGGCGGTCCGTGGACCAGAGCTGTCAGGGGGTGAGGTGGAGGAGCGCAATTGCTGGTTCTGCTGTTCGAGAGCGGCGACGCGATGCTCGAGATCGAAGACGAGCTGCTTCAGCTGTTCGACGTCATCGGCGTTGGATGAAGCTTGTGCCGCGCCCCGCAGGCAGACGGAGACGAAGAGGACGGGCAGAAAAACCCGACGCAGGATCAGCAGATTACGAGGTGTCATAGGCCGGTTTGAAGCCCTCCCCAGTAGAGGCGGCGCCTCCCTAAGGTCGACATAAGGATTTCGTAAGGGAATCATAAAGAAGGGGCCCGCGCCGAGGGCCTGAGACAAGGCTGCGGGGCGAGGGCCGGGTTTCGAGCGAGAGCGCATCTTCGTCTGGGTTAGAACTTAACCAAAATGGCGAAGGTTACGATCTGCTGGTCGCGACGCAAATCGGCTTGCCAGAGACTGGGGTAATTCGGAGTTGCGGCGCACAGGGCTTTAGCAGCGGCGATGTTGGCAGCGTACTCCTGGCTGTATTTCAAGCCGGGCATGGTTGTGTATCCAATGCCGGAATCGGCTGACGTCGATCCATTCGTGCAGGTAAAGTCCGCCGGGCTCCCAATGGCAGTGTAGGTATTGCCTCCGGGAGGCGTTGAGCCACCGCGACCAGCCCAGTACGGCACATCCGAGTGACGATAGCTGTACTCACTGCGGAAGGTGACATATTGAGAGGGCATGTAGTCGTAAGTGACGGTTCCGTCGGTGCCATGAAAGGGCTGGCCAGGATCCTCGGGGAAGTAGGCTGTGCCGGTCACAGCTGTGGCTCCATTGATGGGAGGCAGCAGGACGAGATAGCGGCCGGGATTGTTGATCTGGCCGCCGCCAACGGTCAACCCATACTTGTCCTTATCGAACCAGAGCCGGTTGTAAAGCATCCAGCCCAGAAAGCTCTGCTTCTGGTAGTAGACGGCGGGCGCTGTGGAGGTGGCGGGTGTGAAGATCTTGTGATCGGCCGACCCGGTGCAGGCCACTCCGCTGCCGCTTTCGCAGCCGGCGTCGGCGGTCAGTGATAGAGCCATCCGGTTGAGTTTGTTATCCGGCTGGTCATAGTACTTATACTCGAAGCTGTTGTCGGTGTGGAAGCGCGTGCGACCGTGAATGCCGAAGTCATCTTCACCATAGCCGTAATTGTTGGAGATGATGTTGATGCTGGTAGTCGGGGTCCACTTGATTTGTCCGCCCAGGCCCGGCTTGGTGCCGAAACGTGCATAGGACTGCCAGCCATTGATGAACCAGGGCTCGATCTTCAGGTGCTGCGTGGGATAGAACTGAGCGCGCACGCCATTAAAGAACCACGGCGTGTTGGAGGAGACAAAGGACGGCTGATAGGCCCAGTTATCGAAGTTATAAAAGCTGAACAGGCCGATGTAGGAGAGGAAGATGCCGGCATCAAGATTAATGCCGTGCATACGGTCCCAGTGATAACCGCCGTACGCCTCGGAAAGATAACGATAGGCCCCGTCCAGGTCCCACTGCCCGCGGCTCACGCTGGCGTCATTGCGCGGCGTAGCCACGGAGTATTCGCCGAACTGGGTCATGAGGCGGGCATGGACATGATCGATCAACAGGTCGCCGCCCACGCCCATCTGCTCGAGCTGAACCTCCTGGGCGCGAAAGACCTCGCTCGATCCGCTGATGGTGTCGTCGGCGGGGTGGTTCAGGTCCAGGTTGTAATTCGTATCGACGCGGATTTCCGGCGTGAAGTACTTCGAGCACAGCGGGCAATCGATGGTGCGGGGATTGCCGTTCAGCCAACCCCACCACGCGTCCGCAAAGGGCGTCATCTTATCGACGGCGGGACTCTGGTCAGGCGCCTGCATCGACGCGAGCGTGGTTGTGGGCACGACGGAGGAAGCACTGATCACGGCCGGTTGAGAGCTGGTAGCCGCCGGGCTGGCCAGGAGGTGCTCTTTTGCGGTCGTCAGCTCGGCGGCAGTTGCCGCGGCTGAGGTATCTTCCGGCGCGCCCCCGCGTGCCCGGAGCTGCGCTTCCAGTTCGGCGATGCGCTGCTTCATGGCGCTTAGCTCGCGCAGGATGGCGGCGTTGTCGTTGACAGGCGCAACGCTGCCGCCGGAGCTCGTGTCGGAGTTGACCTGTGCAGGAGTTGCCTGCGACTGGGCGGTGACCTGCGAAGAGAGGAGAGGGAAGCCGAGTGCCAGCGTGATGAGAATCAGCGCGCGGCCCCGCAGACACACGACAAGTGAACGGATTAGCGACATGGGTAATCCTTTTGGTCCTGCTTTGTTCTGAGCCGCGCACCCGCGCCGGGGTTTCCAGCAACGACCTTGCGGCCAAATATGAAGGTTACGGGTTAAGCCGGAAGGGAGGGCGAAGGAAGTCGTTAGGGATTCATAAAGGAACCCGTCGCGGTAACGGCCAGGGTGAGAGCTATTGAGGTCCGCCTTCGGGGAGAAAGCGGTAGCCGACCCAGGGTTCGGTCTGGATGTATTCCTTCTGGGTATTGCCCTGGAGTTTTTTGCGCAACTGGCCGACGAAGACGCGGAGGTATTCGGGCTGCTGCGCGGATTGCGCACCCCAGACGTTGGTGAGCAGGACGCGGTGGGTGAGGACCTTGCCGGCGTTGCGCGCGAAGAGGAGCAGCAGATCGAATTCCTTAGGCGTGAGGTGTACGGGGCGCCCGGAGACGGTGACGGTGTGGGCGGCGGGATCAACGAGAAAATCGCCGACCTGGACGGGACCATCCTCCGATCGCTCCGGGGCGCGGCGCAGATGGGCGCGGACGCGCGCGAGGAGCTCCTGGATGCTGAAGGGTTTGGTGACGTAGTCGTCGGCGCCGGCGTCGAGGGCTTCCACTTTGGCGTGCTCCTGATCGCGCACAGAGAGGACGACGATCGGGGTGCGGGATTTGCGGCGGATAGCGCGACAGAGATCGATGCCCGTCATGCCGGGCATCATGAGATCGGTGACGATGAGGTCGGGATCCCATTCCTCGAAGAGGCGCAGAGCTTCCTCGGGATCATTGGCGGTGCGGACGTCGTAGCGCTGCGCGGAAAGCGAGGCGCGCAGCACGCGCGTGATCTGAATTTCGTCGTCGACGACGAGGATGCGTTCGGCCATGGGTCTTGCTGTGGCGATTCCCGAGGCGCCGCAGCGCTGCCGGGGTATGATCGCCTTTCATGGAGAAGGATACGCCGGGGGCGATAAAGATTCTGTTGCGGTACGTGGCGCTGACCGCGGCGGCCCTGCTGCTGGTGGAACTGCTCCGGAAAGTGCCGGCGAATCAGACGACGGTGGCCCTGAGCTTTCTGATGCTGGTGCTGGTGACGGCTTCGCAATGGCGGCTGGCCTACTCCGTCTATCTGTCGGTGTTGTGCGCGCTGCTCTACAACTTCTTCTTTCTGCCGCCGGTAGGGCGGCTGACGATCGCCGATCCGCAAAACTGGGTGGCGCTGGGTGCCTTTCTGTGCAGCAGCGTGCTGGTCAGTCACCTGGCGGAAAGGGAACACCAGCACGCGGAGGCTTCGGAGGGACGGCGGCGGGAAGTGGAGCGGCTGTACGAGTTCAGCCAGCAGCTGCTCTTGCAGGAGGACCTGCGCGGGCTGGCGCGGGTGACGCCATCGGTAGCGGCGGCGGTTTTCAATTTCCGCGCCGTAGCGCTGTATGTGCGCGACGAGGATGCGGCGTATTACTCCGATCCGCGGAATGAGTTGCTGCCTCTGGTGGATCTGAAACTAGCTGCGGGCCAAAGTGAGACGGGCGTCGTGTCGCGGGATGGATTTCATCTCATTCCCCTGCCGCTGGGACTGCGGTCGCTGGGGGTTCTGGCGGTGATGGAAGGCGGATTCTCGCCGCAGATTTACGAGGCGATCGGCAGCCTGGTGGCCATCGCGCTGGAGCGCGCAGCCGCGATGGAGCGGAGCAGCCGGCTGGAAGCATCGCGGGAAAACGAGCGGCTGCGGATTGCACTGCTGGATTCGGTGACGCACGATTTGCGCACGCCGCTGACGGCGATTCGGGCGGCGGCGACGACGATGGTGAGCCAACCGGACCTGCCGCAGGCGGAGCGAGCGGATCTGGCCGCGGTGGTGGACGAGGAAAGTGCGCGGCTGGACCGGCTGATCGGGCAGGCGGTGGAGATGGCCCAGCTGGATGCGGCGACGGTACAGGTCCACACCCGGCCCGAGGACGTACGCGAGCTGATTGAGACGACGCTCGAGGAAATGCGGCCGGTGCTTCGGGATCGCGCGGTGGAGGTGACGGTTGGGGACGAGCTGTCGCGGGCGCCGATGGACCGGGATCTGGTGCATCGAGTGTTGCGGCATCTGATCGAAAATGCGGTGAAATATTCGCCGCAGGGATCGCCGATCGCGGTGAGCGCGGCG
>JBEKIN010000200.1:0-8821 GCA_050011735.1 Acidobacteriaceae bacterium | reverse complement strand
CGTTCAAGCCGGTGCCGGGCGCACAGACGGGGATGCTGGCGAACCTTGCGGCATCGCTGCTGATCGTGATTTTTGGGTTCTTATTTGTAACCGTGTCGTCGCGGATTGTGGGGTTGATCGGGAGCTCGGCGAACCCAATCAGCGGGATGACGATTGCGACGTTGATGGCGACGGCCGCGGTGTTTCTGGTGAAGGGATGGACGGCGCCGGCGTATGGGGCACTGGCGATTACGGTGGGCGGGGTGGTGTGCATCGCGTCGGCGAACGCGGGGGATACATCGCAGGATCTGAAGACGGGGTACATTGTCGGGGCGACGCCGTGGAAGCAGCAACTGGCGCTGATGATCGGCGTGTGCGTGTCGACGTTTGCGGTGGGCATCACGCTGAGCATGGTGAACCTCGGCTATGAGGAATTCCACCCGATGACGAAGACGTGGGACGTCTCGGCGGCGCATGACGGGGTGCAGAACCAGGGAACATTTACGCGGAAGGAATTTCGCGTGACGGAGCCGGACAAGACCCAGCAGACGCTCGCGGGGAGCAGCTACGTGCTGCTCAACGCGCTGGGGTCGCACGAATTGGCGGACGGGAAGTATCTCTACAATCCGGCGACGAAGACGATTGACGTGCAGTGGGCGCCGGGGATCGGGAGCGAGAAGGCGGCGGCTCCGCAGGCGCGGCTGATGGCGACGGTAATCAACGGAATTCTGCAGCAGAAGCTGCCGTGGGGGCTGGTTCTGCTGGGGGTTTTCCTGGTGATTGCGATTGAGCTGATGGGGGTGCGGTCGCTCACGTTCGCGGTGGGATCGTATCTGTCGATTGCGACGACGTTCGCGATCTTCCTGGGCGGCGTGGCGCGGTGGATGGTGGATCGCGCCGCGGCGCGCGCGGGCGAGGCGAGTGAGGAGAGCGAGATCAGTCCGGGGTCGCTCTACGCGAGCGGCTTGATTGCGGCTGGCGGCATCGTGGGGCTGATGGGGGTGGGGATGAAACTGCTGGAGCGGGTCATGCATCGCGACAACCCGGTGCAGTTCCCGCACACCTTCCTGTCGCACGACTGGGTTTCAGTGCTGATGTTCGCGCTGCTGGCGGGATCGCTATACTACTTTGCGCGAAAGCCGCTGGCGAAGTAGCGAGTGGCGCAGGGCGAAACTATTTTTTGGGTGGCGCGTCTTCCTGGACAGCGTGAGAGGAACTGACGGGTTCGGATCGGTTCCGCGCTGAGGTTCGGGTATGGGATCTTTCTTGTGTAAGTTTTCTGCTTCGGTTTTTCACGGAAGATTTTCTGCTTTTGTTGCCTCCCTGCTGATCGCGATTTTCCTGATTCCCGCTGAGGCGCTGGCTGCGCCGAAACCCCTCAATGCCGTTACGGTCCAGGACAGGATTGTGAAGCGCGGCGTGAATGGGTGGATCTGCGTTGAGGAGAATTCGGGAGTTGCGCTGGTGGGGCGGATTATCGCGATCAATCCTGATTCGTTCACAATGCAGCTGCCGAACGATCCGGAGCCGGTGACGGTGAGGTACGCGGATGTGATCGATCTGCGCACGGGGCCGTCGCGTGGATTCTGGATCTGGACCGGTGTCGGATTCGCGGCAGTGGGCGGGATGGCGGCGTGGGGATTCATACACGTCCACGACCTGAATCAGCAGCACCAATTGCCGAGTCTGCCAAATCTGCCGAATCCAGTGCCGTAGGAGCAGCAAAGAGCGAGCGAGAGGCGAACGAACTGCGAGTGGAAGACGAGCAGAACGCAACTGGCGAAAGATGGTTGCGTGTTTGCGGTTATGCTTTTGGGCGTGGGCGCGAAGAAGAAATTTGAGGGCGTGCTGCGGCCGGATGGAACCGGCCTGATGTGGACCGTCATCACGGTTCCGTTCGATCCGAAGAAGGTGTGGCAGCAGCGGAAGGGGCTGCGGGTGCGGGGCACGATCCGCGGCGTCCGTGCTGTTGAGGGGAAAGCCGGATCGATGCGGGACACGGCGGGGGCGTTCGCGTTTCGGACGTCGCTGTTCAGGGCGCGGGACGGCGGGTTCATTCTGCTGGTCAACAAGCAAATGCAAAAGGGCGCGGGCGTGACGCTGGGGAGCGTGGCCGAGGTGTTGCTGGAGCCGGATCTGGAGGAGCGACCGGCGGCGACTCCGCCGGAGCTGGACAAGCTGCTGCGGCAGAGCCGGGGGCTGAAGCGGTTCCACGACGGGCTGAGCGGTTCGATGCGGAAGGCGATTGGGGCTCTGGTTCTTCAGCCACGGAGCGCTGAGGCACGCGTGGGGCGGGCGGAATTGTGGGCGGAGCGGATGATGCTGGCGATGGAGGGGGAGCGGATCACGCCACCGATTCTGGAGGCGGCGTTCCAGCGGCGGCCGAAGGCGCGAGAGGGGTGGCGGGCGATGACGCCGGTGCAGCGGCGGAACCAACTGCTGGCCATCTTCTATTACCAGAGCCCGGAATCGCGGCAGAAGCGGGCGCAGAAGGCGATCGAAGAGGCGATGCGGATCGCCGGCAAGAAGACGGGGCGGACTTAGAGGGGTTGCGGACGCGGTGCGGGGAGGGCGCGGGCTCGTGGGGGCTCGTGAATCTGTGCTCTGTCGAACAGATATCGTCACGAAGTCTCCTGGCGATCCGGTCAATGAGTGGTTTGGAGACTATAGGCAGAGCTGTTAACGGGCCCGGGGGGTACTGGCACTGGGCGAAGCCTGCGGTTTTCGCGGCTGGAGCTGAGGCTGTGCGCAAACTGGGGCTGCTACGAGGGGGTGGAAACGAACCCCGGTGCGAGGTTGACCCGGACCTAAAACTATTTAATTTGAACGACTTAGTCTTATAGGCACCCGGGACGGGAACTGGTCTGGAGCTGGCAGGGGCAACGGGAGACTTGTACAGCAGTCACAGGGACTATTGAATACTTAGATAATACCGGAAGGAGATAACAATGCCGGAGGTTACCAGATATAGTCCTCACTGTAGGTAGGAGTCTCTACAACTACAGAATCAAACGCAGTACAACTTTGGTTGAGGAGTACAACAGTCATGAAAAATGCCGTTAGAGCTCTCGTTCTCGGAATCTGTGCCATGGGCGCGTCTGCTGCTCTTGCCACTTCCCATGCGACGCTCAAGAGCCAACAGGCGGTGATCTCGGCGATGCCGATTCCGACCTGTGGCCCCAGCGGCTGCAACGGAACTGGAAAAGCTATTGCTTCAGCAATGCCGATTCCGACCTGTGGCCCCAGCGGCTGCAACGGAACCGGAAACGCCATTGTTGCGGCGATGCCGATTCCGACCTGCGGCCCCAGTGGCTGCAACGGAACCGGAAAAGCAGTAGCGGCGATGCCGATTCCGACTTGTGGCCCCAGCGGCTGCAACGGAACCGGAAACGCCATTGTTGCGGCGATGCCGATTCCGACCTGCGGTCCGAGTGGTTGCAACGGAACTGGGAAGTAAAAGCCCAGAACCAGTCACTACGGTAACGAACCTACCACGAAAGTGGCAGCCGTCAAGGCCTGTTTCTCGCGGATTTTGCTTGAGATAGCCAAGGCACCTTCGCTATCCTCGGAAGACTGAGGGAGGGGGCAATGGCCCACCTGCAGGATCTCCTGATCAGGCTGGAACCGGTGTTGCTGGTACTGGCCGCCTTTTCGTTTTTCAAATCGGGTTCGGCGCGCCGCTTGCCAGCCATGGCAACCCTGATCGTTGTGCGCCTCGTTTCGCTGGCCTATCTTGAGGTTGTGTGGAACTTCGGTGGAACAGCTCCGGTTCTCCCCTCACCTCGCTACGTCGCTTACTTCTACGGGTACTGGATTGCCTACATCGCTTCGGCGATCTCCATCTTCTTTGTGGTGCAGGAAGTATTTAAGCGCGTCATGGAGCCGGTTCCCGGCCTGCGCCGCCTTGGCTTACTGGCGTTCCGGTGGGTCAGCATCGTTTCGATCGTGGTTGCGGTGGGCGCTGTTGCCTTGCCAGCCACCGCTATGCCAAGTAATAACGGGGACCGGATCGGGCCCCTTTGCCTGCAGACGATGCGGTGCGTGAGCGTCATGGAGCTCTGCCTGCTGGCATTCCTCGCACTCTCGATTCACTCGCTGGGACGGTCGTTCCGGAGCCGGCTGTTCGGCATCGGGTTAGGCTTTGGCGCCCAGGCGGCAACGGAGTTGATTTTCACGGCGCTCTCGGGGCGTTATCCAGGCCTGGTTTCGAACGCGAACAGCGTGCAACAGGTGGTGGTTCTGAGCGTATACGCGATCTGGGCGGCGTACTTCCTGGTGCCGGAACCGGCAGCGGAGCGCAATATGATCGTGCTGCCGCCGCAGTCGATGCTGGCGCGGTGGAACGCGCTGGCCAAGGGTTTGGGACATATGCCGGAGGCAGTTCCGGCAGGTGCGCCGACGGGCTTCTTCCTACAGGACATCGAAGGGGTGGTCGATCGGGTGCTTGCCAAGAACCCGGTGGTTGCTCCTCGATAAAGCTGTTCCCTCCTCCTACGCGAAAGCCCCGGGTTCTCCGGGGCTTTCGTCATTTGGGGGAAACCGGGCTCGGGGCAGGGGCTGGGTGCAGATGGAAAAGGCCGGACTCGTGGGAGTCCGGCCCTGATGTTTTGGGTTGGGGTGGTGCGGGGTTATTTCACTGCGACTGCGGCGACAGGCTCGATGGCGACAAAGCGGCCGCCGCGGCCACGGTCGATGAACTTCACGCGGCCGTCGATTTTGGCGAAGAGGGTGTCGTCGGAACCGCGGCCGACGTTGAGGCCGGGCTTGATCCTGGTGCCACGCTGGCGAACGATGATGGAGCCGCCGGTGACGGTCTGGCCGGCGAAGAGCTTGACGCCGAGGCGCTGGGCGTTAGAGTCGCGGCCGTTTTTAGAGCTGCCTAAACCTTTTTTGTGTGCCATTCAAATCCTCAGGGGCTCAAGCCCCGAACTTTGCTGCGATGTCGGCACCATTGAAGTCGTGCCCTGTTACAAAACTTTACTCGAGCGCCCTTCGCCCACGGTCCAGCCAGCCCTGGCGTCGCAGGTCAGGCTTTGTAGCTGTCCCCGTCGACCTGAATCTCGCTGATGAGGACCTGGGTGTAGCCCTGGCGGTGACCCTGGAGTTTCTTGTACTGCTTCTTGCGCTTGAAATGGAAGACGAGGATCTTGCTGTCGCGACCGTTGCGGACCACGGTGCCGAGGACCTTCGCGGACTTCGGCTTGAGGAGCGAGCCGGATTCGGCGGAGAAGCCGAGAACGTCGGCGAATTCGACCTTGCCGTCTTCGGCGGCCGTGAGGCTTTCGACGTTCACGAGATCGCCGGGAGAGACCCGGTACTGCTTACCACCAGTGCGGATGACCGCGTACATAATTCCTCCGGCGCCCGCGACAAGAATCCACCGAAAGCTGGCGGGCGCGACAAAAATCTGAGCTGGGCGGAACTCTTGCACTCCCCGACGGATTGAGCCGCTGGAAAGGGTCCCGGAGACACGCGGGACAGGCAGAATCGCCAAACCAATCTAGTTTATCGGGCAGAGGCGGGGGTGGTCAACCGTTGGTTACGCTGGTTCTGTTCCGTACTAAGGGTTCCGAGTGCTATGCTTGCGGCGCTTCGGCGGGCTCTGGGGGCTCGGCTTTGAAGCAGGCGGGACGGGACCGGCGATGAGCACACAGATCGAAACGCGGACGGGCGGTGCGACAGGGGGAGCTACTTTTCTCAAGCCGGACCGCAGTTTCTGGCAAATCTGGAACATGAGCTTTGGGTTTTTTGGGATCCAGTTTGGCTGGGGCCTGCAGATGGCGAATATGAGCGCCATTTACGAGTACCTGGGGGCGCGCGCGGATCAGATTCCGATCCTGTGGCTGGCGGCGCCGCTGACGGGGCTGCTGATCCAGCCGATCATTGGGCACGCGAGCGATCGCACGTGGGGACGGCTGGGGCGGCGGCGGCCGTATTTCCTGGCCGGCGCGATTTTGAGCTCGCTGATGCTGATCCTGATGCCGAACTGCGCGGCGCTGTGGATGGCGGCGGGGATGCTATGGATCCTGGATGCTTCGATCAACGTGAGCATGGAGCCGTTCCGCGCCTTTGTCGCGGACATTCTGCCGGAGGGACAGCGGACGAGTGGGTTCGCGATGCAGAGTTTGTTTATCGGGCTGGGCGCGGTCATCGCGTCGGCGTTGCCGTGGCTGCTGACGAACGTGTTTCGCCTGCAGCAGGCCGCTGGGGACGCGCGGGTGATTCCGACGACGGTGCGGCTTTCGTTCTACATCGGGGCCGCGGTATTTCTGGGCGCGGTGCTGTGGACGATTGTGACGACGAAGGAATATCCGCCGGAGGATTTGGAGGCTTTTCGCAAGGCGAAGGCGCAGAAGGCGGGGCTCGCGGCAAATGCGAAGGAGATTCTGCAAGCGATTGCGGAGATGCCGGACACGATGCGCAAGCTGGGGCCGGTGCAGTTGTTTACATGGCTGGGACTGTTTTGCATGTGGCTTTATTTTCCGGTGGCTGTGGCGCACAACGTTTTCGGCGCGAACGATCCGGCGTCGCCGCTGTACAAGGCGGGCGTGGAGTGGGGTGGGATCTGCTTTGCGGTTTACTCCGCAGTATGCTTCGGATTTTCGTTTGTGCTGGCGCCGATGGCGAGAAAGCTGGGGCGCAAACACACCCACTCGCTTTGCCTTGTGTGCGGCGCGCTGGGATTGATGTCGGTGGTGGTGATCCACGACAAGTATGTGCTGCTGCTGACGATGGTGGGAATCGGAATTGCATGGGCAAGCACGCTGTCGATGCCGTATGCGATGCTGGCCGCTTCCCTGCCCCCGGAGAGGACCGGCGTGTATATGGGGATCTTCAACTTCTTCATCGTGACGCCGGAGATTTTGGCGTCGTTATTTTTTGGGTGGATCATGGTCCATCTGCTCGGCAACAATCGCATCTACGCAATCATTGCGGGCGGCGTTTTCATGCTGATTGCCGCCGGACTGATGCAGAGGGTGAAGGATCCGCGGACGCTGAGCGTGCAGGATGTTTAGCTGACGGCCAGACGGCTGCGCGCGAATGGGCTGAGATCGAGGACTGTGTCCTGTCCCAGGGCTTTCTGTGCGAGGGCTTCGCCGATGGCCGCGGAGTGCTTGAAACCGTGTCCGGAACACGCGGACGCAAACCAGAGACGGTCGGAATCGATGGCATGATCGATGACGAAGCTGTGATCCGCGGTCATCGTATAAAAGCAGGTCATGGTCCTGACCGCTTTTGCGGTGACATCGGGGAAGCGCTTCTGCACAAGCTCGCGGTGAAAACTTTGCACCTGGTGCTCTTCTATGGCGATGGGGGGCGCATCGGCGGCAGTGGGCGCGTCGAATAGTTCGGTTGCGATCTTCAGACTTTCACTGTCGAGACTGGGAAACCCGTAGAAATTCTTTTCGCGGGTAGCCGTGCTCCAGATAAATACAGGCATCCGCTCCGGCGAGAAGAGGTGTTGCCGCTGGCCGATGGCTAACCAATAGAGAGTCTGCCGGTAGACCTGGAATGGGCTCGTGGTAAGGCCGCATATCCGGGCCGCCCAATCCGGCATCCAGGGGCCGGGCGTCAGGACCACAGAGGAAGCTGCGTAACTGGCCTTATCGGTCTGAACCACAACGTGGCTCGAAGAAGGAGCGATGGAAGTCACAATTTCTCCGCCTTGGACCGCCGCGCCCCTCTGCGTGGCCAGCTCCAGGTGGGCCGTGATGCATTTTTCCACGTAGAGATAGCCAGCACCGGGTTCAAAATAGGCGGCTCCCCTATGGCCATCCGGAAAGGCGAACTGCGGGAACCTTTCTCGTAGTTCGGAAAAGCTGAGGATTTGATGGGGGATCGCGAATTGCCGGGCAGCTTCGACGGTCTGCTGGAAGAATGCGGCGCCTGGGCCGTGCGTCGCGTGATCGGTGAGGATGAGGCCGCCCTTCTGAACGAGAAGTTGCTTGCCGGTTACGGCTTCGAGGTCGCGCCAGAGGATGTTGGAGCGCAGGACGAGCGGGACAAACTGCAAGCCTTCGCCGATGGCTTGCCGGGTGATGCGGGTTTCGCCATGGCTGGAGCCAAACTCATGCGGCGGATGAAAGCGATCGATGCCGAGGACGCGCGCTCCGGACAGGGCTGCGTGGCAGAGAGCGGCACTGCCTGCGGCGCCCAGCCCGACGACGATCACGTCATATGCGGATGTTGTCATGATCACAAGCCGGCCTGCGAGGAGACTTCGCGGATCCAGGCGAGGTTGACGAGCGTCGCGCGATGGATGCGGGCGAATTTCTTCGGGTCGAGCTTCTTTTCCAGCTCGGCGACGGAGTGGTCGACGCAGTACGGTTTGCCCTCGGAAACCGCCCAGGTGAGCTTGTCTTCCGCGTAGAAGTGCGTGACTTTGTGGAGGTCGAGGAACCAGAGACGATCGCCGAGGCGGGAGGCGATGCGGTCGGGGTACTCGGGTTTTGCTTCGCGAAGGACGTCGGTGATTTGGGTGAGGAGGGTTTGCAGGTCGGGCTGGGCGGAGGTCTGTTCTGAACCGCGGAGGCGCTCGACTTTATTGAGGGCGCGATCGAGGGCTTCGGGTTCGATGGGCTTGAGGAGGTAGTCGACGGAGTTTACGCCGAAGGCCTTGAGCGCGTACTGGTCGTACGCGGTGGTAAAGATGACGATGGGCTGGGTGGGCAGGCGCGCAAGAACTTCGAAGCCGTTGAGGCGGGGCATTTGAATGTCGAGGAAGCAGACGTCGGGAGGGTCGGCGGTGAGGGCGGCGACGGCATCTTCGGGACTGGTGGTTGCGCCGATGACTTCGACGCGGCCGGTGCGATCGAGAAGGCGACGCAGACGTTCGAGGGCG
>JBEKIN010000199.1:0-8334 GCA_050011735.1 Acidobacteriaceae bacterium | reverse complement strand
TTATCCTGGCCGGGACCGATCTCGCCTTCATCTTCAATCCCGCCAACACTGAT
Organism: Acidobacteriaceae bacterium; assembly: GCA_050011735.1. Lineage (GTDB taxonomy): Bacteria > Acidobacteriota > Terriglobia > Terriglobales > Acidobacteriaceae > Palsa-343. The sequence goes on along the minus strand of JBEKIN010000199.1, from coordinate 8,281 downwards.
TTTCCCCATATCGATGGGGCACGCGTCCACATCGACGCCATCCTGCGGGAAATCGCGCCCGCTCCGGCTCGCGGCTTAGGGAATGTCTGATTAAGTCCGTGTTTTGAAGGGGCACGTCCTCACATGCTGCGGGGGGAAACCTCCGTTGCCCCGGCCAGGTTCACCCCACAGCAAGAAGCTTAGCCTCACACTGGGTGCCGCCCGCACCACCAAATGCCGAGCTTCGACTCCTCAGTACTGTCTCTGGAACCAAAACGGGACCGCTCCCGATGCCCCCCCACCTCGCCCCGGCAAACTGGCGGCAACCGCAACCAGGCACGGCTCCACAGCTTGCAGAAAAATCCTCTTTTAGTACGAAGGCACGCCGGCCGTCCCCCCCCCATTTCAACATTATTCAACCAAAAATACATTTTATTTGCTTTTAACAAAATTTAGTGTCATATTCATTTTATGCAACAGCCCCTCCCAGCCTGGCTCGAAGCCCTCGACGAGGAAGATCTCCAGTTCCTTCGCCGCTTCGTCCTCAGTTCCGGCTCGCTCAAAGCCCTCTGCGAGGAGTACGACGTCTCCTATCCCACCCTCCGCGCTCGCCTCGACCGCCTCATCGCCAAGGTCCAGGCGGCCGACGACCCCAAAGCCGCCGATTCCTTCCAGCGCAAACTGCATGTGCTGGTCGCCGACGGAAAAATCAACCCCACCCTCGCACGCGAGCTCTGGAAAGCCCACCGCGCTGTTGCGGAAGAAGAGAGGAAGTAAGCCAATGATGGACCCATGGTTTGATCCGAATCACTACGCCTGGATTCCGGGCACCGTCTACGCACTAGCCGCTGGGTTAATGGCAGGACTCGTGGCCTGGCTCGTCCCGCGCGGCCGCGCCAGAAACTTCATCCTCCGCGCCTGGAGCGCCCTCTGGGTCGTCGCCGTCGTACTGCTCCTTGCCGGATTCGTCGCGCTCGCCAACCGCCAGCCCTGGGGTGTCTGGTACGGCCTGCTCCTGCCCGGTGCCATCGGCACGCTGGTCGTCGGCGCAAACTCGTTCGTCATCCTCAAGCGATACCGCGATGTCGAGGAGCGTCGGCTGGCGGCGAAAGATCTGCTTTAATCTCGCGCAGCAGCGGCGGCATCATCCCGCCTCCGCCAGCCCATACCGTCGCTGCCACGTATCCTTCAGCCGAGCCGCAACGCGCGCTCGCTCTTCGGCAGTCGCCTCTTCGCTCGCCTTCTGCACAAAGCGCGCCGACTCCAGCTTCGCCAGCTCCAGCAGCTTGCGATCGCGCAGCAGATTCGCCACGCGAAAATCCGGCAAGCCCGCCTGCCGCGTCCCGAAAAACTCGCCAGGACCGCGCAGCTCCAGATCGAGCTCCGCCAGCTCGAAACCATCCTGCGTGCGCACCATCGCCGCCAACCGCTCTTCGGCGTGCGGAGAAATTTTCCCGCCCGTCATCAAAATGCAGTACGACTTCGCGCCACCGCGGCCCACACGTCCTCGCAACTGGTGCAGCTGCGCCAGCCCAAACCGCTCCGCATGCTCAATCACCATCACCGTCGCATTCGGCACATCGACGCCAACTTCAATCACCGTCGTCGCAATCAGCACGTCAATTTCGCCGCGTTGGAAGCGCCGCATCACCACGTCCTTCTCATCCGCATCGAGACGCCCATGCAGCAAGCCCACGCGCAGATCGGCCAGTTCCTGCGTTCGCAACCGCTCGTACATATCGGTCGCTGACTTCAGTGGCAACTTCGGAAACAGCGCTTCTGTTTGTGCCTTCTTCGAGGACTTCTTCGCCGACTGGTTTTTTTCCGGTTCTGCAACCTCATCCGGCAAAGCAAAATCCAGTTCCGGCTGATCGTCTTTCGGACCTTCAATTACCGGATACACCACATACGCCTGGTGCTTTTTCGAAGCCTGCTTGCGCACAAACTCCCAAACCTCATCGGCGCGCTCATCCGTCACCAGCCGCGTCACAATCGGCGTTCTTCCAGGCGGCAGCTCGTCCAGAACGCTCAGATCAAGATCGCCATACAGCGACAGCGCCAGCGTCCGCGGAATCGGCGTCGCCGTCATCACCAGCACATCCGGTTCTGCGCCATCCTTCTTCATTAGCCGGAACCGCTGCAGCACCCCAAACCGATGCTGCTCATCCACCACCACGAGGCCCAGCCTCGCGAACTCCACTTTTTCTTCGATCAGCGCATGCGTTCCAATTATCAGGTCCGCTTCGCCCTCATAAATCCTGCGCCGTGCCTCGCGCTTCCGATCCTCATCGAGCGATCCAGTCAGCAGCGTGATCCGATATTTGTGCTCAGCCTTTTCCAGCACCCGCTTCGCCGACAAATAATGTTGCGTCGCCAGAATCTCTGTCGGCGCCATCAGCGCCGCCTGATGTCCGTTCTCAATCGCGATCAGCATCGCCTGCAGCGCCACGATCGTCTTGCCCGATCCAACATCGCCCTGCAGCAGCCGCCGCATCGGCGCGCCCCGCCGCATGTCGCCGGCAATCTCGCCCAGCGCTCGTTTCTGCGCCGCCGTTGGATGAAACGGCAGAATCTCCCGCAGCGCAGCCCGCACCTTCTCGCTCGTCTCGAACGCGATCCCCGTTTTCTCCTGGAACCGCCGCCGTTTTACTTCGAGGCCAAGCTCCAGGTAAAACAGCTCCTCAAAAATCAGCCGCCGATGCGCCGGCGTTGCCGCAGCCTGCAACTGCGTCATCGCCGTTCCAGCCGGAGGAAAATGCACCTCGCGCAGCGCCTGTTCGCGGCTCAGCAAATCCAGCCGCGTCAGAACCGATTCCGGCATCTCGCGCGGCAGGGTTTCCGGAATCCCCTTCAGCTCATCCAGCACATTCCAAACCGTTCTCCGAATCCATCGCGACGCCAGCCTGCTGCCGCTCAGCGACTCGTACACCGGCGTGATTCGGCCCACTTCCAGAATCCGATCCAGCGCATCATCGTGCCCATCCGGCAGCACCTCAAACTGCGGCTGGATCATCTTGAACCCCCGCCCTGACTTCGACGCCTCCACTTTTCCGAACAGCGCCACCATCTGTCCTGGCTTGAACTTGCCCTCAAGATAAGTTCCGTGGAACCACATGCACTTCATCGAGGAGAGACCTTGCCCAACCGTCATCTCAAAAATGGGCATTCTTTTGGTCCGCAGCAGCACGGCGCCGCGAACCTCGCCAATCACGCTGGCCATTTCACCCGGCTTCAGCTCGTTCAGCGCTCGCGGATTCAGCCGGTCCTCATACCGGAAAGGCAGGTGCAGCAGCAGGTCCTCGACCGTCGCAACCCCCTTTTCTGCCAACATCTTGGCGATGGTGGGGCCAATACCCTTCACAAACTGGACGGGAGTTTCAAGCGTAAGCACTGCAAGCGATCCTAAAGCATTCGCACCGGAGCGCGGCTTGGCCTTCTCCAGGCGTTCAGCAAGCCGTAACAAAAAACACTCCGACGGCCAGGTTCACCCCACAGCAAGTAGCGGATACTTTTGCCGGCAGATTATCAATCGTTTCGAGTCCTGCCTCAGTCCCGAAGTACCGCTCTCTCTCCCTTTTTGAGAAAGAATCCCGCCACGCTACCCGCTTTTCTGAACCTCTTTTAGCTAACCGCTTATCAACTAATCACTTAGCCCGCTGTGCAAATCCCCCTTGCTCTAGCCCCTCCCGGTAGGCGAATATAAGGCGAAGATGTGCCGCGATGCCTTCTGCCCACCTGCTCCGCCTCCAGATCGAAGCTGCCCTTGCCAACCGCATTCCTTCCGCGCTCACCCCAGCGCCTCGCGTCATTCGTCCGACCGCGCCCACTGGCATCCTCGCACTCGATGACGCACTCAGCGGCGGCCTCCCCATCGGGGCCATCACCGAACTCGCCGGACCGGAATGCTCTGGCCGCACCTCTCTCGCGCTTTCCTTCGTTGCCGGTCTCACGAATGCAGGCCGCGTCTGCGCCTGGGTCGATGTCTCCGACACTCTCCATCCCGAATCCGCCGCAGCCATCGGCGTTGACCTCGACCGCCTGCTCTGGATCCGCTGCGGCCCGCCAGCAGAACAACTCACCCTTCCCGGCTTCGATCAGTTGTCTTCCCGAGCAGATTGCAGCGAAGTTTATCGATTACCGGTTGCCCCGCAACCTGTAACCCGTAACCCGTCACCTGCCGCCCACGCTCCCCGCTGCGCCGAGCCGCAGCCAAAAGTCCGACAGCACAGCAGGGAAGCAGTTCCTCTCCAACCTGTCACCTATAACCTGTCGCCTGACCCGAGTGCAGTTCCCCTGCAACCTGTCACCTGTAACCTGTCACCTGATCTGAGCTCTGTCCGGCGCCCGGTGCCCGGTGCCCGGAGCCCTGCGTTCTCCCGCCTCGATCAGGCCCTCCGCGCCACCGACCTCCTCCTCCAGGCCGGCGGATTCAGCGCCATCGTCCTCGACATGGGCTCTATCGCTCCCGAATTCGCCCTCCGCGTTCCCCTCGCCACATGGTTCCGCTACCGCGCCGCCGCCGAACGCACTCACTCGAGCGTCCTCCTGCTCACCCAGCACGCCTGCACCAAATCGAGTGCAGGGCTCGTCCTTCACTGCCAGCCCAGCCCGATCGATCCTGACTCCACCACCGTCTTCACCGGATCCGAACACCGCGTCGAAATCGCCCATGAGCGTTTTGCCCGTTTCGACAAAGTGGTCGACTTCACCTACCGCAAACCGCCCCAAAGCGATCACAGCATCCTCTGGCAAAGCCGCACTCCCTGGTCCGCACCCCGTCCGCTCCGCCCCGAAAAAACAGCCCGCAAATGACCGCCCTCTATGCCTGCCTCTACGTCCGCGAATTTCCTGCGCAAGCCATGCTGCGCCTCCGCCCGCAATTGCGCGAAAGCCCCGTCGCCGTCCTCGAAGGAACCGCGCCCCGCCAGCGGGTTTGCTCCTCGAACACCCGTGCAAACGCCCTCGGCGTCGAAACCGGCCTCACTCGAGCCGAGCTTGAAGTCTTCCCCTCCGTCGCTCTCCTCCCGCGCTCCCTCGCAGAAGAAGCCAGCGCCCGCGCCGCGCTCCTCCAGTGCGCCGGCCAGTTTTCACCGCGTGTCGAATGTCAAAGCGTCGAATGTCTGACGCCGACCTGCACCCCCGAACAAATGTCCGACACGCATTTCTGCTGCATCCTCGACATCGCCGGAACCGAAAAACTCATTGGCCCTCCCGAAAAACTCGCCAAAAAACTCCTTCAATCTGTCCGCACCCTGGGAATCCACGCCACCGTTGTCGTCAGCGCCAACCTCGACTCAGCCCTCTGCCTCGCCCGCAATCTGCCCATCCGTACAGCCATCCTTCCCGCCGGCGAAGAAGCCAAAATCCTTGCCCCCCTCCCACTCACCGTCCTCTCCCTCACCCCCGAACACGCAGAAACCTTCGCCCGCTGGGGCATTTCCACCCTAGGCGCTCTCGCCGCGCTACCCGAAAAAGAACTCATCGCCCGCCTCGGCCAGGAAGGCCGCCGCCTCCGTCAACTCGCCCGAGGCCAGGCCCCGCATCTCCTCGTCCCCGCCGACCCGCCCTTCACCCTCGAAGAGCGCATCGAACTCGACTCCCCTGTCGAACTCCTCGACTCACTCCTCTTCGTCCTCGGCGTCCTCCTCGACCACCTCATCGCCCGCGCTACTGCGCAAATTTTGGCTCTCGCCTCCGTCACCGTCCGGCTCGCCCTCGAAGGCGGCAGCACTCACACGCGCACGGTCCGCCCCGCGCTCCCGAATAACGACCGCCGCCTCTGGCTCCGCCTCCTCCATCTCGATCTGCAGGCGCACCCACCCTCCGCCGCCATCCTCTCCTTCACCCTCACCGCCTCGCCCGGCAGCACCAGCAAAGTCCAGCTCGGCCTCTTCTCCCCACAACTCCCCGAGCCCGCGCGCCTCGACGTCACACTCGCCCGCATCCGCTCCTTCGTCGGCGAGCAGCGCGTTGGCCGCGCCGTCCTCGAAGACACCCACCACCCCGACGCCTTTCGCATCGAACCCTTCACCATTCCTACAACCCACACCGCCGTCCCCGCCCCGCAAGCGCAGGCCCGCTCCGCGCGTCGCCGCCTCCGTCCCCCCGAACCCGTCACCGTCACCCTCCACCAGCGCCGCCCTACAAGTTTCGTCTTCCGCAACCAGCGCTACACCGTCGAACGCGCCTGGGGCCCGTGGTATTTCTCCGGCAACTGGTGGGGCGTCGAATGCTGGTCGATGGAGAAGTGGGATCTCGTTGCCCACGCCAGCGACAACGCAACGATCTGCTGCTCGATCGCCCGCAATCCCATGCGCCCCGCAGCTACCGAGGACTGGTGCATCGAGGAACTCTATGACTGAACGCCTTGCGAAACTCACCTTCTTTGAAGGGGCGCGGCTTCACAGCTTGCGAAAAAACCCCCAAACCCCCCGCTACAGCCCGCCAGGTTCACCCCATAGCAAGAAGCTTAGCCTCTCACCGCATGCTGCCCGTACAACTAAATTCCGGACTGCAACTCCTCCGTACCGTCTCTGGAACCGAAACGGAACCGGCTCCGCACGCCTCCGCTTTAGCAGACGGGCGGAAACCGCAGCAGGGAACACCTTCACAGTTCGCCGAAAATCGGTTCGTAATGCAGGGCACGACTTCAAAAGCCTGCCCTGAGCGTAGCGCTGAGAGGCGCGAAGTCGAATGGGTGCCGTACCCGCAGCAAAAGATATAGGACTTTAGCCTCTGAGGAAATATGTGACCGAGAAAGTTACAAATTACGTCGAACTCCACGCAGCCAGCGCCTTTTCCTTCCTCGAAGCCGCCTCCCAGCCCGAAGACCTCATCGCCCGCGCCCAGGAACTCGAAATCCCCTCCATCGCTCTCCTTGACCGCAACGGCTTCTACGGCTCCGCGCGCATGCACACCTCCGGCGAGCGCAACAGCATCCGCGCTCACGTCGGAGCAGAAATCTCCATCTCCGCATTCGGCCCGCGCCTCACGCCGCCCGCGTGGCTCCCGCCTCCACAGTTTTTCGAAAAAAATTTGGCCCCAGCCCGCCTCCCCCTCCTCTGCCACTCCCGCACCGGCTATCAGAATCTCTGCCAGCTCATCACCCAGTTCAAAATGCGCGAACCCACCAAAGCCGAAGGCGCCGCCACCCACGACGACCTCGCCCAATATTCCGAAGGACTCATCTGCCTCACCGGCGGCGACGAAGGCCCGCTCGCCTCCGCGCTCACCACCGGCGGCGAGCCCGCCGCCCGCGCCCTCCTCGAACAGCTCACCCGTCTCTACGGCCCCAACAACGTCTACGTCGAGCTCCAGCGCCACCACGAACGCGAGGAAGAAGCCCGCAACCAGGCCGCCCTCCGCCTCGCCCGCTCGCTCCAACTCCCCGTAGTCGCCACCAACGGCGTCCGCTACGCTCAACCCCGCGACCGCGAAATCCTCGACCTCTTCACCTCCATCCGCCACCACGTCGACCTCGACCACGCCGGCCGCCTCCTCGCCCTCAACTCCCACCGCCATCTCCGCTCTGCTGCCGCAATGTCCGCCCTCTTCCGCGACATCCCCGACGCCATTGCCAACACCCACGAAATCTCCCAGCGCCTGGCCTTCCAGCTCAACGACCTCGGCTACGAATTTCCCCACTACCCCGTCCCCGACGGCGAAACCATGGACTCCTTCCTCCGCAAACGCACCGACGAAGGCGTCCTCCGCCGCTACGGCCCCAAAAACGATCCCGCCCTCCTCGCCCGCGCCCGCAAACAAATCGATCACGAGCTCGCCCTCATCGCCAAACTCGGCTTCGCCGGCTACTTCCTCATCGTTTGGGACATCGTCCAGTACTGCAAGCGCAACGACATCCTCATCCAGGGCCGCGGCTCGGCCGCCAACTCCGCCGTCTGCTACGCGCTCGAAATCACCGCCATCGACCCCGTAGGCATGGAGCTCCTCTTCGAGCGCTTCCTCAGCGAAAACCGCGGCGAGTGGCCCGACATCGACCTCGACCTGCCCTCCGAAGAAAAACGCGAGCAGGCCATCCAGTACGTCTACCAGCGCTACGGCGAACTCGGCGCCGCCATGACCGCCAACGTCATCACCTACCGCGGCAAGTCCGCCGCCCGCGAAGTCGGCAAAGCCCTCGGCTTCGATCAGGAATCCCTCGGCCGCCTCACCTCGCTCGTCTCCCAATGGGAGTGGCGCGGCGAATCCGACACCATGGCCAACTCCTTCCACCACGCCGGCTTCGACGTCGAGCACCCGCGCATCGCCAAATACCTCGAGCTCTGCGTCCGCCTCCAGGACC
>JBEKIN010000198.1:0-8414 GCA_050011735.1 Acidobacteriaceae bacterium | reverse complement strand
TGGGGTGTTTACGGCGGCGACGCTGAAGGACTATCCCCACCAGACGGTGACGATTTTCGATCACCACACGAATGCGCAGGAGACGTACTCGGGAGTGCCGCTGATCGAGTTGCTGGCGCATCTGGGCGTGCCACACGGGAAGGATCTGATGGGCAAGGCACTGGGGAATTACGTGGTGGCGACGGGGTCGGACGGATACAAGAGCGTGGTGGCGCTGGGGGAGATCGATCCGGAGTTTCATCCGGGGATAGTGCTGGTGGCGGATTCGATGGACGGCAAGCCGCTGGGGAAGGCGGGGCCGTTCCGGCTGGTGGTGACGGAAGATAAGCGGCCGGCACGGAGCGTGCGGAATCTGGTGAGGGTTGAGGTGAAGATGGCGGAGTGATGATGAAGTCAGCGTTCAGCGCTCAGCGTTCAGCGTTCAGAAAAACAGAAATGAGATGGGTCGTTGCCGTTGGGTTGGCAATGGCGTCTTCGGCGGTGGGCGTAGCGGCGCAGAGCGGCGGAGCGGCGGGGAGTCGTGCTCCGGTTGCGAAGCCGCTGGTTCCTTACACGACTTGTAGTTTTCCGGATGGGCTGCGCGTGGTGGGAACGGAGCCTCTGGCGACTGGGGTGGCGTCGCGGCCGGTGCAGACGGCGAACGGGACAGAGTCGATCAAGATGGAAGCGGCGGAGCAGGTGACGTTCGGGTATCCGCTGACGGATCTTTTTGCGAACGCGAAGGTGGAGCTGTTGCCGGCGGCTCGCTATCCGGAGATGAAGCAGATACTGCTGGCGAACATGGCGTTTCTGGAGTCGGAGCGGAATGGCCCGACGGCGGCGCGGGCGCTGCCGGTGGGTCTGCATGGATTCGAGGTGCACGGGAACGATCTGCGGAAGATTGAGGGCAGCATGCTGGGGATGTATGTGCTGTTCGACGATAAGGCGCACGTAGCGACGACCGTCTATTTTCTGAATCAGCAGGCGTGGCAGCGGAAATTTCAGACGATGGGTGAGTACGGGCGGCTGCGGGATTCGTTCCTGCGGACCTATACGGGGTGCGTGCGGGTGAACCAGGCGGTGGAGCGGTAGTTATGCCTGTTGGGTCTGAACTCCTCCTATGGTGAGTCGTTGCCTTCCGGATTTGACCCCGGAGTCTCTATTCAAAATTGTTGAGATCCGTGTCGGGCGCGGGATGGCCGAGGGCGCGGCACATGGCGACGATCTGACCTTTGTGATGGAAGGCGTGGGTGAGGACGTGGTGGAGGACGAGCGCCGGGGTGCGGACGGCGGTGTCTCCGTCGGGGAAATGCATTTGCGTGTTGCCGTTGAGGTGTTGCTCGCTGAGGCGTGACAGATAATTCAGCGTTCTAAGGCCGACTTCGCGCTGAAGGGATCGAGCTTCGGCGACGGTGGGGTAGCCGGCAGGGTCGTCGTCTTCGAAGGGGAGATTTTGGAGGGTATGGATCCAGAATGCTTCGCAATTGAAGATGTGGATGACCTGGACGTGGAGGGTCGGGAAGCCGAAGCTAGGGAGTTCTTTCGTGTAGTTGCTGGCGGGGATGGTCGCGAGGTGATCGAGCAGGAGGGTGAGGCTCGCGTGGGTCCAGTTGTGGAATTGGCGCATGCCGGCGAGGGTGAAGACGGGGCTCTCCATTCTGGTGTACCCTCCGCGGTGCGTTAGTCGAGCCCGAGCTTCTTCCAGAGCGCGTCGATGCGGGACTTTGTCACAGTGTCCATTACAATTTCCTTCGGCCAGGGGCGGGTGAATCCCTCGGCGGCCCATTTGCGGGTGGCGTCGATGCCCATCTTGCTGCCGTAGTTGGGCAGGCGAGAGGAGTGGTCGAGGGAGTCGATGGGGCCAAGGGTGAACTGGATGTCGCGCTCGGGGTCGATGTTGTTGGCGACGCGGAGGGTGACTTCGGTGAGGTTCTGGACGTCGCAATCTTCGTCGACGACGATGATGCACTTGGTGAACATGGCCTGGCCCATGGCCCAGATGCCGTTCATGACCTTGCGCGCGTGGCCTGCGTAGCTTTTGCGGATGGACACGATCATGAGGTTGTGAAAGACGGCCTCGATGGGGAGATTGATGTCGACGATTTCCGGCAGCGTGAGCCGGAAGAGTGGAAGGAAGATGCGCTCGACGGCTTTCCCCATCCATGCGTCTTCCTGGGGCGGCTTGCCGACGATGGTCGCGGAGTAGATGGGATCGCGGCGGTGAGTGATGCAGGTGAGGTGGAAGACGGGGTAGTCCTCGGCGGGGGTGTAGAAGCCGGTGTGGTCGCCGAAGGGGCCTTCGGGGCGGAGTTCGTCGAGCGCGACGTAGCCTTCGAGGATGATTTCAGCGTGGGCGGGAACTTCGAGGTCGACGGTTTCGCACTTGACGAGCTCGAGGGGTTCTTCGCGGAGGAATCCGGCGATGAGGAACTCCTCGACTTCGGGCGGAGCGGGAACGATGGCGGCGAAGGCGGTGGCGGGGTCGGTGCCGATGGCTACGGCGACTTCGAGGCGGTTGTTGGCGAGGTCGGGGTTGGTGAGGACGATGTTGGTGGTGGCACCGGCGGTTTCGGCCATGGCGGTAACGCGGGCTGAGGCGTCGGTAGCGGTCGCGCGAAGGCGGTCGCGGAGATGCTCGGCGGCATTTTTCTGGCGCTGCCAGTGCATGCCGGTGGTCTGGCCGTCGTAGATCTGCATGCGGTACATGCCCATGTTGCGCTTGCCGGTGCGGGGATCGCGGGTGATGACGCAGGGGAGGGTGATGAAGCGGCCACCGTCGAGGGGCCAGCACTGGAGGATGGGGAAGTCGAGGAGCGAGAAGTTGTCGCGGAGGATGACTTCTTTGCAGGGGGCGTCTTTGGCGGAGATGGTTTTGGGGAAGACGTTGCCGATGGCTGCGAGTTGGGGCAGCATCTTTAGCTTTTCGAGGAGGCCCTCGGGGGACTTGATTTCGAGGAGGGCGCGGATGCGGTTGGCGATTTCGTCGAGGGAGCCCTGGTCGGGGTCGAGGCCGAGGGCGAGCTTCATGCGGCGGTCAGAGCCGAACTGATTGATGAGCACGCGCGCGCCGGGATGGCCTTTGATGTTCTCGAAGAGGAGGGCTGGGCCGCCTAGTGCGGTCTTTGCATTGGGGCCGGCGGCGGACTTTGAGACCCGGTCGGTGATTTCGGCGATTTCGAGGTCGGGCGAGACTTCTTCGCGGATGCGGCGGAGTTCGCCGGCTTTGTCGAGGAGCTTGATCCAGTCTCTGAGGTTGTCGCAGGGCAGGGTGGTTCTCCGTGGATTTCGAATTCCACTATAGAACGTTGCCGCGAGACGGGGCTTGTGTGCTCCCACGTCTGCCCAACTGCAGGGCAGATATGGGGCGCCCAGTTCTTGTTATTCGCGGGCGAGGAAATAGTAGACGGCCGGCGTGACGATGAGCGACAAGGCCATGGAGATGAGGAGGCCTCCGATGACGGCGATGGCGAGGGGCTGGAGCATTTGGGAGCCGGATCCGATCGCCAGAGCCAGCGGCAGCATGCCGGTCATGGCGGCCAGCGCGGTCATGACGATGGGGCGGAGACGGCGGCGGGCGGCCTGGATCATGGCGTCGTGCGGGCTGAGGCCGGCGGTGCGGAAGCGCTGATCGGCGTCAAGAAGGAGGATGCCGTTTTTGGCGACGATGCCGATCACCATGATGAGCCCCATGAAGGACGCGACGTTGAAGGTCGTTCCGGTGATGAGGAGGGCGAAGATGACGCCGGCGGTGGAGAGGACGGAGGAGACGAGGACGGAGATGGGGGCGGAGAAGTTGCGGAACTCCGCGAGGAGCACGCCGTAGACGAGGACAAGGGCGAGGAGGAGAACTTGTAACAGTTCGTGGAACGATTGCTGCTGCTCCTGATACGTGCCGCCGTACTGGACGCGGACGCTGGAGGGAAGGTGAAGATCGGCGATCGCTTTTTGAACGCGGGCGATAGCGGAGCCGAGGTCAGAGCCTTCGAGGCGGCCGGTGACGGTGACGAGCTGCTGCAGGTTTTCGCGGAGGATTTCGTTTTGTGGCGGGAGCTGTTCGACGTGGGCGAGGGCGCCGAGGGTGGCCATTTTGCCGGTGGAGCTGAGGAAGACGGTGTTCTCGATCGCATCGAGGGAGGCGCGGTGGGAGTCGTCGAGGCGAACGCGGACGGTGTAGGGGCGGCCGTTCTGGATGAGGGGCTGGGGGGTGGGCAGGCCGTCGAGGATAGAGGTGGCGTCGGTGGCGACCTCGGAGGTGGTGAATCCCAGGCGGGCGGCAAGGCCGGGATCGACCTCGAAGGTGGTGGCGGGGCCGCTGATGGTGTTGTCGATGCCGTTCTCGACGTCAACCACGCCGGGGACTTTGGCGATGGCGTCGCCGACGCGCGGGGCGAGCTGGTTGAGAAGGTCCTGGTTGGTGGAGAAGAGCTTGATCTGGACGGGCTCGGGGGCGTTGGAGAGGTCGCCGATCATGTCCTGGAGGACCTGAGTGAACTCGATGTCGAGCTCGGGCTCGGCGGCCCGGATGCGCTGGCGGGCGTCCTCCATGACGTCGTCGATGGCGCGGCTGCGGTGGTCGGAAAGCAGGACGGTGAAGTCGCCGGTGTTGGCTTCTGTAACGGCGGCTAATCCCATTTGCAGGCCCGTGCGGCGCGAGGTGGTGGTGACTTCGGGAAGCTGGTGGAGGATGCGGTCGACGTGGAGGAGAACGCGGTTGGTCTCCTGGAGGGAGGAGCCGGCGGGCATGATGTAGTCGAGAACGAATGCGCCTTCGTCCATTTCGGGGAGCAGGTCGGAGCCGAGGGCTCGATAAGCAACGAACACTGTGACAATCAGCAGGCCGCAGGCGGCGGCGAGCCACAAGGGTTTGGCGAGGGCGGCGCGGAGAAGACGCTCGTGGGCGCGGAGGATGGGCGCCATGAGGCGGCGCTGGTGGGCGGCGGGCTCGGGATTTGAGTCGATGGGGATGATTTGTGCGGATTTGCGGCCGGTGCGGAGGAGGGTGAGCGAGAGGGCGGGGGTCCAGGTGAGAGCGAGGGCGAGCGAAGTGAGGAGGGCGACGGTCATGGTAAGGGCGAGCGCGCGGAAGAAAGTTCCGGTAACGCCGGTGACCGAGATGAGGGGCAGGAAAACAACGATGGGGGTGATGGTGGAGCCGATGAGGGGGCGCGTGATTTCGGCGAGGGCTTTACGGACGGCTTCGATGCGATTTTCGCCCGCTTCACGATGCAGGGCGATGTTTTCGACGACGACGATGGCGTCATCAATGACGAGGCCGACAGCGGCAGCGAGTCCACCGAGGGTCATGAGATTGAAGCTCTGGCCGATGGCCCAGAGCACGATGAATGTAACAGCGATGGTTACAGGAATGACGAGGCCGGCGATGAGGGAGGAGGTCCAATTGCGGAGGAAGAGGACGATGATGACGGCGGCGAGGATGAGTCCGATGAGGATGGCGTCGCGGACGCTGGCGATGCTGTCGCGGACGAAACGGGACTGGTCGTAGAAGGGGGTGATGGTGATGCCGGCGGGCAGATTGGCGTGAAGCTGGGCTATCGCGGCGGTGACTTCTTCGGCGACGGCGACGGTGTTCGCGTCGGGCTGCTCGAAGATGTTGAGCAGGACAGCGGAGTGGCCGTTCGAAGTGACGATGGTGTAGACGGGCTCGGTGGCGGCGACGACCTGAGCGACGTCAGAGAGGTGGATGGGCACTCCGGCGGACGTGGCTTTGACGGAGATTGCGGCGAGTTGATCGAGGTTTGAAGCTTGATCGCCGACGAGCGAGAGGATGAGCTGATGGTTGGCTTCGTAGAGGCCGGGGGACTGGACGAGGTTGGTCTGCTGGATGGCGTTGACGAGGTCGGTGATGGTGAGCGAAGCAGAGATGAGTTTCGCGGTGTTGGGGATGACGTGGAATTCGGGGACCTGGCCGCCCTGGATGGTGACGGTGGAGACGCCGGGGAGGCGATTGAGAGGCGGCTTGAGCTCGTAGGTGGCTAGTTCCCAAAGACGAGTCGGCGAGATGGTGGTGGAGGTAAGGGCGAAGCCGCTGATGGGATCGAGAGTGGCGAAGGTGAGGCGGTTGACGGTGATCTGCGCGGTGGCGGGGAGGGTTTGCTGGACGCGGGCGACGGCCGCATTGACGAGCTGGAGGGTCTGGAACATATCGACGTTCCAGTTGAAGAAGAGACTGACCTCGGCGGAGCCGCGGCTGGTGATGGAGCGGACGGTGACGAGACCGGGGACGGTGTTAACGGCGTCTTCGATGGGGCGGGTGATGGTGACTTCCATCTGCTCGACGGGCATGACGCCGTTGTCGACGCCGATGACGACGCGGGGGAAGTTGGTTTGGGGGAAGACAGAGACGGGGATGCGGAAGGCGAGGTAGATGCCGGCGATGGCCAGGACGGCGGTGAAGAAGAAGATGCTGCGCGCCCAGCGCGAGAGCCAGAAGGAATTCTGGGAGGAAGCGGGAGTGGGGTCCGTCACTTGTCGTCCGCCTTGCCGGCAGCGGGCTTTTGGTCGTCGGCGTCGCCGGGGGGTGTGACTTTGACGTGGGTGCCGTCGTCGAGCGAGGCAGCGCCGGTGGTGACGACCTCCTGTCCGGCGACGATGCCTGTGAGAACCTGGGTCAGGCCCGTGTCGGCGATGCCGGTTTCGACGAGGGTTTGGTGGGCGACACCGTCGGGGCCAATGACCATGACGGTGGATTTACCGGAGCTGGTGACGACGATGGATTCCGAGGGCACGACGATGGCTTTGGGCGCGGTGCGGCCCGCGATGGAGACATGGACGGCGGTGCCGGGGCGGAGGGCGCCTTTCGGGTTTTCGAGGCGGACCCAGATTTCGACAGTGGTACTGCCGGGATCGAGGGCAGGGCTGACGAGGGTGATTTTGCCGGGGACGGGATCGGGCAGACCGGGGACGGCGACGGAGGCGGGATCGCCAGTTTTCAGCAATTGTGCCTGTGGCTGTGACACATGGATTTTTGCCAACAGGGCGGAGGTATCCATGACGGTGATGAGGGGCGCGCCGGAGGCCGCGGTTTCGCCTGCGTAAAGGGGACGGTCGGTGACGACGCCGGCGATGGGACTGCGAATCTCGGAATAGCTGAGGGCGGCTTCGGCCCCCTGGACTTTGCCGCGGGCGGATTCAAGCTGGCCTTTGGCGGCCTGGAGGGCGGCTGCGCGGCTGACCTGCTGCATGGAGTCGAAATGCTGCTTAGCGGTGTCGTAGGCGGCCTGGGCCTGGACGAGAGCGGCTTGGGAGGTGTCGAGGTCGCGGCCGGAGATGGCTCCCTGCGCGAAGAGCTGTTTGCGGCTGGCGACGATGCTTTGGTTGAGGTCGAGATTAGCCTTGGCCTGGGCGAGGTCGAGCTGGGCTTTTTGATAATCCTCGGGGACGGTCGCTTTGATGGAAGTCTGGTAAGTGGCGTCGGCGGCGTCGAAGGAGCCCTGGTTATCGATGACGGCGGCTTCGAGGTCGCGGTTCTCGAGGGTGGCGAGGAGCTCGCCCGCCTTCACATGCGAGCCGCGCTGGACGTAGAACTTTTTCACCGGGGCGGTGATTTTTGGCGAGATGGCGGCTTCGGCGATGGGCGCGAGGACGGCGTCAGTGACGGTGTGCTCGGTGATGGACTGGACCTGGGCGGTTGCGGCCTGAACGGCGACGGCGGTTGGCTCGGGAGCTTCTTTTTTTGAGCAGCCGGCGAGAGAGACGAGCAGAACGACGAGCAAAAAGCGAGCGAACTGCGAGCGTGGGACGAGCGAAAGGCGAGCAAAAGGCGAGCGAGGGACGAGCATTTTTGCCACGGCGTTCCACTCCGGGTGGCGAGTACAAACCCAAGGTCCTTCGCTTCGCTCAGGATGACATTTCATCTAGAGGACTCCGGTGAGGGTTTGCAGGTTGGCGCGCGCGACGTGGCTGCGAAGGATGCCGTCGGCGAGCGCAGCTTCGGCCTGGGCGAGGGAGGATTGCGCATCGACGACTTCGAGGGCGAGAGCTTCGCCGGAGGAGTAGCGCAGGCGGGTGAGTCGCAGGCTCTCGCGGGCGGTGTCAGCGCTGGTGCGGAGAGAGGCGACCTGATCGGAGGCGATGCGGGCTTCGTGGTAGTACTCGTCGAGCTGCGCGATGAGCTGACGCTGGGTTGTAGTAAGCGCGGCTTGCGCGGCTTTTTCGCGGAGCTGGCTCTGGCGAACGCGGTCGTGGGTGGCGAACCAATCCCAGACGGGGAAATCGATGGAGGCGGAGGCGGAGTAGCCGAGGTTGCGGACCTGATCGGGCCCGTTGACGGCGAACTGCGGCGCGTCGATGCCGTACGTGTAGTTGAATCCGAAAGTGGGCAGGTAGCCTGCGCGGGCGGCGAGGACTTCGCTTTGTGCGGCGCGGAGAGCTTCGAAGGCGCTGCGTAGGTCGGGGTTGTTGCGGGAGGCGGTGGC
>JBEKIN010000197.1:0-8424 GCA_050011735.1 Acidobacteriaceae bacterium | reverse complement strand
GTCTTGACGACGCCTCGCTCAGGGCAGGCTCAGTGAACTCGTGCCCTGATACGAAGCTCCGGGCCTGAAGGCCGCTGCGGGAGGCGGCCTTTTCGCCGGGTTGAAACCCGGCGCTTTCTCCCCATTCGACTCGGTCGCTGGCGCGCCCTTCGCTCAGGGCAGGCTCTATCCTGCTGCGCAGGATCTGGATGTTTGTTTTTCGATCGAGAAGTGGGACAAGTCGCCTCAGGAGGAAAAAAGGCCCTCAGGGGCTGAAAGCCCGAGTCATTTTGCGGCGGTTACGGCACCCATTCGACTCGGCGTCTTGACGACGCCTCGCTCAGGGCAGGCTCAGTGAACTCGTGCCCTGATACGAAGCTCCGGGCCTGAAGGCCGCTGCGGGAAGGCGCTCTTTTCGCCGGGTTAAAACCCGGCGCTTCTACCGCCATCCTGCTGCGCAGGATCAGGATGTTCGTAGTCGCAGACCGCGGGTTGCTGCAATGATGAGCCGGTTGAGCGGGTATACTTCCTCACAATCCCATCGTGAAGCGCCACGTGCTCATCTTCGGTGTCGTTGGCGGCCTCCTGATCGCCGCCCTCCAATACACCGAATACCGCTTCGTCATTATCGAGCACTCGGTCGAGCTCTACGGCGCGCTGGTCGCCATCCTGTTCGCGGCCTTCGGCATCTGGCTCGGCCTGCGGATCACGCGCAGCCGCGAAACAGTCCGGGAAACGATCCGGGAAACGGTGGTGGTGAGGGAAGTGCTCGTCCCCGCGGAGCCGCGCGCCCTCTCGCCCTTCGCTCCCAATACCGCTCGCCAGCAGACGCTCGGCATCACGGCGCGCGAGCTCGAAATCCTCGCCCTGGTCGCCCGCGGCCTGAGCAATCGCGAGATCGCCACGCAACTATTCGTTTCCGAAAACACCGTGAAGACGCACTGTGCCCGGGCCTTCGACAAGCTGGGAGCGGCGCGGCGCACCCAGGCCGTGCAACGCGGCAAAGAACTGGGCCTGCTGCCGTGAGGACTGGGCCCCATTCGACGCGCACCTCACTTCGTTCGGAGCTTGCTCAGGGCAGGCTCCGGCCCTTCGGGCAACCGCGTCACCCAAAGGCATGATTTCAGCTCCGTTCCTCAAAAAATCATTCGAAAGGGTGACGACATCCGGCCCGGTTCCGCCGCATCGTGACTCCATCGACCCTCGCACCTGACTCGCACTGGGAGCCTGCCATGAAGAAAACCGTTCTCACCTTCGGCCTGATCGCCGGCGTCATGATCTCCGTCCTGATGGGCGGCAACCTTCTCGTCGCCAACAAGATCGGCTCCGGCCACAGCCTGGTTCTCGGCTACACCACGATGGTGGCGTCGTTCCTGCTGGTCTACTTCGGCATCCGCAGCTACCGCGACAACACGCTCGCCGGGCAAATTTCGTTCGGGCGCGCCTTCGCCTGCGGCATCCTGATCACCCTGATCACCTGCGTCTGCTACGTCGCGATGTGGGAGGTGGTCTACTTCAACTTCATGCCCCACTTCATGGACAGCTACTTCGCCGCGCAGATTCACAAGGTCCAGTCCCTGGGACTTGACCCGGCCACCAGCGCCGCGCGGGTGGCTGCCATCGAGCGCTCGCAGCAGCTCTACCAGAATCCCCTGGTCAACATGGCCTACACCTTCATGGAGCCGCTGCCCGTCGGGCTTATCATTACTCTGATCTCCGCGGCCGTTCTGCGCCGCAAAGCCCCTGTCGAACCCAGGGCCGCTGGCGCAGTCATGAGCACATAGATCAAAAGGCCGGGGCGCAGGCCTCGATCTTCCGTCTTCTAAACTGTTCTCACAGGAGGTTGCATGGCTTCGATTACTGGCTTCGGCGGCATATTTTTGCGGACGGACGATCCAAAGGCTCTGTATCAATGGTACGAGCGGCATCTCGGTCTGGTGAAGGGCGAGGGAAGTTACGCGTTTCCTGCCCCGACGCAACGCCCTCAGGTCATCTTCGCGCTTTTCAAACAGGACAATGCATACTTCCCTCCGGCGCAGAAAGCCATGATGAATCTCCAGGTGGACGACCTGGATGGTGTGCTGGACCGTTTGATCGAGGAAGGTGTGACCGTCGATCCAAAACGCGAAAGCTATGACTTCGGAAAGTTTGGGTGGATCACGGATCCGGAAGGAAATCGTGTGGAGCTTTGGCAGCCTGTCGGCGACTGAACGATGCGGTTCTGGCCGTATAGCGAAAGCCGCTGAGGTTCAGGCGGCGCGGGTGAGCCAGCTCTTCATGGTGTTTGCGTCGACCAGGCCGGCCTGCTGGAATTGAAGATTGCCGTGCGAGAAGACGGCGAAGTTCGGGATGCCCTGGACGTTGTAGCGGGCGGCGAGTTGCGGGTGCTGCTCGGTATCGACCTTGAGGACAACGGCCTGGCCGGCGAGGTCGCGCGCGGTTTGGGCAACGTGGGGCGCCGCCATCCGGCAGGGACCGCACCAGGCGGCCCAGAAATCGACCAGCACAGGAACTTTGCTGTCGCGGATAACTTCGTCGAACTCGGCGGGGCCGACCGCGATGGGTTCGGCGATGGGCGGCAGCGAGGCTTTGCAGGCGCCGCATCGTCCCGTGTCGGCGAGGTGGCTGGCCGGGATGCGATTTGGTTTGCCGCAGGATGGGCAGTTGCGGATGATGGCCATAAGAGCAGGGAACAGGTACCAGGGTACAGGCAACAGGGTACTGGGGTTGGATGCGCGCGGCGGGCGTGGGATTCGTTCGGGGGCGCCTTCCTCCTGGACCGCACGTCGCGAGTGACAGGATAAAGGCGCCAGGGTTTGGATGTTTTTGGAGAAATGGCCGGTGAAGGACTACGGCGTGGAGAGTGGGTCGGCCTTGCCGGTGGCGAGGTCTACGGGAAAGGAGTTGTGTTCCTGGACGATGAGCCACTTGCCGTTTTGCTTGCGCCACACATCGGTGGAGCGAACCACCATATGCGACTTGGTGCCGTCGGCCGCGGTCATGGTGCCGTCATCGATGTAGTGCGCATACGCCACCGGACCCACGACCGTGATATTGAGGTCGGAGACGGTGTTGGTGGCAGGGCCGGCGAAGGAGCTGAAGACGCTCTGCCAGTCTTTCTTGTAGGCTTCCCAACCGGAATATTCGCGGGGCGGGATGACGTCGAAGACGAAGACGTCGGGGGCGTAGACGGACATAATACCGTCGACGTCTTTTTTGTTGAAGGCGTCGTTGAATTTGTTGTAGAGGGCTTTGATGGCGGCCTCGTCGGCGGAGGACTTTGCCTGGGCGGTCGCGGGACGGACGCCGGCGGTGAGGCCGAGCAGGAGCAGGAGGGCAGCGGCGACGGAAAGGGGCTTGCGCATGAGGATTTCTCCTTCGGAGAGGAATGTTGTTGGGGGATTGGTGCGGCGAGACTACGGTCGATGGAGCCGGATTGTCAAGGCAGGAGGAAAGAGCGCGCAATCCCTGAGGCGGGGATCGGGAGGAGGGGGACTCGCAGGGGCGGGGGGCGGTGAAGGCGTCTAAAAGATACATCTTTAGAGTTGACATACGATATATCTTGCGATATATTGACTGCAGGAGAAGTGAACATGTTTGATCAAGTAATTGAAAGAAAAGAAGATCGGGGTGGCCGCAGACGCCACTTTGCAGGACATCATTGTGAACACCGGGGCTCGCGCAGCTGGTTTGAGGCTGGATTTTGCGGCAGCCGGGAGAGCGAGTTCGAGGGGCGAGGAAGGCATTCGGGCTTCGGCGGAGGCCGGCGCGGACGGTTCGAGCGTGGATTCGGTGGCCGGGAGCGGCTGTTCGATGCGGGCGACCTGAAGCTGGTGATCCTGAAGCTGCTCTCGGAGGAGCCGAGCTACGGGTACCAGCTGATGAAGAAGATGGAGCAGCGGCTTTCAGGCGGATACTCGCCGAGCCCGGGGGTGATTTACCCAACGCTGACGCTGCTTGAAGAAGAGGGGCTCGCTTCCGTATGGACCTCGGCGGACAACAAGAAGGTCTACACGGTGACGCCGGCGGGGCTCGAGTATCTGAAGGCCAACCAGGAGCGGGTCGAGGAGTTGTTCGCGCGGCTGGATGAGGCGGGGAAGGGCTTCGAGCGGGGACGGTCGCCGGAAATCGTCCGGGCGTTCATGAATCTGCGCGGGGCGGTGATGGCGCGGCTGTCACGGGAGGCGACGCTGGAGCAGATCACGAAAATCACGGAGGCGATCAATGCAGCGGCGAAGGCGGTCGACGAGTTGTAAGGGCGGGCGGGGGCGGTGTCAGGCCAGGTGACGCTGCCCCGCAGCGGGTTCCGAGCGGGCGGGAGGGATCGAGGCGCAGGGCGCGGCGCGTGGGGAGGGCCAGTGGTTCGTTTGCAGGTGGCCAATCGGGGCGAGGCTGCGCGAGGTGTCAGGGAAAGAGGCATGAGCGAAGATCTCGAGGCCGCGGAGATCGGAGACGAAGAGAGCCGAGCCGCGCTGCTCGACGAGTTTCCGGTTCCGGAAGCCGTGCAGGGTGCGGGTAACGGTTTCGCGGGATACCCCGATGTGCTCGCCAATCTCTTCGTGGGTGAGGGGGCAGAGAAAGCGGATGCCGCGGTCGGTTTGCCGGCCCTCGCCGCACCACTCCAGCAGGAGGCGGGAGAGCTTGGCGGCGGCAGTCCAGGCAAGGCCGACGGTGCGCAGCTGATCGCAGTTGCGTCTGTTTTCGAGGCTCAGCTGGCGGGCCGCATTCCGGCTGGCAACCGGATGGCTGAGCAGGAAGTCGAGAAAGCTCTGCAGATGGATCGACGCGATCACGCAGGGGCCATGGGTTTCCGCGGTGATACCGTGGGGGCTGCCGGAAACCGCGGAACCCAGGCCCAGAACCACTCCCGGCCCGACGATGCCGAGGATGAGCCGCCGGCCTTCGATGGAGTTCATGCAAAGTTTGACCCTCCCCTCCAGCAGGAGGAAGACGGCGCGGGGCGGTTGCTCTTCCGCGAACAGAACGGTATTGCCCAGGCAGCTGAACCATGCGGCCAGCGATGCAAGCTCATTCATGGCGCGATCGGGCAGGCCCCGGAAGAATTCTCCGGATCGGGAAGGTAGCCAGCGCGGGTCGTCCCACTCCACGCGCGGCAAGGGCGTGACGGGGGGCTGGAAAGCGGGCAGCGCGCTGCCATGCGCGGTTCGTTCTTCGAGGTGGGCGTACAGGAGGGTCTTCATCGCCAGCCTTCCTGCCGGTTCGCCACCAGTGCGGCCATGCCTGCGAGCATCCCATCCACAGGGTGGTGCCTGAGGGTGGCATCCGCGAAGGGGTCGCAATCGTCGGCGGATCGGGCGATGAGAGCCACGGGCACGTGAGAACCGAGAGCCCGGATGAGGAAGGTGAATTCGTGCCTCGCATCGGCGGGAATCGAAGGACCGAGGAGCACCAGATCGAAATCACCGTCTCTGAAGCATTCGATTGCCTCCCGGATGGTGCCAGCGGGTTTGACGATGTAACCGGCGGAAGTCCAGGCTGCATTCTGGGTTCTCAGCAGGGTGGAATCGAGGCCAACGGCGAGAACGACGATGATGGGCATACCTACCTCCGGAATGAAGAGAAACCAGGGTCATAGCCTGGAAACACAGGCTGCTGTGGTGCGCTCAATTCAGATGACACCGTGTTTTAGCCGGGGCCGGTCGTCTTTATCGCGTGCCGCTCGTTGCAACCTCACCACTCCTGCAATGGACCAAAGCGGAAGCGTGCTCCTGGGGGCGACGAGGCTTCCAGGACGTCAGCTGCCGTAGGAAGGGAAAGAAGCAGAGCCCCGTAGGAAGGAAATGAAGCAGAGCCCATGCCCCGATTTCCTGAAGAGCGCGTGGATCAGCTCGCGAGCGCGACGTGCTCCGCTGGGCCAGAGGACCTTGCACGGAGCTTCAGGGCATTGAATGAGTAATAGTCACCGCAGGTTAGACGGGCCGTCTATCGCCTATCGAACCTAAGAGGAAAAAATCTGAAGAGCGACCCTATTTCGCTGGCTTGATTAAGTTAATAACATAACAGACAGTCTGCCGGACATGAGGGTGGGTGGTGCATGCGTTTCCGCCCCGGCTCGGATGCGCGGACAGAGGAATCAAAGGTGAGGACTCGACCTTCCAATAAATAGTGCAGGGGCTTGCCACATCCTGGGTTCGCGCAGTGGGTTCACCATCGGAATCTCCCTTCAGCGGTTACTAACATTGGGGCCCGGAACCGCACGCCGCTTTCGGGGCAGAAAATGGGAAGAGGGGAGGTGTGCGGTCAGCCAGAGAGATCCGCGTCCTTAACCTTATTCTCAACTGATCCTTCAGCGTGTTTCCAACAAGTTAATCAGCGCCGCCCAGGGCGGCGTGCGGTTCCAGGTCCAGGTGCACGGGTAAAGGTGAAGACAATTTGCGGAGGCGACCGATCTTTCAGGCCTCGATGTTCGGAGTATGGGCGGCTATCGAGGTGGTGTCAAGGGCTTAAATGCCACACTACGACACATGTCGAAGTTTGGTGCCTATAAGTAATGGGTAGGGAGCCGGTTACTTATCTGATGTTACAAAGAAAATAAATTGTCAGCCGTTAACCCAGTGGATAACATGATACGGAGCTGCTTCATTGCGTGCCGCAGAACCTGGCCGGTGTCAGCGCGATTCGGCTGCCTTTGGCAGTCTCCATGAGCGCCCGAACGCCGGTATTCGCGTGTTTCCACAATCGACAAGCACGCGGAGACGCAGGGTATTGAGCGGCGACGGTCCGCGCCATGGCGGAAGACTCATTGCAGGCCGCCGCGCGTGTTCCCTGACAGTGCTGACTGAAGCTGGACGCTCCATCTCGACACTGAACCGATGCTCCGGCCGTCATAGATGGCGCGTATTCAGGCGAGGGAGCGCGCCCGCAATCGCTGGTAGTGTAGTCGTGCTTGCGTGACGGTTCGCCTGAATGCGACTCTGGCGGGTCCAGGTGTGTTGCCTCTTAAGTTCGACAGGCGACAGACGCCTCTTAAGTTCGACAGGCGACGGTCGCCTCTTAAGTTCGACAGGCGACAGACAGTCCTACTCACATCCGGTGACGATCAGACATTATTTTACTTTGACGCCTTAAGCGGGCGCCGCTGGTTCAGCGCAGCGCGTCGCGCGCGCAAGTTAACATCGTGCCTTTCATGAATCGAGCAAGGCTTTTGGTTCACTTGTGCCCGGCTACATTACTTTGGAGTACTTCCCTTAATGACATTGCCTCTAGTGTTACGGGAAGGAGCGTATGATCTCGCTGCATCTCCAATACGCAGTTCCGGTGCCCTGATGTCAGGGTGCTGGCGCCGATCCCTTGGCGCATCAGGTGTGGTTCACAGTGACCCGGATGTACCGAAGGAGGTCGTGTGTGGCTACAACTTTTGCCCGGAGGTCTTATAGAAATCGAGTGCTGGCCTCGTTGCCGGCGGATTTGATCGAGCAACTGGCTCCGCATCTGACGCCTGTCGACTTACCCGTGAATCGAGCCCTCAACGATGCCGGGGGACGAGTGGATACCGTGTACTTTCTGGAGGACGGTATTTGCTCGATGGTGGTGACCATGGCCAGCGGAGCCACGGTGGAGGCAGGAAGAATCGGCCGCGACGGATTTGTGGGCATCGCCGCGTTGTTGGGCGCGACTCACACGCCGAACCGATGCTTCATGGCGATCGGGGGGCACGGTTACCGCATCAAAGCCAAAATTCTGCAGGAGCATTTTGAGTCGTCGTCGCAGCTGCGCCTCTGCCTTTTGCGCAGCGTGCATTCGCTGCTGGTACAGACCGCCCAAACCGCCGCGTGCAATCGAGTGCACGAGCTGCCGGAGCGTCTGGCTCGCTGGATCCTGATGTGCGATGACAGGCTGGGGGCAGGCCACGCTCCGGTGACCCAGGACATGCTGGCGATGATGCTGGGTACGCGGCGCAGCTCGATCAGTGTGGCGGCCGGGGTGCTGAAGAAGGCGGGATACATCGAATACAAGCGCGGCCGGGTGACGATTCAGGATCACGCGGGACTGGTGAAGGCCGCCTGCGAGTGTTACCGGGTGGTCAACGACGAGTATCTGCGGCTGGGGCTTCTTTAAGGGCGAGATCCTGCGATGTTTCTCAGGGCGGGCAAAGGGCAGCCGGACCGTCATTGCCGGGGCAGGCTGGCTTCATCGATGTTCACAGAATCTCAATTTGTACACATGCATGCTAAACTTGGAACCGGAGGAGTTCCATGGCCAGCGTAAAGAGCCGGGTTACGCACAAACACTTCCGGCTGGATGCGGTAAAGATCAGCCGGGTGCGTAAGGTGCTGCGCGCCTCCACCGAGACCGAGGCCATCGATCGCGCGCTCGATCTTGCCCTGGCCGAGCACGAGCGCAATCGGCTTGCGGCCGAAGCTCACGATCGGTTCATTGAGAGCGGCATCGTAATCCGCGACGTGTATGGCAGAACGGGGAAGG
>JBEKIN010000196.1:0-8427 GCA_050011735.1 Acidobacteriaceae bacterium | reverse complement strand
CGGCGACTGGCGGCGCAGGCGGATCATCAGGCTCGGGAGGAATCGCACAGCCAATGCGAGCAGCGCAAGGGCGGCAATCGACCAGGGCGCAGCGAATGTCCAGAAAACGGAGTGGATCGAACTCATCTGGTAGCGCAACGGCGAGAAAAGCACACTAAATCCCAGGTAGCACGCGACCATGAACAGGAACAGGATCGCGATTCCTAACCAGCTCATCGGCTTTCTGTTCATGATGGCTCCCGAAGATTAGGTTTCGTCTGCCATTTTAACCCTGATGCGTCAGGTGAATTCGGCGTATTCCGGCGAGAGTTCGCGCAGCTTGTGGACGACGTCGATGAGGCGCTCGGCGAGGTAATCGACTTCCTCTTCGGTGTTGAAGCGGCCGAGGCCGAAGCGGATGGAGCTGTGGGCGGCTTCTTCGCCGAGGCCCAGGGCACGCAGCACGTGCGAGGGCTCAATCTTCGCTGAAGTGCAGGCCGAGCCGCTGGAGAGCGCCACTTCTTTCACTCCCATCATGAGCGTTTCGCTGTCGACGTGCTCGAAGGTCATGTTGAGATTGCCGGGGAGGCGATGCTGCTGGGAGCCGTTGACGCGGACATGGTTGAGTTCGGCAAGCAACTTCGCCTGCAGGCGGTCGCGTAGCGCGGTGAGACGGGCGGCTTCCGCTTCCAGTTCAGAGGCGGCTAGTTCGCAGGCTGCGCCGAGGCCGACGATGCCGGGGACGTTGAGCGTGCCGGAGCGCATACCGCGTTCGTGGCCCCCGCCGTGCATCTGTTCGGCGAGTTCGACGCGGGGATTGTGGCGGCGGACGTAGAGCGCGCCGATCCCTTTGGGGCCGTAAATCTTGTGGCCGGAGATGGAGAGCAGGTCGATGTTGCTCCGGTTGACGTCGACGGGGATCTTGCCCACGGCCTGAGCCGCGTCGGTATGGAAGAGGACGCCGCACTCGCGACAAAGCGCGCCGATCTCGTCGATGGGCTGAAGGGTGCCGATTTCGTTGTTGGCGAAGAGAACGGTGACGAGGATGGGCTTTTCTTCGAGCGCGCGGCGGAGATCGTCGAGGCTGACGCGGCCTTCCGGATCGACGGGCAAGTATGTGACACGGGAGCCCTGTTTTTCGAGCCAGGCACAGGTATCGAGGACGGCTTTGTGCTCAGTGGCCTGGGTGACGACGTGGCCTTGGCCGCCATGGGCCTGGACCGCACCGGTGATGGCGAGGTTGTCGCTTTCGGTGGCGCCGGAGGTGAAGACGATCTCGCGAGCGGAGGCGCCGATGAGCTTCGCCACCTGGGCACGCGCGGTTTCGACGGCCTGCTCGGCGGTCCAGCCAAAGGAGTGGCTGCGGCTGGCAGCGTTGCCATAGGCGTCGGTGAGGTACGGCATCATCGCCGCGAGCACGCGAGGGTCGAGCCGCGTGGTGGCGTGATTATCCATATAGATGGGGAGCTTCATCGGCGAACCGCCTGCTTCGAGCTTATAGCTGGATGGTGACCAGGTCCGCGCTGCGTTTGGTTCTGACGGCAGCGTCGGCACTGGGTTCGGCAAGATCGGCGATGCTGATGCTGCGAAGCAGGCCGGAGATACTGTCGTTGACGCGCGCCAGAGGCTCCTTAATGGTGCAGGAGTCGGTGAGGTCGCACCCGTCGTGGCTGGGTCCGCAGGAGGTGATGAAGAGCGGGCCGTCGATGGCGTGGATGACTTCAAAGGCGGAGATTTCGCGTGGGCTCTTGAGCAGGGTGTAGCCGCCGCTCATGCCGGCATGGGAGCGCAGGATGCCCACCTTTGCCAGGCGCTGGAGGATCTTCGCCAGCAGCTGCGGCGGGATATGGTAGGCCTCGGCGATATCCCTTGCGCTGAGCGATGCCTCGTCGGGGTGCTCGGCGAGGAACTTGAGCGCCATGAGGCCGTAGTCGGCTTTTTTGGTGAGCCTGAGCATAAATAGCCCGTATAGCAAGTTTACGGGGAAGGGGAAGCGAATTCAATGCGAATGGTACATCGCGTAACTCAACGGCGCTTCTCCGCTAGAATCGCTGGCAATGGCCGCCCGCCTTGTCCTCTCCTTCTCTCTCGCCTTCTCGATCGCCGCTCACGCCCAGCTCTCCAGGGACATTGCCCGGATCGCCGCGCAGGCTCATGGCCGTGTTGGAGTGGCTTGTTCGCTGCCTGGCCGCGCACTCGACTGCAATCTGCACGCTGCTGACTCGTTCCCTATGCAGTCTGTTTACAAGCTGCCCATTGTGATGGCCGCGCTGCATGCGGTCGAGCAGGGCCGCTGCCGCCTGGACCAAAACATCCGCTTTCTGCCCTCGGATCTCATCTCGCCCGACCAATACAGTCCGCTACGCGACGCTCACCCGCACGGCAACGCTGATGTCCCGATGAACGAGTTAATGCGGCTTGCGGTCGAGGAGAGCGACGGTGTGGCGTCGGATATTCTTCTCCGCGTTCTCGGAGGACCAGCTTCAGCCGATACTTACGTCCGCAGTCTCGGCATCGACGGCATTCACATAGTCGATACGGAGCAGACCCTCGGCCGCGACGTGAAACTGGAAGATCGCGACTCCGCTCAGCCCCGCGCCCTGGTTGCGCTGCTGCGCCGGCTCGCCGATGGCTCGCCGCTCTCACCCGAACACACGCAACTGCTCCTCGGCTGGATGGCCGCATCCCACACCGGCGACAAACGCATCAAAGCCCTGCTCCCGCCCGATACCGTCGTCGCCGGCAAAACAGGAACCTCGGGCACGGGACGAAACTTCACCAACGCCACCAACGACATCGCCCTCATCACCCTGCCCAATGGGCAAAGGCTGGCGATCGCGATTCTCGTCGCCGATTCGTCGGCACCCTCTGCGGTCCGCGAGCACGTCATTGCCGAGATCGCCAGAGCCGTCTATGCCGCCGCAACCCAACCGCACTGAACAAGTCGGCCTGCCTTGTCACGCTCAGGAGCGGCCGAAGAGCTTGCGGAAGAAATGACCGATTCCGTGGGAGGGTTTCTTTGGCTTCGCGGGAGCAGATTGAGCATTTGCCGGCTGTGACGATGGCGGAGTGGCCGATGAGTCTGAGTCGCAGACAAGGCCCGGATATAAGGGGTCGCCGCAGGCGGGTTTCGAGGCTGGGGCTGCGCCGGCTGGAGACTTGGTGGAATCGCAGACCACACCGGGGAAAAGCGGGTCGTTGCAGGCTGGATGCGCGGCCGGAGCCGATGGCGGAGCAGCGGGAGGCGGCGGAAGAGGATCTGGGTTTTCGCCGTTGTAAGCCAGCGGAGCGGTGATCTGGGCGTGGGCTTCTCCGGGAGGAACGACGGGAGTGCTGGGCGGCGCGGGCGGCGGCTGCAATCCTTCGCTTTCGGCGAGAGGAAATGGGTTTTGCGCTGCGGCAGTGGCAGGTGGAGGCGCAGCCTGATCGCTGGAGCGGAGGGTCGTTCCCACACCGCCGATGCCGGCAATCGACGTCGGGGTTGGAATTGGTGCGGGTGGCGGGCAACCGCAGGATTCCTTTTCGTTGTCGACGACCTGCTGGAGGCTGCCGCGCAAAAAGAGGACACGCTGGTTGGGCTGGACGCGGTAAGCGCCGCCCTCGAAAAGACTGCTGGCGAGGACGTAGGGAGCGTGGTCGCCACGATTGTCAACGCAGGTGTCGCCCTGATTGTTGACGCGGAGGCTGAGGTCGACCTGGCCTGGTGGCGAGATGAGGATGCGGAGGTCGGGCGTGAGCAGGACGTCGGAATACTGGCCAGGAAGGTAATGGGCTTCGAGCGCGCCGTGGTCGATGGCGATCATGAGACCGCCACCGGAAATGGTGTTGTCAGTGGAGAGATGAATCTTTGTGGAGGCGCAGACGCTGAGGCTGCCGCCGCGAGTTAGGGTGACGTGGGCGGTTTTGTCTCCGGCGGTGACGGCGCCGTTGTTGCCGATAATGCCGCGGCCCTCTTCGACGGAAATGGAGCCGGTGAGCGAGACGCCTTCGAGAGAAACGGTGGCGATGGAGGGTTGCGGGTTCGGCGGATTGAGTGGTTGCGCCGATTCGGTCAACACCGTCGACAACGAATCGGGTTGTTGCTGCGCGGACGGCTGAGTCTGGGCCGGTGGCGCGGTTTGATTCTGACTCGCCGGCGGCGGAGCTGGCGGATTCGGTTGTTGAGCGGCGGCGCTGGCGACGAGGCAGGCCGCGGCGAGCGGCAGGATGGCGGCGAGAGACTTCATTGCAGGTTCAGGAAATTCTGGATGAGGCGCTTGCCGTCGGTGGTGAGGACGGATTCCGGATGGAACTGAACACCCTCAACCGGAAGGTCGTGGTGGCGCAGGCCCATGATGGTGCCGTCGGCGGCACGGGCGGAAATTTCGAGTTCGGCGGGCAGGCTTTTCTCCTCGACGATGAGCGAGTGATAGCGGGTGCAGGTCATGGGCGAGTTGAGTCCGGCAAAAATCGTGCGGCCGTCGTGGTCGATCTCGCTGGTTTTACCGTGCATGAGCTTGGGGGCACGAATGACCTTTCCACCGAAGGCTGCGCCGATGGCCTGATGGCCGAGGCAAACGCCGAGGATAGGAACTTTGCCGGACATGTGGCGGATGAGGCCGATGGAGATGCCGGCTTCGTGCGGCGTACAGGGACCAGGCGAAAGGACGATGCGCTCGGGTGCCAGGGATTCAACTTCTTCGGGCGTGAGCTCGTCATTGCGGCGGACGACAACGTCAGCGCCGAGTTCACCGATGTACTGGACGAGGTTGAAGGTGAAGGAATCGTAGTTGTCGAGAACGAAAACCATCTTTTGCCAGTGTAGCGCTGGGGTCCCCCCTACCCCCTTATGTTTTTGTTAAGTGTATGAAACCAGGCGTGTTGGTTCCTGCGACCTGAGGCCCTCCGGGTGCAGATAATTGAAAAGAAGTTAGTTGCGACTCGGCTGTGTTTGTTACAGAGACGTCCGGGTTTGCTACAGAAACGGTCGAGTTTGTTACAGAGGCGGCCGAGTGCAGGGCACAGGGCTCAGGGCGCAGGGCACAGAAAAAGCGATCAGCGTACAGAAAACCAGGGGGCAGAGTGCAGGAAATGCCCGTCTCGAGGACAGGCCGCTGCGCTGCGGGGCTGATTCCTGCCCTGGCATGACAGCCGTGTGCGAGGCTGGTATGGGTTGCGGTTCGCGGCATGGGCTCTCTCCTCTCCGAAACAGAAAAGCCCGCCGGTGGCGGGCTTTTTCTTTTCTTACTCTATAAGTTCAGAATATCACATGGAGAGAGTAAACCGGCCAAGTATCTTTGAGGGTATAAGGGTGTAAGTGGCGTGTTATGTGATGTTATTACTTTGGATTTTGGGGCCGCCTCTTGACAAATTTTCCACATTTGGGGGTTTGGGGGATTTTGGGAGATTTTGGGCGGAAGGCGGGGGGTTCGGTCGCGGCGGCGTGCCAGGAACTGGCATGCTGACGCGACCGAACCAAGGAAGGTGCTGCGCGCGGCTATTTTATGGCACGACTGAAGCCGGGCCCTGATACGAACCTCGTCGCGGCGATCTCGGGCAGCTGATACGAACTTCATGGCGGTGATCCCGAGAGGCAATTGCGAAGGGGTCGGCGGGAAGGAAAAGCCCGCAGGGGCTGAAGCCCGATCTATTTGGGCTGTTACGGCCCGACTGAAGTCGGGCCCTGATGCAGGACATCGACCAGTAAGGTTGCGTTTTGGCGTGACTGCAGGAGGCCCGTGCCCGCGTGGGTTTTTGTTGTGACAAAGAAGGTGCGAGAGGGCCTCACGATGTTTTCGTGCTCGGAATTGCGGGTGGGTATTGCCATGTGGGCGGGACACAGTTATTTTGCGACGTTTTGGCCCGATCGAAAGCCGGACCCTGGCGCGGAGGCGTTACGAAAGAGAGCCGCAGGGGCTGAAGCCCGATCTATTTTGGGCTGTTACGGCCCGACTGAAAGTCGGGCCCTGATACGAACCTCATCGTGGTGGTCCCGGGAGGTAGTTCCCTCGCACAGATAAGCGGCGTTAACGGCACCGATGCGACGGTCCGCCGCTGTGGGTCGTGCTTCAGGGTTGGAGGGAGGCGGTTGCTTTCGCTGATAAGTTCTTGAGGGTGTCGGGGGTGGTGAAGGTCCAGGATTCCGTCACGTTGGGACCGGTGGTGGTCTGGACGGAGCCGGCGGCGATCTTCGTCTTCTTGCCGACGATGACGTCGAAGCTGCTTTGGCCGCCGGGGGCGAGGGCGGGCGTGAAATCGAGGGTGATGGAGTGGTTGCCTTTGACTCCGTTGGGGGAGAAGGTGACGCGGGTGACGGCTCCGGTCGGGCCGGGTCCTGAGGGGGCGAGGGTGTAGGAGGCGGAGACGGCGAGGGATTTGTCGGTCATGGTGGTGGAGTCGGCGGTGGTGGCGATGGAGAGCGAGCGGCCGCGGGAGTCGGTGAGGGAGTCGGCGGTGGATTTCCAGGCGGTGTCGACGGGGGCGAAGGTGAGGATGTGGACGCCGGTGGAGAGCGCGCCGCGGTAGGGGACGAAGTAGGGGGGCTGCGCGATTTCTTTCCAGACGTCGGCGGTGGAGGTGACGCCGCCGATCTGGAGGGCGGTGCCCTGGCCGGCGAGTCCGCCCTGCTCACGATACATAAGGATGGGGATGGGCGCGGGGACGGGGGAGAGGCCGCTGCCCTGCTCGGAGACGTCGGTGCCGAGGACGAATTGCCAGACGACGGGCGTGCCTTTTTCGGTGTTGAAGCGGAGCTGGTACTGCGCGCCGTTGGCGGGATCGGAGGGAGCGTCGAACTGCATGGCGACCTGGTGGACTTCCTGGCCGGTGGCCTGAATGATGGCCAGTTCTTCAGCGGAGTTGGTGTAGTGGACGGGCGCGGCGGCGGGGCGCGGGATGAGCTGGACGTCGTAGATGGGCTGCTTGCCGCGGTCGTCGAGGCTGAGGACGATCATGGTGTAGGGGAGCTCGGGGCCAACCCACTGGACGATTTGCTCGGGCCAGTAGCGGTAGTAGACGCCTGCCAGGGGGAGGGTTGTTGCGGGTGCTGTTTGCGCGGCGAGGGCTATGGGGAACAGGGCTAGTGCGGCGATGAGGGCTTTGCGGGGCAGCATGGGTGGGGATCCTTTCGGAGTTTGGATCGGGTTCAAGTCAGAAGGCGAAGCGAACGCCGAGTTCGAGGCGGCGGGCGCTTTCGGCGGCGATGGTTTGGGAGAAGTCGGGCGAGGAGACGATGGTCGAGACCGCGGTGGCGTTGGTGTGGTTGAGAAGGTTGGCGCTGCGCGCGTTGAAGGTGAGGGTGCGGGCGGTGTCGGTCTTGCTGTGGCCGATTTTCCAGGCGCGGCTCAGATTGGTGTCGAGATGGATGAGCGCGGGCATGGCGCCGATATTGCGGGGGACGTCGCCGTTGATGGTGTTGGTGGAGAGCAGGCCGTAGCGCGTGGAGTAGACGCCGGGGCCCGGAGCGCTGGCATAGCTGGGGCGGTCGTTGAAGACGCCGTCGCCGTTGTCGTCGGTGCCGGTGGTGACGTTGTACGGGGCTCCGGATTGGGCGTCCATTTGGGCGGAGAGGGTGACTTTTTCAGGGAGGTTGTAATTGCCGAAGAAGAAGAGGCGCTGGCGAGCTTGCCAGTCGGGGGCGGCGGCTTCTCCCTTGTTGCTGTAGGCGGATTGGGCGAACCCGGCGTTGGCGGGGGTGTCCGTTGTGAAGTTGAAGTTGAGATAGCCGAGGAAAAACGCGAAGCGCTTGTAGCTGTGCTGGTCGAGTCCGAGGAAGACGACTTTGCCGCTGAGGTGGCCGATGGACTGGAACTGGAAGATGTTTTCGTTGGGGGCGAGGGGGCGGGGCGCTGCGAGGGCTGCGGCCAGGTTGGGTGGCGTGTTGTTGGTGCTGGCGAGTTCGGGCGCGTTGATGTTGCGGGAGCGGGTTTGATCCCACGACTCGCCGGAGTAGAAGTTGGCCTGGGCGTGCCAGTGATGGGGGAAATCGTGCTCGATGCCGAGGCCGCTCTGGAAGGAGGGGACCTGGGGCAGGGATGAGGGCGTGGAGCGGATGGTGTTGACGGCGAGCGATTGAGCGGTGGGAACGAGGGGCGTGGTGAAGGACGGCGAGTAGATGAGGGACTCGGTCTGGCGCGTGCCGTTGAGCCGGTCGTCTTCGGTAGCGACGGCTTCGGGGATGACGGAGGAGAAGAGTCCGGCGTGCAGGTGGACGACGGTTTTGGAACGCTTGTCGATGGCCCAGGCGAGTCCGGCGCGGGGGGCGAAGTTGGCGTAGCTCGTGGGTGAGGTTTGGAGCGCGTAGCGGAGGCCGCCGGAGAGGGAGAGGCGACGGCTGAGCTTCACGGTGTCTTCGGCGTAGATGGCGAGTTGCCACTGCGTGACGGGCACGAGCGCGGTGCCGGTGGTGATGGCGTAGGTGGTGGGCGTTCCGCCGGGAAGGTTGAGGAGGGCGCGCCGGTATTGTTCGAG
>JBEKIN010000195.1:0-8437 GCA_050011735.1 Acidobacteriaceae bacterium | reverse complement strand
CAGAAGGACGGCAAAGCGGCGGAGGGGCGAGCGAAAAGACGGCATGGTGCGAGAAGTCTCCCTTTAACGTCTCCATGAACCAGGCGGGTTTCCCCGCAGTTTAGCAAGAAGCTGTTACAGGCAAAGTTGGAGATGTCGCGGGGGGCTTTAAGGTTGCGTGCTGGCGGCGGCGAGTTGAACAGAAACCAGCCGGACCTGGCTGGTGAAAGGCGCGGGGGTGGAGCGCGAGTAGGTGACGTAGATGGTCTGGCCGCCATTGACGTCGTACTCGGGATGCGCATGCGCGTCGTACACATTGCCCGAAGAGGGCTGCATCGCGACAAAGGCCACGAGCTCCGCCGACCAGAGGCCTTCGGGATTGGGCGCGGTGCGCATCATGACGTTCTGAGAAAACACCGCGCTGTAGACGGCGACGTATTGCTGCAGGTAGCTGTTCCACGCAACGCTGAGGATGTTGTCGCCGGTAAAGACGGAGACGGCGTCGCCGATTTGGGGTGACCACTGGCCGTTGCCGGCGTAATACGTCCACGCACTACGATTAAGCGCGCCGGTCGGGTTGACGCGGCCGAGTCTGCAGCCCTTGTCGGTTCCGCTGGAGGGAATTCCGCAGCCGTAGACGTAGAGCAATCCTCCGCTGATGAGGCTGGCCGACCCGAAGCTCGGCTCATTCTGGCCGAAGAGGAGATCGGGGTGGGCGGGCACAACGGGAGGGCTAATGGTGGGACGTTGCGGCAGTGCGGTGAAGCTCTGCCAGGTGGCGACGGAACTTCCGAGGCCCTGGAAGTTGAAGCTGCCGGGGAGAGAGTAGACGAGTCCGTAGAAGACCAGGGCATTGCCGGAGGCGGGATCGACAGCGATGGATGCGGGCCAAAGCGCCCATCTGGCTCCGCAGGGGGCTGCCTGGCAATTGTTGGTGTTGTGAGCGGCATTGAAAGCCTGCTCGGCCGGGGTTTCAGGGAGGATCATGGTGGGCGCGCCGGCGGCATCGAGGCGCTCCTGAAATCCGGAGATGCCATTCTGCGCGTTGAGGCTGGTGGTATACGACCAGGAATCGCTGATCAGGGTGAAGTTCTGGGCATTGGGCTGGGCAAGGAAGGTGTCTCCATAGAGCCAGACGGAGCGGCCCTGAAACAGCGCGCTGTATCCGCCATCGCGCCCCAGGATGTCTGGATTTTGTGGGATGGGGCCGAGGTCGGTGACCTTCACGATTCTGAGGGCCGGCGGCGGGCCGGCGAACACGACGCCGCAGCTGGAGGTTATAGCGGCAGCGAGCGCACCAATCAGGATGGTTGCAGGAAGGTGAGGCCGTCGCCGACGGCGAGGCTGAATTCCCGTGCCAGCCGGGTGTTTGCCGCGAAAGAAGAATGACCTGATGTGCTTCTCCGACCGTGCCTGAGCGCGCGGCCGCTGGCGCCCATCACCGTTACCAGCATAGACGGACGGCGGGTGAGTCGGGATGCGCAGAGGGTTCAGGCGGCCCATGTTGGTGGCTCAAGGGTTCAGTGCATGCGGTCGTTGAGGGCGGTGAAGAATTCATCGAACGCGGCCTGGCCTTTTTCGGCGGCGAAGCGGAGGGGGTAGACGCGCTGGACGAGGATTTCCTTGGCGTTGGGCTGGGTGCGGAGGATTTGCATGACTTCGGCGATGAAGTCGGCGAGGGGCATGGCACGGGGGTCCTGCAGCTGGTGGGGCCCCTGGAGCTCGGTTTGGACGTATGGAGGGATGAGTTCGAGGACTTCGACTCTGGTTTCGCGGAGCTGATAGCGGAGGGACTGGGTCCAGGAATGGATGGCGGCTTTGGTGGCGCAATAAGTGGGGGTCATGGCGAGAGGCATGAAGGCGAGGCCGGAGGAGACGGTGATGACGGCGGCGTGGGGCTGCTTTTTGAGGTGAGGCAGCAGAGCGGCGGTGAGGCGCAGAGGCGCGAGGAGGTTAGTGGTGACGATGTCCTCGACGATAGAGAAGTCATCAGAGGGGTCGTTGAGGGTTTCGTTGTTCATGATGCCGGCGTTATTGATGAGGATGTTGAGGGAGGGATACTGGCTGGCGATTTGGGCGGCAAAGGCGGGGAGAGAGTCGAGATTCTGCACGTCGAGGACGGCGGACTTCATGCCGGGATTGGCGGCGGTAACTTCATCGAGGAGGGATTTGCGGCGTCCGGCAACGATGAGCTGATTACCTTCTTTGTGGAGGGCTTCGGCAAGGGCGCGGCCGATGCCGGAACTGCCGCCGGTGATGAGGATGGTGTTGCCGGTGATCTGCATGGGGTCTCCTGGTGCTGCAAGGATAGATGGCGGGGAAATCGGGTGCGATGCAGATTCGGGGCGGCGTTGGTTGCGGGGCGGTGAATCGCGTTGACCAGGATTCTGGTTCTGCGGTGTAATCCTGAAACGGCTGGCTTGAGGAGGACGCATGACAGGAGAAGTATCAGGTTCTGGAGATGCACTGAGTTTCGAGCAGGACATTAAGAAGTTGTTCCGGCCCATGGATCGCGATGCGATGATCGGGGCGTTCGATCTGTGGTCGTACGAGGATGTGAGGAAGCATGCGACGCCGATCCTGCAGGAACTGAAGTCAGGCGGGATGCCGTGCGACGGCGGGTGGCCGGCGGCGCAGGTGGCTGTGTTTGAGAAATGGTTGGCCGCGGGCATGCCGAAGTAGGGGTTTCGGCTCGCGCGTTTTTGTTTTTCCCATCCGAGGTTCTCTGTTGAGCAAAGGCTAAGCGGTTCCCGCCGGGCCGTGCTCGTCCCATGAAAATCTGCGCGTTGCGCGCCGTAAGAGAGGAGGCATTCCGCTGGGTGTGGAGAAAGATCGCAATACGATGTAAAATAGATCGCGGTGCGATGTAAAGGCAGCCGGGGCTGGGAGCTGGGAGCCGGGAGCGACTGGCTGGCAGGGAGCAGCAGACATTGAGGCGAAAGGCAAAACAGGTTCATGGGGAAGAAAAAGGCGAAGCCTGAACGGAAAGAGAAGGAGACGATGCAGGACCTGGCGTGGTTCCGGTATAACCTGCGGCGTTTCCTGCGGTTCAGCGAGAAAGCGGCGCGGGCGTGTGGCGTGACTCCGCAGCAGCATCAGCTGATGCTGGGCATCGCGGGATTTACGGACGACGGGCGGGCGACGATTTCGGATTTGGCGGAATTTTTGCAGGAGCGCAATAACTCCGTGGTGGGTTTGGTGGAGCGCGCGGCGGAGAGCGGGCTGGTACGGCGGCGGGCGAGCACGACCGATCGGCGGCAGGTGGTGGTGACGCTGACAGCGCGGGGCAAAGAGATTCTGTCAACGTTGACAGAGCTACACCACGAGGAAGTGCGACGGGTGAAAGCGGGATTTCTGACGCGGCCGCAGCTGAAACGAGAGCCCACCAGCGGCGAGAACGACTCGCGGACGCGGCGCAGGGGGCAGAATGGCTGAATTTCCAATTCCCGAGATTGCTGCGACTCCGGAGTCGCAATCGAACAAGAAGGGGCAGTTTGGGATCGCGCTGGAGCCCGAGGTTATTCGGATTTGCGCGTACGCGCTGGGGGTGGGGTTTGTCGCGGGCCTGGTGGCGCAGGGACTGCTGGAGCTGATTCACTTCTTCACGAATTTGTTTTTCTACGGGAAGTTCTCCTTCGCGATCACCAGTCCCGCGCATAACCATCTGGGGCTATGGGTGATCCTGATTCCGCCGATTGGCGGGTTGCTGGTGGGCATCATGATTTATTTTTGGGAGCCCACGCTGAAGGGGCACGGGATTCCGGAGGCCATGGAGTCGGTGCTGTTCGGGAAGAGCCGGATGCGGATTCGCGTGGCGATTCTGAAGCCGCTGGCGACGGCGTTTGCGATTGGGACGGGCGGACCGTTCGGGGCGGAAGGGCCGATCATCCAAACCGGCGCAGCAATTGGATCGCTGTTCGGACAGGCGGTGGGGCTGACGCCGTACTACCGGCGCGTGCTGCTGGCGGCGGGCGCAGCGGCGGGAATGGCGGCAACATTTACCGCGCCGATGGCGGGAATTCTGGTGGCGGTGGAGTTGTTGCTGTTCGAACTGCGGGCGCGCTCGTTTATTCCGGTCGCGTTTGCGGCGGCGGTAGCGACGGGAGTGCGGATTCACTTTGCGGGATGGGCGCCGCTGTTTTCCACGCCGGCGTTCCGGCTGACCAGCATGACGGAGCTGTGGCTGTTTGCGGTGCTGGGGATTTTGATGGGCATCGTCGGCGTGATCATGATTCGGGTGCTGGCGTGGCTGGAGAATTTCTTCGACGATCTGCCAATCAAGCACGCGTTGATTTGGTCGCCGGTGATTGGCGCTTTCATCCTGGGCGGGATTGGATACTTTTACCCGGAGGTGTTCGGGACCAGCTACGACACGATCCGCGACATGCTGAACGATCGGCTGACGACGGGGCATCTGGTGGGGATTTCGATAGCGAAGTTCTGGGCGCTGGTGATTTCGCTGGGATCGGGAACGACGGGGGGCGTGTTTGCGCCGTCGCTGGTGGTAGGCGGCGGACTGGGCGCGACGTACGCGATCGGGATGCATCATTTGTTTCCATCGCTGGTGGGTGATCCCGCGTTTTACGCGCTGGTGGCGATGGCGGCGGTGTTCGGAGGGATTGCGCGCGCGCCGCTGACGAGCATCGTGTTCCTGTTCGAACTGAGCCACAATCCGAACGCGCTGCTCCCGCTGATCGTGGCCGTGATGGTGTCCGACGGTTTTGTGCGGCTGTGCAGCCGGGAATCGATCATGACGGTGAAGCTGGTGAAGCGGGGACTGATTGTGCTGCAGGATTACTCGGCGCCGATGCTAATGCGGGCGAGGATCAGGCAGGTGATGCACAAACAGTTCACGGTGTTTCAGGCCGACGACGAGCTGCGCACGGTGCTGGCTACGTTTGTGCCGGGGAATGTGGCGCTGATCCCGGTGGTGGACAAAGCGGGAGCGCTGGTGGGGATTGTGGAGCCGCACGATCTGCTGCGGACGGATTCTGCGGAGCATCCGCTGAAGATGCGGGAGCTGGCGCGGCACGATTATGTGCTGGCGCATCCAGACGATCTGGTGGATCAGGTGCATCGCGAGATGCTACGGAAGGACACGGAGAATGTCGTGGTGGTCCAGGGCGGGCCGCTGCATAAGCCGATTGGGATTGCGCGGGCGAATGACATTCTGCAGCTGCGGCGATGGCTGATGGAGGAAGAGACGCTGGAGAAGAAGCCGGTAGCTCGGAGCCAGGAGCCGGGAGCTTAAGAGCTAAGAGCTGGGAGCTGGGAGCAGAGGCACAACTGAGGCGGGCCTCTGAGGCTATGCTGGTTGCTATTCGTGAGGTGAGGGATGGCGATCGATGTGCGGGGCGTGTGCCCGCTGCTGCAGGTGTACGACATGCCGACGGCGGTGAAGTTCTACCGCGATGTGCTGGGTTTTGAGGTGGTGACGACTTCGCCGGTGATGGGGGCGGACAAGTTCCACTGGTGCCTGCTCCGCCTGGGAACGGCGGAGATCATGCTGAATACGGCGTATGAATTCGACAACGAGCGGCCGGTGCCTGCGGATCGAGCGCGCGTCGCGGCGCATGGCGACACGGGCTTGTTTTTCGGATGCCCTGACGTGGACGGGGCGTATGAGGAGTTACGCGACAAAGGCGTGGCAGTGAGGCCGCCCAAAGTTGCGCCGTATGGGATGAAGCAGATGTCGGTGCAGGATCCGGATGGATACGGGCTGTGCTTTCAGTGGAAGGCGGAAGACTGAGCGGGCAGCCGGCTTTTTGGTGGGTAAAGCTCGCTGATCCTGGGCGGCGGCCTGCTACGATTGCGCAACGCATTCAAAACCAGGCTCCCCCGAGCGAGGTTCTATGGCTACGTCAGCACGGGCCTCCGCGAGCGTCTCCAACTGGAGCAGAGCGGCGAGCGCGGTGGGGCAATACTTCTATTTCTTCATGTCGCTGCTGATCGCGGCGGTGGTGATCTATGGCTTCAGCCATACCGTTAATCAAAATCTGATCCATGCCGCACCGCCGCGGCCGTGGCTGTTGTGGGTGCACGGGACGCTATTCTCGGCGTGGGTGGCGTTCTTCATCGTGCAGTCGGGTCTGGTGCGGTCGCGCAATGTGCCGATCCATCGCAGGCTGGGGTGGTTCGGGGCGGGGCTGGCCGTGGCGATGACGGTGGTGGGGATTGCGACGGCGATCGTGATGCGACGCTTCGATATGCGGTTTGAGCCCGCGGATGTGGCAGGTCCTGCGGGATTTCTGATCGTTCCGTTCTGGGATATTACGTGTTTCACTGTGTTTTTCTGGCTGGCGGTGAACTGGCGCAGGAAGCCGGAGATGCACCGCAGGCTGATGCTGATTGCGACGTGCGCACTGACGGCCGCGGCGTGGGGCCGGATGCCGAATCAGACTTTCGCATTTGTGTGGTTTTACTCCGGAGTGGATGCGCTGATCCTGCTGGGCGTGGTGCGGGACCTGATCGTGATGAAGAGGGTGCATCGGGTCTACTGGTATGCGCTGCCCGCGCTGGTGGTGGGGCAGGTATTCGTGATGCGCACGCTGCTGTCGGGAGCGCCGTGGTGGGCGCGGATCGCGAATGCGATCCTGCGGTAGTTGCCAATCCTCCTTTGGTCCCGGTAGGGTATAAAGTTTTCGCGTATACCGGAAGGTTCAGAGGAGAGTGGAATGCCGCAGGCGGAGCTCGAGTATCAATCGGGATTTGGGAATGAATTTGCGACGGAGGCGGTGAAGGGCGCGCTGCCGCAGGGGCAGAACTCGCCGCAGAAAGCGCCGCTGGGGCTCTACACGGAGCAGCTGAGCGGGACGGCGTTCACCGCGCCGCGGGCAACGAACCGGCGGACTTGGACGTATCGGATCCGGCCGTCGGTGACGCACAAGCCTTTTTCAGAAATTGGGACTGACCTGGGCCTTGGGCTGTTTCGCAGCGGGCCGTTCACGGAGCTGCCGACGCCGCCGAACCAGATGCGGTGGAATCCGGTGCCCATGCCGGAGGGGAAGACGGATTTTGTCGAGGGCATCGTCACGATGGGCGGCAGTGGCGATCCGGCGATGCAGATAGGCGTGGGGCTGCACGTGTACGCGGCGAATGCGCCGATGCAGGGGCGCTACTTCTACAACGCCGACGGCGAGATGCTGATTGTGCCGCAGCAGGGGAAGCTGGCGATCCATACGGAGCTGGGAATTCTGGACGTCGCGCCAGGAGAGATGTGCGTGGTGCCGCGCGGAATGAAGATGCGCGTGACGATGGAGGGCCCGTCGCGGGGATACATCTGCGAAAACTACGGGCTGACGTTCCGGCTGCCGGAGCTGGGGGCGATTGGGGCGAATGGGCTGGCGAATCCGCGAGATTTTCTGACGCCGGCGGCGGCGTATGAGGACGAGGAGGGGGATTTCCGGATTGTGGGGAAGTTCCTGGGGCGGATGTGGGAGGCGGAGATCGATCACTCGCCGCTCGACGTGGTGGCGTGGCACGGGAACTATGCGCCTTACAAGTACGATATGGCGCGGTTCCAGTGCATCAATACGGTGAGTTTCGACCATCCGGACCCATCGATTTACACGGTGATGACGTCGCCGTCGACGATGGCGGGGACGGCGAATGTGGACTTCGCGATTTTTCCGCCGCGGTGGCTGGTGGCGGAGCATACGTTCCGGCCGCCGTGGTTTCATCGCAACATGATGAATGAATTTATGGGGCTGGTTTTCGGCGAGTACGACGCGAAGGCGGAGGGATTTCTGCCGGGCGGGGCGAGCCTGCACAACTGCATGAGCGGGCATGGGCCGGACGCGGAGACGTGGGAGAAGGCGAGCCAGGCGGAGCTGAAGCCGGTGAAGCTGGATAACACGCTGGCGTTCATGTTCGAGACGGGGCTGCCGGTGCGGCCGACGAAGTTTGCGCTGGAGACGAAGATTCTGCAGCACGAATATTACGAGTGCTGGCAGGGGTTGAAGAAGCACTTTAAGGTTGGCTAAAAAGCGGTTGGCTAAAGATCGGTTAGCGAAAGGCGAGCGAAAAGCGAGAATAGGGCGAGCGCACGGCGAGCGAAAGCCAACCAGCGAAAAAGCGATTAGCGGGAGACGTTTAGCGAAAGACGTTTTGCGAAGAGCCGGTCGGCTAAAGATCGGTTAGCTAAAAGCGAGCGAGAAGCGAGAATAGGGCGAGCGAAAAGCGCCCAGCGAAGAACCAGCGCAAGGGCGAGCGAGAAGCGAGCCAGAGGATCGTGGAGATGGGTGCTGCTGAAGCGTTGCTGGGGCGGATTCTGGAGTACGCCGGGCTGTTTCCTCCGGCTGGGCTCGAGATGGAGAACGCGCTGCGGAACTACCAGCGTTATGCGAAGACGGACGAATTTTGGATCCTTGGGGGCTTTGTGTTGCCCGCTACGCGGCTGGAGGAGTTTGCGGGGGCGTTTGAGCGGGTGTGGGGCACGGAGCAGGAACGGCCGTGGACG
>JBEKIN010000194.1:0-8521 GCA_050011735.1 Acidobacteriaceae bacterium | reverse complement strand
GATCAGGCGAAGACCGTCGGCGCGATGTTCGTGATGGTGCTTACCCCTGACCAGGCCGCGCAGATGGAGAAGATGCGCGCCGAGTTCGGCAAGACCTGGACTGCGGGCAAGATCACGGCGATCAAGGATCTGACCGTGACCATCGAGCGCCCCGACAAAGTCACCCAGACCATCGCCGTCGACGAGAACACCACATTTCACAAGGGAGCGCGCGGCAACGCCACCGACATCACCTTTCCTGACATCAAGGTCGGCGACACGGTCAACGCGCGCGGCGCCGTGCAGGGCGGCAATTTCCTCGCGACTAACCTGACCGTGATGGAGCCCGGCGAGGGCGGGCAGCGCGGCCAGGGCCGCTTCGGCGGCGGTCGGCAGGGTGGCGCTCCAGGGGCTCCGGGGTCGCAGACGCAACCGCAGACGCAACCGCAAAACCAGACGCCGCCGGCCGGAACCGCAGCTCCTCAGCCTCCGAGCAACAATCAGAACTAAACCCCGATGACGCCACCGATGCGCCTCGCCGCTCTTTTTGTCTCCCTGGTCTTCGCGGCGTCGCTCGCGTCGGCGCAAACGGCGCCTGCGGCTCCTGATTCGCCCGCGACTCCACCCGCTCCGCCCGCGCAGCAAGCGCCGTCGCCATCACCCGCAACTTCACCCGCTCCTGACGCGCAGTCCACGCCTGCGCCGGCTCCTCCCGCTGCTGCGGCCCCAGCCGGCGGCACCATCCACGGCACCGTCAAGGATGGCAACATCCCGCTGCCTGGCGTCAGCGTGACCGCGAGCAATTCGCTCACCGGCAAAAAATACAGCACCACCACCGACATCACCGGTAGCTACACGCTCGTGATTCCGCAGAATGGCCGCTTCGTGCTGAAGACGGAGCTCTCGGCCTTCGCCCCCGTCACCAAAGAAGCGCTCCTCAACGCTACGGCGCACGATCAGGCCGTCGACTTCACCGTCATGCTGGCTTCGCGCGCCGCAGAGCAGGAGCAGCAGACCAACTTGGCCGGCGCGGCGCGGCAGCTCGCAGGCGCGGGCGCGCAGAGCCTTAATCTGCTCGGCGCCGCATCGGATCTGATCCAGGCCGGAGCCGGCGGCGAGGAGGCGGGCGCGTCCCTGCCATCGCTGGCGTCGAATTCCGATTTCTCTTCGTCTGACTCGGTAGCCGTCACCGGGCAAACCGGAACCACAAGTCCGCTCGCCGGCCTCGACTTCAGCCAGTTGCGCGACAACGCGGAGATGAACGATTCGCTCAACGGAGGCGGTCAGGGCGGTCAGGGCGGGCAGGGAGGACCCGGAGGGCCAGGCGGTGGCGGTGCCGGTGGTGGTGGCGGCTTCGGAGGCGGTGGAGGCTTTGGCGGTGGAGGCGGGTTCTCCGGAGGCGGTGGCCGCGGCGGCGGCGGTGGCGGCATGCGCGGCAACTTCCGCAACTTCAAACCCAATCAGCCGCACGGCGCGATCTTCTGGAATGGCGGCAACGGCGCGATCAACGCCGAGGATTTTGCCCTGCGTGGGCAGCCCATCGAGCAGCCCTCGTATGAATCGAACCGCTTCGGCCTCACCTTTCTGTCGGCGCCGTATATCCCGAAGATCCTGACCAACGACAAGAACGACTTCCTCTTCTTCACGCTTTCCGGTACCCGCTCCTCGTCGCCCTTTGACCAGTACGGCACCGTCCCCACCCTCGCCGAGCGCGCCGGCGACTTCACCGGCCTCACCACGCCGACCGGAAGCAAAATCACCATCTACGATCCCAGCACCGGGTTGCCGTATGGCCCCTGCACCAGCGGCCCGGATGCGGGCAACCCCAGCTCGCAGTGCATCCCGGCCGGCGATATCCAGCCCCAGGCCACTGCGCTGCTCAACTACATCCCGCTGCCTACGATCTCGGGCCAAAACGAAAACTACCAGCGCCTCACCTCGGCGACGACCAACACCACCCAGATTGGCGTCCGCCTCATGCACAACTTCGGCAAGAACTCGTCAGGAACCAGCGGGCTGATGCGTATGGCGCGCCAAGTCCTGGGCCAGGGCAACCCCGGCATCACGCAGAGCATGAATGCGAATTTCAATTACAGCCATTCCGCGTCTGACAGCCTGAATCTTTTTCCCGAGCTCGGCGGCAAGAGTCAGTCCCACCAGTATTCGCTGCAGCTGGGATACTCCATCGGCAAGGGACGCCTGACCGACAACCTGACCGGAACCTGGAATCTGTCGCACAGCCAGGCGAGCAACTACTTCAGCAACCTCACCAACATTGCGCCGCAGCTCGGCATCAACGGACTGCCGGATTCGC
The DNA here is from genome assembly GCA_050011735.1 of Acidobacteriaceae bacterium. Lineage (GTDB taxonomy): Bacteria > Acidobacteriota > Terriglobia > Terriglobales > Acidobacteriaceae > Palsa-343. The sequence continues at coordinate 6,228 of JBEKIN010000194.1, read as the reverse complement.
CGCAGCTTTGGGGCCTGCCCAACGTCACGCTGAACCAGTTCACCGGCCTCAATGAGCAGCAGCCGAGCTTCACGCGCGGCGAAACCGTCGCCGTCGCAGACACGGTCGCGTGGGTTCATGGCAAGCACAACATGCGCTTCGGCGGCGACATACGCCGCGTCTACAGCGACCTGATCGGCAACACCAACTCGACGGGGACTTTCGTCTTCACCGGCCTGTTCACGGAGGCGCCGGGTTCAGGCACAGCCGGCAACAGCGGCTTGAACGGATTTGCGTCCAGCGGATCGTCCCTCGCTGACATGCTGCTGGGCCTGCCCCAGGAGACCACGCTGCAGGCCGCTAACCAGGAAGCGCATCTCCGCGAGAACGAGATGGACGGCTACGCGCAGGACGACTGGCGCGCGATGAAGAACGTCACTTTCCTCTTCGGCCTGCGCTATGACTACTACTCGCCCTATTCCGAGGAGAACGATCGCCTCGCGACCCTCGACGCCAGCAGCGATTTCTCCCAGGTGGCGATCGTCACGCCCAACGGAGCCGGCGCGTTCAGCGGAAAATATCCACGCGACCTTATCTATCCCGAGAAAAATAATTTTTCCCCGCGCCTCGGCATCGCCGCCCACCCCATCAAGGACACCGTCATTCGCGGCGGCTACGGCATCAACTACACCGTCGGCCAGTATGTGAAGTTCGTGCAGGATTTCGCCTTCGAGCCTCCGTTTGCCGATGTGCAGACCAACGAGGCGACGACGGGCCCGCCCATCAGCCTCGCCAACGGCTTTCCGGTTCCCGAAAGCCAGCAGATCGGGAACTATGCCGTCAACAAAAACTACCGGCTTCCGTATGTGCAGGTCTGGAACGTGAATCTCCAGCGCACCCTTCCCTGGAACATCCTGCTCAACTTCGGCTACAACGGCTCAAAAGGCTCGCGCCTCGACATCATCGACGCTCCCGGCCGGTACCCGGAGACCGTGAATGGCCAGCTGACCACCACGCTGCCCACCGCCCCCAGCAACGGGCAAACCGTGCTCTACGACTACGAGAACGCGCTGGCGTTCTCGAATTTCAACGCCCTCACCTTCAGCGCGCGCAAGCGCATGAGCGGCGGCATTTCGCTGCAGGCTACCTACACGTATTCCCACGCCATCGACGACGCAACCTCCGTAGGCGGCAATGGAGGCACCAGCGCGGGCATCGTCCAGAACTGGCAGGACATCCTTGCCGAGAAATCCAACTCCAGCTTTGACGTGCGGCACAAGGTCAACGGCAACTTCGTATATGAACTGCCCTTCGGGCAGGACACGCATCTGCTGACCACCGGCTGGTTCGGCCATGCGCTGGCGAACATGAATTTCTCCGGCACTTACGGGATTGCAACGGGCAATCCTCTCACCCCTCACTATGAGGCCGATGCGGAAGATGTCTCGCGCGGCACCACCAATTCGCTGCGCCCCGACCGGGTGCCGGGTGTATCGCTGACCGCGGGTGGCGGCTCCCTCGGCAACTGGTTCAACAAAGATGCCTTCGCGGCGCCGGGCGGCCTCTACGGAACCGCTTCGCGCCTCAGTATTCCTGGCCCCGGAAGCCTGACCGTCGATATGTCTGCGTCGAAGAGCCTCCGCTTTGGCGACACGAAGACGATGGAACTGCGCGCGACCGCGAACAACGTCTTTAATACGGTGCAGTACTCCGGCGTCGACTCCACGCTCGGCTCCGGCACCTACGGCCAGGTCACCTCAACCGGCGCGATGCGCTCGTTTACTTTCATGGGCCGGTACAGGTTCTAGAGGATCGCATGATGAGAAGCCGTCTCTCCGGAATAGTCGCAATGATCACAATGCTGGCTCTGATCGCGCCTGCGTCCCCGCAGGATCAGAACCCAGCGCCGGCGCAGGACTCTTCGCAGAGCTCCACCTTCACGCTCAAGGTCAACAGCGATCTGGTCCTCACCAACATCGTGGTCCGCGACAAGAAAACCGGCGCGGTGGTGAAGGGACTCACCGAAAAAGATTTCACCGTCACTGAAGACGGCAAGCCGCAGCACATCGCCAGCTTCGACTTTGAAAACGTCGACGAAGCCGCCGCGCTGAACGAAGCCACCATCAACGCGGCTGCTCCCAACGGCGTCTTCGGCGCGAAAACCGGAACAGCCACCACGGAAGAACTGCGCAATCACCGGCTCATCGTCATGTTCTTCGACATCACTTCGATGCAGCCCGACGATCTCGATCGAGCGCAGGATGCCGCCCGCAACTACATCAACAAGCAGATGCATCCGGCGGACCTGGTCGCTCTCGTATCGCTCGACACGACCCTCTCGCTCGATCAGGATTTCACCGCCAGCAAAGATCTTCTGCTCAAAGCCGTCAACGCCTATGGCGGCACGCAAGGCTCGGGCTTTGCCGCCGGAGCCACCAGCACCAGCAACCAGGTGGAAGACGCCAGCTCCTTCGCGCCCGATGAGTCGGAATACAACGACATCAATACCGACCGCGAGCTCTTCGCCCTCGAGGACATCTCGAAGTCCCTCGCATACCTCAACGAGAAGAAATCGCTGCTGTATTTCTCCGGCGGCATCCAGCGCGACGGCATCGAGAACCAAGCCTCGCTGCACGCGGCCATCAACGCCTCGGTCCGCGCCAATATTTCGATCTACAGCGTCGACGCCCGCGGTCTCCAGGCCATCTCGCCGCTCGGCGATGCCACCACCGGCAACCTGCGCGGCGCGAATTCCTTCAACGGCGCGGCCCTGCAGAACAATCTCGACTCCAACTTCAACACTCAGGAAGTCATGGCGACGCTGTCCTCCGATACGGGCGGCAAGGCCTTCTTCGACTCCAACGATTTCTCGGGCGCCTTCGACCGCATTCAGAAGGACACCTCGGCCTACTACGTCATCGGCTACCACTCCACCGATCTGCGCCGCGATGGCCGCTACCGGCGGCTCTCCGTCAAAATCGATCGCGGCGACGTGAAGGTTGAATACCGCCCGGGCTACTACGCGCCCGCCGACTACCAGCACGCCACCAAAGACGAGCGCGAACGCCAGCTCGAAGAGGAGCTGGCCAGCGATCTGCCCTCGACCGATATGACGGTCTATATGCAGGCGCTCTATTTTCGTACCGGCGAAAACCGCTTCTTCGTGCCGATTTCGCTCGTCGTGCCCGGCTCGCAGATCCCCTTTGTGAAAGGCGGCGACCGCGACAAGGCGACCCTCGACATCATCGGCCAGGTCCGCGACACCGCCGGCCACGACATCGGCGACATCCGCGACACCGTCAAACTCGCTGTCGATGAATCACAGCAGGTGCGGCAGAAGAACGTGCAGTACACCACCGGCTTCAACCTGCCCGTCGGCAAGTATCACGTGAAGTTCGTGGTCCGCGAAAACGAAACCGGCCGCATGGGCTCCTTTGAAACCGATCTCACCGTCCCCGACCTGAAAAAAGTCCCGCTCAAGATGAGCTCCGTCCTCCTCGCCAGCCAGCGCACGCCCGCCAACAAGAAACAGCTGGACAGCCCTCTGGTCCGCGATGGACAGCAACTCGTCCCCAACCTGCCGCACGTCTTTCGCCAGGATCAGCACATGTATTTGCTCTACGAGGTCTACGATCCCGCGCACGCAACGGGCGTTCAGGCTAACACCGCGACAGCCGCTCCGGGTGCGACCGCCCCGGCGCCCAAGCCCGACAAAAATGCGCCCACCCCGGTCCGCGTGATGACCAGCATCGAGTTTCTCTCCGGCTCCGCCAAGGCATTCGAAACGCCGCTGGTGCAGGCCACGCAACTCAACGTTCCCGATCGCAGCGCGGTGGCGTTCCAGTTCGACGTGCCCCTCGACAGCCTGAAACCCGGAACCTACATTTGCCAGATCAACGTCATCGACGACGCGGGCGGCACGTTCACTTTCCCCCGTACCGCGGTGCTCATCCGCCCCGCACCGTCTGCGACCCCCGCGCCTGTCGCGGCCGCTGCTCCCGGAGCCGGCGGCAACTGATTCCATCGCCGTCGGGTTCGGCGAACGGCGTGGTACGCTCAATCCCAATCACGCCCGTGACCATTACAGCGACTCACAAAACCGCCGCTCGCACCGCACGGCGCTTCTTTCGCGCGCATGAATCCCCGCGCCTGCAGGAGCTCGACGGCCTGCCGCTCGCCACCTTCTGGCAGCGGCTGTTGGGCTATGCCATCGATCTCCTCATCGCGCTCATCCTCTGGGCGCCCGTGGAGATTTTCTGGCGCATCAAAGTCTTCCACCAGCAACAGGTCCACATCGTCTGGGATTTCCACGAGGCAGGCAATCTCATTTTCCTTCTGCTCTACTTCGGCCTCGCCAACTACATCGGCAACGGCCGCACGCCCGGCAAATGGGTAGCGCGCACGCGCGCCGTTTCGCTCACGCAGCATCGCCTCGGACTCTGGCAGTCGATCGAAAGAGCGCTGGGCTATGGCGCCGCCGTGCTCGAAGGCGGCCTCGGCTTCCTGCAGTTTTTCTGGAGCGAGAATCGAATGTGCGCGCAGGACCGCCTCGCCGAAACCATCGTGATCGACGAGCGCAAACGAACGACGCAATCGCCCGCGCATCGCACCAGCTGAAATCTCGCGTTCAAATCGTCGACGCGCGTGTCGATGAACCCTCTGTGATACGTATCTGTTTCGTACCTCCTTATCCACTGATTTCTTGTTGCGCGGCCTTGCTCCCCTCATTGCAGCCTGGGATAATCATGGAGAACAACGGTGTTCGCAAAAACGCCAGAGTGAATCGATATAGCCGCCAGGATGTACTTCGCATACTGCGCATCTCCTCCCGGCAACTAAGCTCGTGGGAGAGAGCCGGACTCATCGTCGCCGCCTCCGACTACGGCTTCAGGGACCTGGTTCAACTCAGAAAACTCAGCGAGCTGCGCGCCCAGCGCATTTCCGCCTCCAGCATCAGCGCCAGCGTCCGCGCCATGAAGGCGGTTTCCGGAATTCCCAATCCGCTGCTCGAAGCCAGCGTCGCTCTGCACGGTCCGCGTCTGGTCTTCCGCCACTCGGGCGCGACCATGGATCCCATCGCCGGTCAGTTCGAGTTCGACTTTGAAGGCGGCGGCGCGCGGCTGGAGATCGTCGACGACGGCGCGGTCTCCGAAACGCAGCGCCAAAACAAAATCAACGTCCTGTTCTTCGAAGGCGTGCGTTGCGAGGAGCAGGGCAAGGTTGCCGAAGCCGCGGCTCTCTACGAAGAGACGCTCTCGCTCGGCGAGCACGCGCCCGCGGCGATCAACCTCGGCACCATCCTTTATAACCAGCGTCAGTTCGAGCGTGCTGAACAGTTCTACCGCCGCGCCACCATCGCCAATCCCGAATACGCGCTGGCGTTCTTCGATCTGGGCAATGCACTGGACGAGTTGCAGCGGCTGCCCGAGGCGGTCGACGCGTACAAGGCGGCCATTCGCCTCTCGCCCGGCTACGCCGACGCGCACTACAACCTGGCACTCGCCTACGAACGCAGCAACGAGCGCCGCCGCGCCCTGCGCCACTGGCTCTCCTACGTGAAGCTCGATCCGGTCGGCCCCTGGTCGAATCACGCGCGTCTGCAGGTGCGCAAGATTCTCGATCGCGAAGAACTCGCCATCGTGTGGCGCAGGCCCCGGATCGGACTCACCCCCAAATAGCTACCGGCTACCGGCCACCGGCTGCTTTACCTGAAAGCTCTTTACCGCAATCGCGTTGGGATGCTTCCCCGCTGACAACACCGTGAACAGCGATCCTGTCTTCGGCTCGCCGTGCGGCGTGTAGCTGATGGTTCGCAGAACCGATACGTCGCCCGAAAGCTTGTCCACCGCCAGCAGCAGGAATCCATTGTCTGTAAGCGCCAGCGGCCCCGGCCCATCGCCCACTCCGATCCCCGTGTTGATCAGCGCGCCGTCGTCGATCGAATACGCCGCCACCGTATTCGCGCCGTAATTGCTCACCCACAGCGTCGAGTTATCTGCGCTCACGATCCCGCCCATGGGGTTCGCGCCCACCACATACGCCCCGCCCACTTCGTTCGCCCCCGTCGCGATCTCCGAAATTGTGTCGCCGCCGAAGTTCGACACAAAGATCTCGCCGCCATCGGGCTTCAGCGCCAGATGCACCGGCGACGGCCCCACATCGAGAAACGCCAGCAGACGGTCGGTGTGATCTTCAGGATTCTGGCTGACCGGCCGCGCCAGACCCACCGCCATCACCTGGTGGCCGCCC
>JBEKIN010000193.1:0-8546 GCA_050011735.1 Acidobacteriaceae bacterium | reverse complement strand
CCCTCGGCCAGCGCCTGCTCCTCCAGCACTGCGCGCCGGTCCACGATCACGTTCTCGTCCGCCACGTCCAGCTCGAAAATCCGGCACGTGATCTCCTGCCCCACCAGCTTTTCCAGCTCGCGCGCATCGCGCGTGCCGCTGCGCGAAGCCGGCATAAAGGCGCGCACCCCCACGTCCACGCTCACCCCGCCCTTCACCACCGCCGTCACCGTGCCCACAATGGCCAGCTTCTCGGCAAACGCAGTCTCCAGCGACTCCCAGTCTGTCGGCTGGCTCACCCGCGCCAGTGACAGCTCGTAGTACCGCTCCGCGTTTCGCCCCTTCACCGAAACCCGAAACCGGTCGCCCGCCTTCACGCTCTCCGCGTTGTCGCGGAACGCCGCGCGCGCCAGCACGCCCTCCGTCTTGTACCCGATGTCGAGATACACCGCGTCGGCCGAGACGGAGACCACCGTCCCCTCCAGTTGTTTCGCGCCCGGCTCCTTCCGGTGGCTCTCCTCAAACTGCGAGAGCATCTCGCCAAACGACGACTCAGGGTTGTCGGGCGTGTTCGCTTGCTCAGGTTCAGCCGCCAGCGGCTCAGCAGGGTTCTCGTCGCTCATAAGGGATCCTCCTTATTCTGGCACGCGGAGCCCGCTCGATGCACTCTCTGCTATAGTAGTAAATCTCACTACTTTCTTAGAGGAGAGAACCGAGCATGGAAAAGGCGATTTCCGCAACCGACGCCAATCGGAAATTCTCCCGGCTCCTTGATGGCGTCCGCAAAGGACGCAGCTACGTCGTCACCAGCCATGGGCAGCCCATTGCCAAAATCTCTCCTGTCGACGAGCCCGGGAAAGCGGCGGTCGACGCGCGCCAGGCCCTCCTCGGCAGATTACGGCGCCAAACCGTCACCCGAGTCGGCCGCTGGACGCGCGACGAGCTGTATGAGGATGAGCGTTGAAGGCAGCGCTGGACACCAACATCCTCGCCTACGCTGAAGGCGTGAACGGCGCCCCGATGAAAAAGGCAGCGCTCGACTTGGTCGACAAGCTGCCCCAGGACTCGGTGGTTGTGCCTGTCCAGGTGCTCGGCGAGCTCTTTCAGGTTCTTGTTCGCAAGGCGGGCCGCACTCCCGCCGATGCCCGCTCCGCCATCCTTGGCTGGCGCGATGCCTTTGCGCTTATCGAGACCTCCGCCGCCGTTATGCTCGCCGCCGCCGACCTTGCCACCCGCCAGTTCGGCATTTGGGACGCGGTCATTCTCAGCGCCGCTGCGGAGGCGGATTGCCGCCTGCTCCTTTCCGAAGATTTGCAGGACGGATTCACCTGGAGAGGAGTCACGATCGCAAATCCCTTTGCGCGCAACCCACACCACTTGTTGGACGCTTTGCTCCGTCCGTAGCCCTGACTGCCGCGCGCGCCCGGATACGGTAGGCGGGAACGTAGGTAATTTGTGATCTCCCCTGAGTGGGAGGAATGGAACCGGCACCGAGGAGTTCGTTGAAAGTGGGTGTAGAGTGAAACGGGATTCCCGGACGGTGGGAATGATCAAGAAACAATCGGTCGTGGCACTGGTTCTGTTCCTGCTGATTCCCCTGGTCCTGAGGCTCGGGGGAATGCTCTCCAATGCGATTAATCCTGAAGTTGCGGCCGGTCATCCGGACTACGTGCGCAACTACCAGCGGCTCAGTCTGCTGAAGCACGGTTTTTTTTGGGGATCTGTCGCGGTTGTTGCCTTGTTGTGGCTCCTGGTGTGCCTTCTGGTCATCCGCTCGAAGAAGCGATCTTACCTATGGCTGATTCTGGCCGCGTTGGGGCCGCTCGGGTTCGCCGTCCTGTCGATGCTGGACGACCGGGCGCCTGCGGAGACAGACCGATATGCCCGGTTCCTGCGCAAACTGAACTGGTATTTGCGGGGCGCCTGGGAACTTTGTACTTTCGTGATCGTATGGATGCTCGCTAATGAGGTCATGGTCCTCAAGCGCACACTGATGATCCGGCATGAGGCCGCCACTACTGGAGTTTCGATCGCGCAGATCATGAGTATCCGGGACGCTTCGGGCGGAATGTGGGCGTTTGCCGAGGGGAACGAAGTGATCTACTTTGTGATTCTTCTCTACCTGCTTCGTCCTATGATCTTCTCCATCGTGGGCCATGTGGCAGCGATGAGGGCATCGCCCAGGGCACGCTGAGTCTCACCAGGGCGAATCGCTGCGTAAAAAGCCCGGTCGTTTTACGCGCTGATGCGATCGATTACAACGAAACCACGGGAGACCTCAGGGCCCGGGGGGGTGCAGACCCTTTTCGTAGCGCCGTGGCCCGACATCAGGTACAAGGCCAGCCAATCGTGCTCCATCTTGCGGAACGGGATGCTGCCATGGGATTCGTCCTGGGCGAGCGGCAATGCGGAAACTTCGCCCTCGACGCCGCGAGACTTCCCAATTGCCGACAATCCCGCAAGAATCCGTTCCTGATGACATTGGCCTGATAGCGCCAATTGAGAAAGCGATGCGTCACTGGCCTCAATTTAGAACCGAGACCAGGTATGCTTCTCTCCTGGGGTGAACGGGGCAGTCGCATCGTTCCCTAAGCAAAGGTCCTGTTGATGAAGCAGAATTTCGCCGCAATGATCCTCGGTGGTACCGGGCAAGTCGGTGGTGCAGCCGTTGCGGAGCTGCTGGCAATTCCGGAATGCCGGGAAGTGGTGATGGTCACCAGAAAGCCCATTGCGGCGCGATCGCGGGTGCGCAACGCCGTTCTTGATACCGGCGCTTCTGACTTTGCCGAGCGCACTGCCGCCCTTGCCCGCGAAGTTTTGAGCCAGGGTCAAGTCAGCGCGGTGAGCTGTGTGGGTGTCGGTTCTGGATCGATGCGCTGGAGCGAAGAAGAATTGCAACGACTTGAACTCGGTGTCGTCGGTGCCTTTGCGCGTGGCTGCCATGACGCCGGAATCGCCCAGTTTTGCCTGCTTTCTGCGGCAGGAAGCACAGCCGGCAGCCGGTTTCGCTATGCCCGCGTAATGGGTATGAAGGAAGACACCGTACGCAACATCGGTTTTACCCGCCTCGCCATCTTTCGCCCCGGCATCATTGTCGGCAACGCTCATACCCCGGCCTGGGTCGGTTGGTTGGGAAGACTCGTGCCGGGGCCGTTTGGCAATATCGATCAGCGAATTCTCGGTCGCTCCATCGCTGCCGAGATAGCTTTGCACAGTCGAGAGGCCGGTGAAGTTAGCCGCGAAAATGCGGCAATGAAAAAACTCGCTGCGCAGTTCCAATAGCGTGACTTGGAATTTTTGCGTGGGGTCGTATGACCGGCAACACGGAAGTAGCCGGGTTCCGTGTCCCACAGCCTCTCCCAATTGAAGACCCATTCCTTCGGCTGAACCGTCTCCGACGGTGCGCCTAACCTGGTTTGCGGCGAACGGCCAGGTAGAGGAGCGCGAAAACGAGAACCAGGACAACCAGCGTGGCCAGCGGGTGGATCACTCTGCCCCCATGGGATCGGCCGGGCAGCCATCGGAGCCGCGCGAAGGCGAGGCTAAGGGAAGCGGAAGTATGTTTGGCGATCACGATGGTCTGCCGAATTTTCTCATGAAGGCGCCATGGATGCCCGCAGTGCGGCTCTTCGACGCGCGTGTCGGCCGCCCACGCCGCACCCTGCAGCGCCCCAACTGCAGAGCTTGCGGAAAACTCGCCGTTTTGAAGGGGCACAGCTTCAGCTGTGAGGTGAAGGTCGCAGAATCGGTCCGGCTTTAGCCGCGGAGGGACGGTCTCTTCTCCTTCCACCGATTTTTCCGCAAGCTGTTCAAACACAAACCGGCGCTCCTCTGGCCCAGCATCAGCAACCGCACGCCGCGCAAATCCTCGCTGGCCGCTCTCAGCTGGCCGCCTTTCGCGAAATCCGCCGAAATGTGGAAAATTTGTCAAGCTTTTCGTGTTCGGTACGAAAGTTTTGTCCAACATTCCACACCACTTCCACCACAATACCCTCAAAGAATTTTGGCCGGTTTCCTACTCAGACTTGGTATCCTGATAATAGGGGGCAAAGAATTTTTTTCCGCCCCACAGATCAGGAATAGGCCGCCTTTTTTGGGCGGCCTTTCCTTTGGAAAGGAGGTCCGGGCTGAAGATGCGGAAGACGATCGATGAGCTTTGTGGCACGGCGTACGTGAACGTCGCGGGCCTCTACCCGCTCCCGGCTCCCAGCTCCCGGCTCTTGAGCTTTGGGGCACGGGGTACACGAACCCCGCCGCGCTCTACCTGTACCCTGTAACCTGCACCCTGTACCCTGTCCCCTGTACCTGACCAAACCCCACACTCTATCCCCTGTCTTTCCAGCAAGATGCCACAGTCAAAAAGGGCCCTCCAGCAAACCTCGCTGGCTCAGCTACTTGCCACAGCCCCACCCCCCAGGGGGGGTACACCCCTTGCGAAACCCCTTGCTACCCCACGCCCACAAAAACCTTCACAACAAAACAGTTCACAATAAACCCATGGCCGCCACCACCACGCCCGCGCTCCTTACCCTCGACGCCTTCCGCGACGCCCAGGCCCGCATCCGCGGCGTCGCCGCCCACACCCCGCTCGTCCGCCTCTTCATCCCCGGCTTCGACTCGGCCGAAGTCTACGTCAAAGCCGAAGGCCTTCAGCCCATCGGCAGCTTCAAGCTCCGCGGCGCCTACAACAAGATCGCCCAGCTCACGCCCGACCAGCGCAGTCGTGGCGTCATCACCTACTCCAGCGGCAACCACGCCCAGGGAGTCGCCTACGCCGCCCGCGCGCTCGGCCTGAAAGCGGTCATCGTCATGCCCTCGAACGCGCCTGAAGTCAAAAAGCGCGCCACTGCAGCCCTTGGCGCCGAGATCGTCGAAGTCGGCCCCGCCAGCTCCGACCGCAAAGCCAAAGCCGAAGAGCTCGAAGCCGCGCACGGCTACGTCATGATCCCGCCCTACGACGACGAGCAGATCATCGCAGGCCAGGGCACCTGCGGCCTCGAAATCCTCGAAGACCTCCCCGATGTCGACCTCGTCCTCTCGCCTGTCTCGGGCGGTGGACTCCTCAGCGGCGTCGCCACCGCCATCAAGCTCTCCAACGACGCCGTCCGCGTCATCGGCGTCGAGCCCGAGCTCGCCGCCGACGCCCAGGAAAGCTTCCGCTCTCACCAGCTCGTCACCTGGCCCGCCGACATGACCACCCGCACCATGTGCGACGGCCTCCGCACCCAGTCCCTCGGCGAGCTCAACTTCGAGCACATCCGCACCTACGTCGACGACATCGTCACCGTCACCGAAGCCGAAATCCGCTCCGCCATGCGCACCCTCTTCTACTCCGCCCGCCTCACCCCCGAGCCCAGCGGCGCCTGCTCCGCCGCCGGCATCCTCTTCCACCGCGACCAGCTCCTCCCCTTCAGCAAAGTGGTGGTGGTCATGAGCGGCGGCAACGTCGAGCCAGGCGTCCTCAAGTCCGTCCTCGCCGAGGAAGACCCTCGATGACCCCCATGATGAGACGAACCGCCCGTTTCTACCGTCCTATCCTCGTCATGCGTCTCTTCTCCGCCTCATTCCTGCTGCTGGCCTTCGCCGCACCGGCATTCGCCCAGAAGCCGTTGCCGCCCGTCAAGATGCCGCGCAACGGCACTCTCGCTACGCTGGTCCGCGAGGCCAACCTCTACGCCAATCCCGACGACTCCGGCGACGGCCCCATCGCCGACCTCCTCCCAGGCCGCGAGCTGGTCGTGGCCGAACGCAACGGCAAATGGCTTCGCGTCTTCGCCAATACCGACGTTCCCGACACCCGCGTGGCCGATCGCCCTGTCTTCGGCAGCGAAACCGAGGCCCAGCCCATCTCCGGCTGGATCGTCGACAAGGGAATCGTCGACACCAATACCCCCCACGGCGACCTCGTCCTCTTCGGCGCAGCCGACAACCTCGAACAACAGGCCGCCGTCCCCGATCCGCCTCCGCACATCGCTCAGGAAGCCCGCCTCCTTTACCGCCGCGTCGTCGTCATGTACCCGCAGTCCCCCTGGGTGGCCGAAGCCATGTACCGCGCCGCTGACATCCGCTGGCAAATTCAGAAAGTCGATGCCTCGTCGCTGCCATCCGCCCACGAAAAGGAAAACTACCTCCGCGAGCAGATGGATGAAGACGAAATGCGCAAGGTCATGAAGTACTTTGCCGGCACCAAATGGGCCGGTATGGCCGCCTTCGACCTCATCGACAACAAGCTCTGTGGCGACTGGCAGGGCTCAGAGAAATGTCCCGAGCAGGAGACCGACTACTACCTGAAGTATGCCGACGAGTATGCTGCCTCGCCCAACGCCGCCGAGGCCCTCTACGATGCCCTCTGGCGTCAGGCCGCCGCCGGCGACATGTGGGCCGCCGATGGCAATGGCAAGCGCGCCGACGAAGACCGCGGCCACGCCAAAGCCATCTTCGACCGCCTTCAGCAGAAATATCCTGACTCCGCTTACACAGCGCGTGCGGCCAGTCTGATATATAAGGTGGATCAGGGAATTGCCGTTTACGGCAGCAGCCGCGAATGATTCCCTGTTTCCTTCCTCCCCCGAGGGAGCGAGATTGAACGATTATGTGATCTCCGTACTTCTCGGGATCATCGAGGGCCTTACTGAGTTTCTCCCCGTTAGTTCCACCGCTCATCTGCGCATCGGCGAAGCCCTCTTCGATATCGGACTCAACGACCCCTACTGGAAGATGTACACCATCGTCATCCAGCTCGGCGCCATCCTCGCTCTTACCCTGCTTTTCGCCGGCCGCGTCATCGAGTTCATCCGCACCTTCCCCAGCGGCGAAGACGGCAAGCACACCTTCTGGAACCATCCCCTCACTCTCACCTCCGTCGCCTTCGTTTGCACCGCTATTCCTTCGCTGCTGCTCACCAGCGTCATCGGCGCCCATCTGGAGAGCCTCCGCGCCATCGCCATCGCCCTTATCGTCGGCGGCATCGTCATGTGGGTGGTCGACGCGTGGAGCGTCCGCCATGACTCCTCGATCACCGAGATCGAGCAAATGTCGCTCCCGCAGGCCATCTGGATCGGCCTCTGCCAGATCACCTCCGCCGTCTTCCCCGGAACCTCGCGCTCCATGTCCACCATCGCCGCCGGTCAGCTCGCCGGCATGACCCGTGCCGCCGCCCTCGAATTCAGCTTCCTGCTCTCCATCCCCACCATGATCGCCGCCACCCTCTACGATCTGATCAAGTCACTCTGGCCCACCTTCCACGTCTTTCGCTGGACCAAGCCCGGAGCGGTTCCCGGCCTGCACAACGCCCTCGCCCCCGTCCACATGGACGCCCACGGCTGGACCGTCCTCGCCATCGGCTTCGTCGTCTCCTTCTTCGTCGCCCTCGGCGTCATCGAGTGGTTCCTGCAGTGGGTCCGCAACCACGGCTTCATCCTCTTCGCCGTGTATCGCCTCATCCTCGGAACCGCGCTGCTCATTTACATGGGCCGCCTCACCACTTGAACGCGGGCGCACAGATCCCCCGGATTTGATTCCGATCAGGCTTCAATCGTCCGGAATCCAAGCTGCTCCGCCGCGTCCAGCAGCCGTGCGTCTCCGCAGATGAACACGCGTCCCCTGGGATGCCCGCTAGTCCACGTCATCGCTGCTGCCAGTTGCAGCGCATCCGCTGCGCTTAGAGGAAATCGCGCCAGCAGCATCTCCGCCTGGTCGCGCAGGATCTCCGTCGGCGCCAGTTCGCTCCAGCCTTTACGCAGACGATCAAGGCGCTTTTCCGCGCCCGTACGTTCCGCCGCGCTCAGGTCTCCGGTCCGCAGCAAACGTTCCAGAGCGCTGCGCACTTCCACGGGTGTGGCCCACCATACGACGACCGAATATTGCCCGAGCAGCCGATGGGTGTTGGGGCTCGCTTTCTGCCGCGCACAGAACGGAACCAGCGCGCTGCTGTCCCAAAACGCGGGCTTCAACGATCACCCCTACTCTCAATCAGAGCCTTGATCGCGACTTCGCGCGGAACATTCCCCGTGGGCAGCGAGAAGAACTCATCCCAGTCCATCTCCCGCTCCGGCAGCTTCATCGCCCCCGACGCCACCAGCCGCGCTTCCTCGTCCGAAATCGTTCTGTCGTCGAATGGCAGAATCCGCGCCACCGGCTTGTCCCGGTCAAGCACCACCACTTCTTCGCCGTTCCGCACATGGCGCAGATACGCGCTCAGCTGGTTCTTCAGCGCGCCGATCTTCACGGTTCTCATAGAGTCAGTCTACGTCAACTTAGCTAACTTAGCCAAGTTCTCATCTTCGCGCCGCCTCTCCATATCCACCTCGATTCCCCTGCCCCTTTTCTCCCCTCCCGCCACCCCGATCTGGGATAATAGTCCTGCTCTGGGGTTCCGGCCTGTCTCTCGTTCATCGAGACGCGACCTGTCTGCCCCAAATGAAACCCGTCCGTCTGGTCCTTACCCCGACCCGCAACCGCCGCCTCAATGAGCTGGTCGGCCTGCTGGTCCTCGCTTCCGCTGTCCTCCTTTTTCTCTCCCTGGTCTCTTACCGCCCCACCGACCCTTCTCTGAACACCACCGGCTC
>JBEKIN010000192.1:0-8562 GCA_050011735.1 Acidobacteriaceae bacterium | reverse complement strand
ATCACTAATGATGCCAAAACTCGGCGAGGGGTACCGTCTTCAAAAACTGTCAAGCCCCGCACCTCTTCACCAAAGTAATGCCCCAACATTCCAAACCACTTTCATCTTTATACCCTCAAAGAGTTTTGGCCGGTTTACCCCCTCAATCTGATGTTCTGAACTTATAGAGTAAGAAAAGAAAAAGCCTGCCATCCCCGGCAGGCTTTTCTGTTTTCGAGGAGGAGACCCGCCATGCCAGGAACGCAGCCAACCCCCGCAGCGCGGGTGTCCCATAACCTGGCCTGAGCGACCCTGAGCAAGCAAAGCGCGCCGAAGGGGGTCGAATGGCTCTCCGTGTCTCTGGCAGATGCGGGAAAGGCCGAAGGCTCCGCCTCTTGTCTCCGGTCTCCCGCCTCCTTCTTGCCCTTCACCTCAGCCGTCTGTGACACACGCTCGGCCGTCTCTGTAACAATCTCGGTCGTCTCTGTAACAATCACGACCGTCTCTGTAACAATCACGGCCGTCTCGCAACTGACTCGTTATCAACCACTTCCGAAATGTCGAGCTCGTCCGGCTTTCGTTAAACGATGAAGAATCACACACATGCAAATCTCAAGCGCGGGTACCCCAATCGATGACAACCGTCAGCGAAGAGGGCCCGCGTTTCGGCGAAGTTCGCGGAGAGGGTAAAAGGTTCCGCGCCAGACGACGCCTTGGCGAACGAGGGTGAGGATCATGGAGCGCAGCAGCGCGTACAGGAGAAGCGCGACGCCGATCGGCATGGTGAGTACATAAAGGATGGAGATGCCGGTGAAGTGACGAGAGGAGTAGCTGTGGGCGAGAGCGATCATGGCGAGCGCGACGAGGCTGGCGGATCGGATGGGCCACGGAGCGAAGAGGCCGGCGAAGGGCGTGAAGAAAAGCAGCGCGAGGACGATGACGCCGGCAACGAGGGCGGCGGGTCGAAAGCGAAACATGGCGAAGAAGTTCTTGGTGAGGTTGTGAGTCATCCCGAGCGCACCGGAAGCCCAGTGAACACGGATCAGATCGCGGCCGAAAACGACCTGCTGGCGGAAGCCCTGATGCTTGACTTCGAATCCGAGGCGGAGATCTTCGAGGACCTCCATGCGGAGAGCTTCGAAGCCGCCGATGGCGCGGTAGACGGAGGAGCGGATGAGGTTGAAGCCGCCGACGCCGACGGAATCGTGTTTGGCGGCGGGGTCGGGGGTTTTCCAGGGACGGAAAGAGAGGAGGGTGAAAAGGCCGAAGACGGTGGTCATGAGGCGCTCACCTGCTGACTGCAGGATGAGGGTGAGGGCGAGGGCGACGTGATCGGCGTTGGATTCGTGAGCGAAGCGGAGGGCGCGCTCGAGGGTGTCGTTGCGGAAGAGAATGTCGCCGTCGGTGAAAAGGAGCCATGGGGTCGCCGTTTGGCGCGCGGCGAGAGCCATAGCGTGTGTCTTGCCCATCCAGCCATCGGGTAGGGTTTCGACGTGGAGGACGGTGAGGGATTTGCCGGGCGGGAGCGGTTCGGCGGCGATGCGGTCCATGATGACGCCGGTTCGGTCGGTGGAGCGGTCGTCGATGGCGATGATGTCGACGGGGATGGTTTGGGCGATGAGGGAGCGGAGAGTGGCTTCGATGCTGGCGGCTTCGTTGCGAGCGGGGACGATGACGGTGATCTCGGGAGTGGCCGGGTCGGGTGCGGGATTGCGGGGAGGGTCGTAACGCGGGTCGAGAAGATTGGGGATGCGGGGCAGATTGCGCAGCGCGGTGAAGGTGACGCGGGTCCATGTGAGGGCGATGAGCCAGGCGAGGATGATGGCGAGGATGGAGAGAACGTGCATGGAGTGGTGAAGGATTAGTTTCGCAGAAAAGGCGGAAGAACTACCCCAACCTGCTCGCAAAAGGCGGAGCGCTTCGCGCTTTTCCCGGGTCTCAAATTCGAGACCCGGGGCAGCCAGATTCGTTCTCTACTCCAGGTCGGGAAGGCGGGGTGCGAAGCGGGAGCCGTAGAAAAGGATGGCTCCGGAGAGGGTGAGGGAGAGGAGGGTGGCAGCGAGTCCGAAGCGGAGGTTGGTTTTGTCGGAGATGCGCCCGATCAGGCCTGGAGAGAACGCGTCGCCGAGGAAATGAATGATGAAGAGGTTGACGGAGATGGCGGTCGCGCGGATGGGCGCGGCGACGGAGTTGACGATGGCTGTGTTGAGGGGGCCGGTGCTGAGGAAGAGGAAGAACTCGGCGGCGAAGGCACCGGGGAGCAGGAGTCGCACGGGTCCGAAGAAGACGGCGAGGGCGAAGGGAATGGCGAGGAGAGCGCTCCACGCGGAGACGAGGTAGAGGGCGCGGTGGTTGCGGCGGAGCCATATCTGGGCGAGCCAGCCGCCGGCGATGGTGGCGAGGAGGCCGTCGATAGCGGTGATTTCACCGGCGGTGAGGCCGGCTCCGGCGACGGAGTAGCCGGCGAAGCGGCGGAAGAAGGTGGGGAGCCAGGTGGAGATGCCGCCGACGGCGAAGGTCCACATAGCCATGCCGAGGGTGGCGGTGAGGAAGGCGGGGTTGCGGAAGAGGCCGGCGAAACTGGCGCGTTCAGCGGTGGACTGGAGGGTGTCAGCGGCGCCGCGCTGGGGTTCGCGCACGAAGAGCCAGAAGGCGATGGCGATGAGGACGCCGGGAAGCGCGGCGACGTAAAAGGGCACACGCCAGCCGTAGCGGTCGCCGAGGACGCCGCCCATGAGGTAGCCGAGTGCTCCGCCGATGGGGATGGTGACGTAGAAAATGCTCAGGACACGGTTACGATCTTCTTCCGGATAGAAATCGGCGAGGAGGGCGGGGGCAAAGATGGAGAAGGTGGCTTCGCCGATGCCGACGGCGGCGTGGCGGATGAGCAGAGTGTGGTAGCTGTGGACGGTGGCGGTGAGGAGGGTGGCGGCGGACCAGATGAGCGCGCCGGCGATGATGAGGGGTTTGCGGGGGAAATGGTCGCCGAGCCAGCCGGTGGCGGGCGCGATGAGCATGTAGGTGAAGAAGAAGGCGGAGGTGAGGAGTCCGGTTTGCGCGTCGTTGATATGGAATTCGCGCTGGATGAGAGGCTGGACGCCGGGGAGAACATAGCGGTCGATGAAGTTGAAGAGGTTGAGGGAAGTGAGGAGGAAGAGAGCGGTGGCAGCGGTGCGGGCTGGGTGGATGCGCGCGGACATTCCCCTGGATGTTGTCTCCACCATTGGAATGAAGTTGAGGATAACAGGGTGGTGGTTCAGGCGGGTTTCAGTGCGATAAGAAAGGCCGAATTGTTTGCGCGTGATGGTGTGGGGCGGCGGGGAAGCGCCGCCCGAGCCAGGTTAGAAATCACGGTTAGAAGTCAAGGCGCAGGGCCAACTGGCCGGTGCGGTTACCTCCTTCGCCCTGGGGCAGGGCGGTATTCAAAACGCCAAAGCTGGAAGGTTCCCCGAAATTCAGCGAGGGCGGCGCATAATTCGTATGGTTGATGACGTTGGTAAACGTGGCTTCGAAGCGAAGATGCATGTGCTCGCCAATGCTGAAGCGTTTGGCCAGACCGGCGTCGACGTCGATCATACCGGGGCCCTGCAGGATACCGACGCCGCAGGTGCCAAAACGCCCGGCATCGGCCGGCGGCAGAGCGAAGGCATTGAGGTTGAAATAGTGCTGGGGAGACTGGCTGGCGTACGGGTTTCCAGTGCAGTCCGGACGTGCAATGGCCCCGCCGGTGGTTCGCGCGATCATATCGGTGTTGGATTGATCGTCGGCCGCGGGCATGGTGGGGGTGAGCCACTGACCCGTCTGTAGTGTCGTCACCGAGCTCAGGGTCCAGTCTCCAATGACTGGATTCAGGAACCTCGGTCCGGCTAATGTTTGTCCCTCTCCGAAGGGCAGTTTCCAGGTGCCTGTCAGCATGAAGCGCTGGCGCGGCATCCCCACCACGTTGCCGCGGTCGTACTTTATGTGAAAACGGTCGGCAATTTCCACGGCATAGGGCTCCTCGCCGGCGTATGCAGATGGCGCGTCGGTGCCTTGCGCATCGCTGATATTTTTCGTGAAAGTGTAGTTCGCCTGGAACGTGATCCCGTGCCCCTCTTTATGGGTGACTTCCGCTATACCTGACTCATAGTTTTGAGTGCCGTTGCTGAACGACTCCATCAACAGGAGCCAGTTCTGGAAAGGCGCACGAGGATCGACGACTGAGTATCCGTTGTTTGGAACGGTGTAGGGCGTGGCGCTCGCGGGAATTTGGTTGTTGTCTACGGTGATGGGGAGATGGTACGCGCCCTGGCCGGTGTAGCTCAACCGGACCACGGTGTTGGTTTTCAGCTCGCGTTCCACGGTCAAGTTCCATTGTGCCGACGAAGGATCCTTCCAGTGCGGATCGTTTGCCTCCTCGAAATCGCCGCCGCCTATAGTTGCCGCGGCGTTCGGAGGGGACGTGTCTGGAAACTGGAAGGCGGCAACACCGTTCGAGACAGAATTGTTGTAGGTAAGCAGGTCGGAGAGGGCGATGATGCCACTGTTGAAAGACATGGGGCCAAGAGTGGTCATGGTATAGATGCCAAAGCCGGCGCGAACGACGGTCTTGTCGTTGTTGAATGGACGCCAGGCGAAGCTGAGGCGCGGGTCAAAATCACGCCAATTCCAATTCCGAAGGCCCTGAGGAAGCCCCGCCGTGCTCGCGGTTTCGATGTTCGAACAGGGTAACGGGCTGCCAGTGGCAAGCGCACATGCGTTGAATCCCTGAAGAAAGCCCGTGTATATCTGCTTGAGGAGCGGATTGTTCGCGATAAATTTATTGAATCTGTCGGGAACGACGACGGTCAAGTTGTTACCCGAGGTAAGATAGGTAGCTATATCGCCATTGGTTTCCACAAACGGCGGAAGCAATTCCCATCGCAACCCGACATTGGCCGTAAGATGCGGATTGATCTGCCATGTGTCCTGACCGTAAACGCCCCAGTGGACACTACGTGCATCCATTTGTGGGCCAATGACCGCGAAGTAAGACGGGTCCGGCAACCCGAGCAGAAAATCGCCAAGAGAGTAGTTGGTCAGGGTGCCGCTGAAGGTGAAGTCGCCATAGTCATCGGAGGGCGCGAAGTACATGAGGGAATTGAAATGTTCTCTGCGAGCATCCAATCCAAAGCGAAGCGTGTGTTCGCCGATGATTTTGGTGAGATTGTCGGTGAACTGGACGTTCCCCGAAATGGTTGTTCCAACCCGGTCCTGCCCGATGGTGGTTACGGAGCCGTCGGCGAAATTGAAGTTCGGGAAGGTATCGGCGGTGGGATGCGAGGCGATGCCTATCGGATGGTCGAAGACCAGCCCGAGTTGAGAGATGGCCGCTGCCCCCTCGATGGGGAAAGTGTCATTCTCGTTGTAATTGGCGAACCCGAAACGGAATTCGTTCACCAGGGTGGGAGTGATCGCATAGTTGTACGAAGCCACGAGGCTGCGATCTTGCTCGTTGGCCCCATCACTGGGGAGAAAATTACTGGCGGGGGCAACGACGCCGGCGCTGTTGAACTCGGTATAGAACGCGTTCTTGAAGCTGTAGCGCACGTAGAGCTGTTGCTTGGTATTGAAATTGTGATCGACGCGGACATCGAAGCCGTTGGAGTTCGAGGGGTTGGGGACGAGGGTCTCATAGTTGTAGGAGGGGTTTAAGACACCCAGGTTGGCGTTGGGCAGGGGATAGTAGTTCAACAGAGCCAGAGCCACGGGATTGATGCAGGCCGCGCACGACCCGGACGGGATGGTGTTGTTGGGGAAAGGTGCGCCGGTGAAGGGGTTGAGCACAGGTCCGGCTCCCAGGCCCTGCACCAGGTCGTTCAGGTTGCCGGCCCTGTCCGCGGCGGACGGCACAAGAAGCTCCTCGGGATAAGACTGAGTCTTGCGATTTCCCTCGTAATCGAGGAAGAAGAAGGTTTTGTCGCGCCCGTTGTAGAGCCTGGGGATGGTCACGGGGCCACCCAAGCTGCCGCCGAAAGTGTTAAAGGTCCGAGGAGCCTTGACGGGGAAATTCAAAACGGTGGCATCCAGAGCGCTGTTCTGGAAATATTCGAATGCGCTGCCGTGCAGTTTATTGGTTCCACTCTTTGTGGTGAAGGTGACATCGCCGATCTGAGCGAACTCCGCATTGTTGTTGAACGCCGTGACTTTCATCTCGTCGATGCTTTCCATTGACGGATAGGTGTCCTGCAGCGCGCCGTTGTAACGGATGTTGGCCGTGGAAATTCCATCCACCGAAAAGCCAGTCTGCGACGACGTCGCGCCCCCGACCGCGATATTCCCCTGCGAGTCCCTGGTTACCTCGGGAGACACGGCGAGAGCCGCCAGAGGACTGCTCGACACTGCCCGGGAGTTGATGGGCAATTGAGTAATGTCCAGGTTCGAAATCGTATTGTTGATGGTTCCATTTTCGGTATTCATCAGCGCCGCGTCGGCGCTTACTTCCACCGTCGTGGTTCCTGCCGTGACGGTGAGCGTAACCGGAAGGCGGAGTTCCTGGCGGGCTTCAAGCGCAGCCGAAGAAACCACGGCTACGGTAAATCCGTCTTTATGAATCGTGACTTTGTAATGGCCGGCCTTCAGATTCTCGAAGAGGAAATCGCCGGCGCCATTGGTGGTGCTCTGGCGTTCGGCGCTTTCGTCGAGGGAGTGCACGGTAACGGTTGCGCCCTCGATAACAGCTCCGGAGACGTCGGTGACGGTGCCGCGGATACTGCCGAAGGTGGACTGGGCGCGCGCGGTCCAGGTGGTAAGGGCGAGCAGGATCAAGGTCAGTACGGTCGCAATCCGGATTCCGGGCGACCTGTAGGGCGGCGTGGATTCAGAAACCGGCGGGTTTTGCGTCTTCAGGTACGAGAGCGACACGTATCGCGCTGTAAGCATTGACCTGCCTCCTTAGAGTGAGGTGGGGCGCAGCTCTCGGATTTGAGCCGAGAGGAAGTCCCTCACCTGCGTGGAATTTGGTGATACGAAAGACTGGGGCCGCGAACGAAGCTCAGGACTGCTAGTTAACAGTCGGAAGCACGCGGGACGACGATGTCGCCAAGGCTGCCGGGGAACGACAGTGCTCGGGCGCCCCACAGAACCGCCAGAAGAACGGCGGCAAGCATTGCGATGTGGCGGAGAACAGAGCGTCTGGTTCTTACGGCTGCTGTTTCTGCGATCAATTGTCTGAACAGAGACCTTCGAGCTGCACACACATCATGGTGCGGGCTGCCATGGAAGGTTCCGCGTCAAACGTTTTCGCAGATCAAACCAATCCGATCCTGCCTCTGCCGGAACACCCGATTACTAACCAAGAGAACCCGGAACGCATAAGCTTTTCATAAGCGATATATATGGAATTTGTGGGTATGGTGATGCTTATGGAGTGGATAACGAATGGCCGCGCGAACTTCCGAGACCGCGGGGTACCGGGCGTCGGGCACAGGGAGATGCTCAAAAGAGGGAGTGGTCGCGGTTTTCGGGCGATTCGAGGTGGGCGAAGCGCTCGTCGCCAGCCTCCTGACGGACGGCGCTGAGAGCGACGGTGACTTCGCGGATGTAGTAGAGGACACCGCTCAGGAGGGCGATCATGGCAGCGACAAAGACAGCGGCGGCGGCGAGAGCGCCGGGTCCCCAGTAGAGGCCGAGGCCGAGCAGGAGGCAGGAGAGCAGGGTTCCCACAAGCGCGATCAGGCTGAGAAGAAAGGTGCGGCGGATCATCTCGGCGCGCTGTTCCATGGATTCGATCTGGGCGGTGCAGGCGTCGGCTTCGACGAGTTGGCCGTTCCTGACGGCTTGGTTGCGGGCGCGCACATACTGGCGGAGACGGCTGACGATGCCCATCAGACGGACGTTGATGGAGAGGATGAAAAGAGCGGTGGCAGAGAAGAAGATGGCGGGGGCCACGAACGCCTGAAAGAGCCGGCCGATGTCGTTCATGGCTGCAGAGTACAACGCGCGGCGCGGAGAGGGCAGATAACCGGCGTGCAGCCGGTAGCCCGTTGCTGGAAATTCAGTGGCGGGCGTCGAAGGAGTATTTGCCGGGGCCGGTGAGGGCGAGGGTGAGCATGACTCCGAGGTAGATAACGATGAGCTCGCCGTGGTCGGCGCCGCGACCGAAGAAGAGGAAATGATGGACGAAGGCCCAGGCGATGAAGAGGTTGATGAAGGACCAGAGCGCAGCCCAGCGGGTGGCGACGCCGAAGACGAGGAGGGGCATACAGACGGCGTCGGCGATGAAGGCGAAGGCGAAGCTGGGAAGGGGTCCGATGTGGAGCGGGTTAGGGAAGTGGGCAGACATGGCGTGGAAGCGCTGGATCTTTTCGAGGCCGTGCTTGAGGAAGAGCGAGGTGGGGACAGTGAGACGGAGGACGAGCAGGCCGAGGTCGAGAGTGGAGTTGGTGGTGCGCAAGATGCGACCGGGCATGAAAACAGGGTACATGGGGGGTTGGGTTTGAGGCTCAGAGTTTGGTGAGGCGATTAGCGAAGGGTGAGGGACGGCGAGCGAAATACGCAGGGAGAAGGGATTGGCGGCGTTTTGGAGTTCCGCATGTGCCAAAACGGGACGGGCGCGGCGGGCCA
>JBEKIN010000191.1:0-8589 GCA_050011735.1 Acidobacteriaceae bacterium | reverse complement strand
TTTTCAAGGGCAGCGCCGCGCTTACCGAAGAGCTCGGCGGCCAGCTGCAGGACGCGGCCGGCGTAGGCGATGACCTGGATGGTCTCGATGCCGGAGATGTCGTCGAAGAACCAGCCACAGCTGGTGTACATGAGCATGGCGTGGCGCTCGAGCTCCATGAGCATGAGGGCGCGGGCGCGCTCTTCTTCATTGAGCTCGTAGAGGGTGTGGGCGCCAAAGAAGGCGTCGCGCGAAGCGCGGGAGCGATCGAGCACGACGTCGATGTAGTCGTTTCGGGCGGCGTCGGGGTCTTTGAAGAGGCGAATAGCGGCCTCGTGCCAGAGAGGCGCGACCGAGTCGCGCAGAGCGTCGAGCGCCTCGCGCAACGGCGTGCGCCACTTCTGATTCCAGCCAGGCCGGCCGCTGGAGCAGCCGCAGTCGGAGCGCCAGCGCTCAATGCCATGGACGCAGCTCCAGGAGGTATCTTCGACGATCTGGGCCTCGAAGCGCGGAGGGTTCTGCTCGAGGAACTCGCCGTAATTGGTGAGGCGAACGTCAGACGATGAGTCGTGGTTATGGTTGTGGTCCTCGAGCGAGTGGAGCACCCAGGCGAGCGCCATTTCGCCGTAGCGGTGGTGGTGTCCGTAGCTTTCGCCGTCAGTGGCGACGTGGACGATCTGAGCGTCGGGACTGTCGGGTTTGAATCCGCTGAGGAGACGCTGGGCAAAGCCTTCGCCGCTGTTCAGGAGGCCTTCGAAGGCAATGGCGCGAGAGCGCGGTCCATCGTAGAAGAAGACGGCGATGGAGCGACCTTCCTTCAGGCGCACGAGATAGGACCGGGTCGTATCGACAGAAGCGTCGGGTGTGTCGCTCCAGGCCGGCTCCGCGGGCGCTTTCTGTTCTTTGGCTGAAGCAGTCGCTTTCACGACCGGCGCTGGTGCGGCTGCGGCGAGCGAGCGGATGCGCGCGCACTGATGCGGAGCGAGGAGGACGAAGCGAATCCCGTTCTGGGCAAGGAGATCGAGGGACTCGGAGTCGACGGCGGTTTCGGGCAGCCACATGCCTTCGGGCATGCGATGGAAACGGCTGCGGAAGTCGGCAATGCCCCAGCGAATCTGAGTGATGCGGTCGCGGGTGGCGGCCAACGGCATGATTATGTGGTTGTAGGCCTGGGCCATGGCGGATCCGTGGCCGGAGAAGCGCTTCTGGCTGCGCTGGTCGGCATGGACGACGGCGTCATGGACGCGCGGAGCATTTTGCTGGAGCCAGGAGAGCAGAGTCGGCCCGAAGTTGAAGCTCATGCGTGCGTAGTTGTTGAGGATACGGATGATCTGGTTCTGCTGATTGACAATGCGGGCTGCGCCGTTGGGCGCGTAGCACTCGGCGGTGATGCGGTCGTTCCAGTCGTGCCAGGGCGCCGCGGATTCCTGGGCCTCGACGGTCTCAAGCCATGGGTTTTCGCGAGGAGGCTGGTAGAAGTGGCCGTGGATACAGATGGTTTTTTCAGCGCTGCTCATGGGTTTTGTGGTCGATCCATCTTAAGGTACATGCGACTCGGGTCTGCCGCGATTCCGGGAGCCCAACCTATTCTCATCGGCAGATGCCGCTTATGCGACAATAGGATATGTGCGGATGGGTGCCGTTGTGGCACGATCCGGGAGAATTTGGTTATGTTTGACAATCTCTTAAAACCCGAGCACCTGATCATCATCCTGGTGATCGCTCTTCTGATTTTCGGTCCCAGCAAGTTGCCGGGATTGGGAAAAGGGCTGGGCGAAGCCTTCCGCGGATTCAAGGAAGGGATCAAGGGCTCGCCGGACAACCCGGATGCCGCTAAGCAGCAGGAAAATGCGGCCGCGAAGCCGGAAAACGTAACGACTCAGGTGAAATAAAGCGTTTGGCGCAACGCCAGTCGTCAGGAAGAAGCCGCATCCAGGGATGCGGCTTTCGTGCGTTTGATGCGGCCTACTTATGGAGCCGCGCGGCCTCGGCGTCGGCATCGAAAGCGGCCGGCGGCAGCGTGACGTTATATGAGGCTTTGAAGAGGAAGCGCTGGGCGGTCATGTCACCGTTGTGCAGGCGAGTGATGGTGAAGGGCGTCTGGATCCCACCGAGGCTGTGGTAGTCGTCGTACTCCTCGGTTTCTTCATTCTTGTCCTTGTAAAGCGGGTCGCGCCAGTAGTAGGTGCGACGCAGGGGCAAGTGGGTCATGGCGTCGATCTGGATGGTGATGGAGTCGTTGTCGGCGTTGAGCAGGGTGACCTGCTGAGCAAGATGGCGCTCGGCCAGCGACTGGCCTTCGTACATCAGGACGGTGGTTGGGTCTTTCATCCAGACGCTGACGGCGGTCTCGATGGAGTGATCGTGGCGCCGGATGGCCTCAGCGCATTGCTCTTTCGGGATGGGCAGCTTGCCGCGGAAAGTGACCTCCCAGCAGTTCTTGCCGGTGAAGATCTGGGTCCAGTTGTGCTTGTCGTTCTTGCCTTCGGTGAGGTCGATACGTTCGGCGTCGGGCGTGCGCCAGTCCCAGTAGCGGACGGTGGCTCCAGTGGGTTTGCCCTGGAAGAAGCCGGCGATGCGGCCTTCAACGTAGCTGTTCTGGACGTTGAGCCACTGGTTGCCGCCGAGAGCCACGACCATGGCATCGAGCGCGGCGCGCGCCTTTTTGGTGCTGGAGTCCTCTTCGGCTGTGGTGGGAGCGGCGATGGTTGAGTTGAGCGGCGGCGCGTCGGCCTGGGCGCGAAGAGCGAGAGTGGAGCCGAACGGAAGCAGGGCCGCGATCATCAATACCGGGATCTTTCTCATTTGTTAGGCGATCTTAGCCGACCAGGACGGCTCCTCCATTTACATTGACGATCTCACCGGTCATAAAGCCAGCAAGCGGGGTACACAAAAACAGGATAGGGCCGGCGATTTCGAGCGGATCGGCGGGTCGACCGAGCGGAATCAACGCAAGGACACGCCTGCTGGCGTCGGCATCGGCGAGCGCCGGCGCCGACATGCCGGTTCTGACCCAGCCGGGAGCGACGCAGTTGACGCGGATGTTGTGCGGAGCGAGCTCGGTTGCCAGGCCTTTGGTCATGCTGATGACGGCTCCTTTGCTGGCTGCGTAGTCGGCGTGGAAGGCTTCGCCGCGCTGGCCCGCGGTGGAGCTGACCAGGACGATATTTCCGGCGTTCGCGGTTGGGGTGCTGGTCTGCGCCTGTTGCTGCATCGCTCCGACCGCAGCCTGGATGAGGCCGAAGACGCTGTCGAGGTTGATGGCCAGGGTGTTGCGCCACTGAGAGTCGGACATGGTGGCGATGGGCGCGTCCTGCGATTCCCAGACGCCGTGGTTGGCGACCAAAATATCGATGCGGCCGAAGTGGTCGACGGTGCGGCGCACGAGGGTGCGGCCGTCTTCGGGAGTCGAGAGGTCCTGAGCGAAGGCGGCGCAGGATTTGGGGCCTGGTTCATCGCCAGCGCATTCGGCAGCGAGCGCTTCAGCGGCGGCCTGAGCAGCGCGGTAATTGAAGGCGACGCGTGCTCCGGCCTGGCGGAAAAGGCGGACGGTGGCAGCGCCAATGCCACGAGAGCCTCCGGTGATGAGAGCGACCTTGCCTTCGAGCGAGAGGGCGACGGCGGACATAGAAACAGCGTACTGGACTGGCCGGAGCTTATGGGGTCAGGCGAGCGCCGGTTCCGAATGGACAGGATCTGCGTGGACCTGCTGTTTGACATCTTTGGCCGCATACATGGCGGTGTCAGAAACCTTCAGGAGCGCGTCTTTGGTGGCGCCGTCCTCGGGGTAGAGGGCGATGCCGACGCTGGCGGTTCCCTCCAGACAGACGCCGGCTAATTCAAAGGGCAAGTCGAAAGAGTGCTCGAGGCGCAGAGCGATCTCCTCGACCTCAGCGCGGCTGCGGACGGCGGGCACCAAAGCAGCAAACTCGTCTCCGCCGAGCCGTGCGAGCAGGTCAAAGGCGCGGAGTTGTCTCTTCATGCGCTGGGCGGCCTCTTCGAGGTAGAGGTCGCCGATGTGGTGTCCGAAGCGGTCATTGACCTGCTTAAAGCGATCGAGGTCGACAAAGATCAACCCAAAAACGCCGGCCGTCTCCCGCGTTTGGGCAATGAGGTCGTCCAGTTTGCGGTCGAGGGAGAAGCGGTTGTGGAGCTGGGTGAGGAGGTCGAACTCGGAGCGATGGCGGAGATCGGAGTAAAGGCGTCTGGTTTCGATGGCGAGGGTTGCGAGTTCGGCACCTGTGAGGAGAGCGGGAGGGGCCTCGAGGGCGCTGCGGCTGCGGGGTTCGCAGGCGGCGAAGATGGCGCCGAGCGCAGGGCCGGAGCGGCCGTGAATGTCTTCGCGCTGGGTGATCCGGTGGCCGAGCGAGGAGGGGACAGTACCAAGGAGGGCGCCATCGGCAATCCGGCACCAGCAGGGAGCACCGTCAAGGCGGAGGGAGACGAGCTGGACAATCTGCTCAATGATTTCGGCCAGGGGCCGGTTGCCGTTGATGTCTTCGAGGATGCGGCTGCGGCGCTGCTCCATCTGAGCAAGAGCGAGGGTCTGGTGGCGGGTGCGGCGTTCGAGGATCCAGCCTCTGGCGCCGACGGTAAACACGGCGGCCAGGAGCAGGCTGACGAGGAGGACCAGATTGCGGACGCTCAGCGGGGAGGGTGGAGCGACGACCGAGATGTCGTCGAGGGAGCGGAGCAGGATATTGAAGGGCACCAGGCCGCCAAAGGGGTTTGAGTTCTGCTGGCCGCAGATGCCGGTGACGCGGACTCGAGAGCCGAGGGAAATGAATTTGACGGGAGGCAGAGGCAGAATTCCGGCCACCAGAGGATGCCGGTAAATCGCGGAGAAGAGGTGATCGCCGGAGACCAGAACGTATTCGTCCTGTCCGGCTTCGCGAGCCTCCATGACAACGCGGCCTTCGATTGAGACGAGGTCGAAAATGTTGCTGCTGGTGGCGAGTCGCTCCCAGTTCTGAACGGGCCGGGGAGTGACCGGGGCGAGGATCCAGGTGTCTCGTGCGTTGCTCTCTCTGAGGGTGAGGAAGCCATCGACAACATCGGGAAACCCCGTGGCATCGGCGAGATCGCCGATGCGCAGAGGGCTGAGGTTCCGGGTCATGATCCAGATGCTTTTGGAGCCATCCTGCAGCACAAGGGCAGAGCCGGGCTGATAGTAGGTAATGGTCCCACGGACGTGGACGCGCTGACTGAGGTCGTTGACGTGGTAATGGGTCAGGACCTCATCCATGGAGGTAACCGGAAGGGAGAAGGGACTGGCCGCTGCGGGGCGCAGGATACGCACGGCGGCAAGCGATTGGGCATGGACAAGGACGCCGGTCTGCTGCATTTTGCCATCGAAGGTGCCCGACGCCGCACCGACAACCTCGACCTGGGCGCCGAGTAGATTATTGACGGCAACGGCGTCCTGAGAGTCGACATTGACCCGGACGGGGCCACCCTCGGTAAGGATGTCGATGCGGGCGTTGAGGACGAGCGAGCTGACGACAAGGTTGGCAGCGCGCACGACGCCCCGGACGCGGACCAGCTGGCAATCGTGTTCGGAACGGATGAGGGTATCAAAGCTGGCGGGCAGGGGTGGGGGAAGCGCGCCGTGGTAGAGCACGGTAATACTGTCCGGCGCCACATACGGATGGAAACTGGGACGGGTGGTGCCTTTGATCAGGACGCGATCGCCGGGGATAAGGCGGGCATTGGCCGGAGCGCTGACGTAGATGGCGACGCCTGCGTCCTGGACGAAAAGCGTGTGCTCATAGTCGCGGTAATAGGTGACGGTGGCCTGAAAGGCAACCGGGAGGGACTGGCTGGCCTGGGCATTGCTGAGCGCGTGAATGGCCGACAGGGAGGTGAGCGGGGCAGGCGCTGGCGCCTGCGCCGCCGAGGCAGCCGCCCATGAAATCGCGAAGAATATGAGTCGCCCGTTCATCGCAGGTGGGTCCCCCGAGCCAGTTGCGCGTCCGCGGGACTTCTGACTTTTCTATCGGCGGGTTCGCCGAACCGATCACGGCTGCATCGGAGCGGGACGAGTTGCGGGCCTTGCCGCATGAGAGGAAGGCACTTCTTCGCAGATCGTGCCAATACCGGGCACGGCCAGGCGAAATCCGCAGCCGGCAAGTGGTTCTCGAAGTTCCCCAGCACCACGGCGCGGAGCCCGTCCGCCTGGACGGCCAGTCCTCCGGTAAACGGGGCTTCTGTGACCTAGTTTGAAAACCTTACTGATAAGCTGCAGCGCGCCTTTAAGAACCTGCGGGGGCAGTCGTGTGCCGCTGCTGGTGGTTTCTCCGTTCACGAAGAGGAATTACGTGTCGCACACGACGCCGGATACGACGGCGATCCTGAAGCCGATCGAGACGCGGTTCAACCTGACTGCTCTGACGAAGCGGGACGCGGCGCAGATGGATATGCCGGAGTTTTTCAATTTCAACGCGCGGCCATGGGTGACCCAGCCGACTCCGCAGGCGCAGGTCACGAAAGGGGCTTGCTACGCGGATCATTTGCCGTAGGGGAAGAGCAGCATGAAAAAGGCCTCCGGACAAAAGTCTGGAGGCCTTTATGTTGGGCTCAAAAACGAGCGGCGATCACCACTTGTGGTCTTCGCCGAACAGATCGGACATTACGTGGACGCCGGGGTCG
This sequence comes from Acidobacteriaceae bacterium, assembly GCA_050011735.1. Classification (GTDB taxonomy): domain Bacteria; phylum Acidobacteriota; class Terriglobia; order Terriglobales; family Acidobacteriaceae; genus Palsa-343. Next base: position 1,962 of record JBEKIN010000191.1, on the reverse strand, counting down.
CACGCGTGGTTGAGACAAGGGAGGCCGAAGCCGGCCTCGAGGGACTTGAGGAGAGAGAAGCTGGTGTAGTAATTGTTGCTCTGAACCCCGTAGGGGCCGAAGTTGGTCTGGACGGTGAGGACGACGCGGTTCTGGTTTTGGGATGGATAGAGGCCGGTGAGCTGGGTGGTGCTACCGCTGTAGTCGTTTTCATCCCAGACGATGACGATGGCGCTACGTCCGCCGTCCCAGGCGGAAGATTTGTGAATGGCTTTGACGAGGCGTTCGATGGTGACGTCGCCCTGCTGGATGAGGCCGGGGTTTAATCCAACCTGGGTGCCGTAGGTGTAGCCACTGTTGTTCTCGCCGTAATCGAAGGCGCAAAAGGCATCGGCGTTGCTTCTGCCGTGCTGGTCATCGCACTGATTGGGCACGATGAAGGCGAAGCTGGGGACATTGCCGGCGGCGAGGTCGGCGTAGAAGCCGCGAGGGCCGTCGAAGCCGACGATGTTGGCGAGGCTGTTGCCGGGGTCGCTGCCACTCTGAACGCTGGCGAAATAGGCGAAGGGGTTGTGTTTGACGGCGTAGTCCTGCACCACGCTGGAGGTGGTGAGGGGAGCGAGGCCGGTAAAGTCGGTGAGGTTGGTGACGGTGCCGTTGCTGTAGTTGACGCCCAGGGCGGAGCCGAGGGGCAGGCTCTCCTGGTAGGATTTCCAGCTGAGGCCGGCGGAGTCGAGCTGATCGCCGATGGTGTTGCCGACGGTGGGAGCAGCGGGGACGGACTTGACTCCGTCGAGGTCGGCGAGTGCGACAAAGGGGCCGCCGACTTCATTCCAGGTATCGACGGCGGGCGTTTCCGCGTCAGTACCGGTGCCGAAGATGGGGCAGATAGTGCCGGTGTCGATGGGAACGGGGGCATTGCCGCCGCCGTTGTCCGCGTTGACTACGCCGGTGGCGATGTTGGGCGAGCAGGCTGTGTTGCCCCAGTCCGGGGAGTTATCGCTGCGAATGCCGAAGTTCGAGCCTCCGACGATTTCCAGATAGTTGGTGAGGCTGGGGTGGCCGACGGCGAAGTAGTTGGTGGCGAGGTTGACGCGGCCGGCGTTGATGAGGCTGTTCAGATACGGCTCGTTGGGATTGTCGATGACCTGTTGATAGCCGTGGTTTTCCATCATGATCAGGAAGACGTGATCGAGATGGGGGATGCCGCGGGGATGGTCTTGCTGAGCGAATCCGACGGTGGCCAAAGACATGGCGACGAAACATAATGCGGCTTTTCTGAGCATGGATTCAGAACCTCTCCTGACGGGGATTTTTGGGAATAGCGGCCACAGGGGGGAGCGCAGCCCGGGCCAGAGGGTACTGTGCGGTGCGCGCATCAACCGGTGCATCAACGGGGGATGAACAGACGGCGAATAGATGGAAAATGGCGCGGGGGAGTGAGCGCGGATGCGGGTTTCGCGCCGTTTTTTTTATACACGGCTGAAAGCTGGGCGCCGGGGCTCTTCCCGTTTTGGGAGGAGACGGTACTCGGGTACTGAGGCCGGGGTCAGGTTGTATTGATCCAAGCATTGTTTGGGAGCTAGCTTCTTGCTATGGGGTGAACCTGGCCGGGGGGCGGTGTGGGGTTACGTCCGTTCGTGTGCGGCCGACCTTCGCTCAGGATGACAGGCTCTTCGTCCCGCGCTGGAGGGTCGCCTGACACGAAGTGAAAGCGTCGCGCTGCGCGCGATTCCCACATCCCCCAACTGCAGGGATGTGGGGCACCCGGTGTTCGATTCCCACATCCCCCAACTGCAGGGATGTGGGGCACCCGGTGTTCGATTCCCACATCCCCCAACTGCAGGGATGTGGGGCACCCGGTGCGCGATTCCCACATCCCCCAACTGCAGGGATGTGGGGCACCCGGTGTTCGATTCCCACATCCCCCAACTGCAGGGATGTGGGGCACCCGGTGTTCGATTCCCACATCCCCCAACTGCA
>JBEKIN010000190.1:0-8637 GCA_050011735.1 Acidobacteriaceae bacterium | reverse complement strand
CGGCAACGGGCGTGGCTGAGCCTACACTGCGGAGCGCGGCGTCGATGGTGGCCGTGGTGCGAGGGTCGATTCCGGAATCCAGTCCGGAATCCATTGCGTTGTTCATCCTGTCGGCGGTCATCGCGGAATCCCTTCTTTCTCGAGCAGAACAGCGAGCTCTTTGCGGGCGCGAAAGATGCGCGAGCGGATGGAAGATTCGGTGGTGCCGAGAGCGGCGGCAATTTCAGCGGTGCTCAGCTCTTCGACCGCGGAAAGAAGCAGCGCTTCGCGCTCGCGGGTCGGCAAACGGTCGATCAGCGCGAGGATGCGGTTGCGTTCCTGCGACGAGATCGCCGAGTCGTCGGCCGGCCGATCGCTGGAAGGCAGGACACGCGCGTGGTCGGCAATGTCCTCGCCTTCAGGCCGCGTTTTGGCGCGGCGCTTCTTGTCGAGGACGATGTTCCAGACGATACGGACCAGCCAGACGCGATAATCGCGGATTTCGCCAAGGCGAGACTCGTGGCGGAGCACGCGCAGGAAGGTTTCCTGCACGGCGTCCTCAGCTTCGGCGGCGTTGCGCGTGACCGAAAAGGCTACGCGATAGAGCGCGGTCGAGTATTCGGCCACCAGTCGGGCGATCGTCTGGGTCCTGTCCACAGTCAGTTCGGAAGCAGGCGCGACCCAGGAGGCAAGCTGGCCTTCAAAGCAACTCATCCTTGTTGATCCTGGCATCCTTCTGCCGGATTCGACCCGGCTCGAGGAAACTACGTCTGCTCTAAAGACGGAGGATACGCTGTTTTCGCTCATGGTCGAACGTCGGCAGCCAGCAGCCGGTTGCCAACTACCAGCTACGCCGGGTCAGGAGGGTTGACGCTGGCGTAACGTGATTTTCAATACACTGGGTTCCATGCGCTCGAAACTTGCTGCTCTGCTGCGTTCCCTCCTTTCGCTGTTTCTGTTGGCTGCTCCGGTTGTAGCGGCGGCGCAGGCTGCTGCCGATTCCGGGCTGATCAGCCAGCCGGGCGCGAATTTTGTGGTGAAGGATTCCGAACTGCCGCGGAATTTCTCGATCATCGTGTACGGCGATATGCGGTTTACCGATCCAACGAATACAACGGCGGCCGATCCCGATGCGCGGCGGGCGCTGGTCGCGAAGATTGCCGACGAGCATCCGGATGCGCTGATTTTGACCGGCGATGTGCCGTGGCGCGGAACGTTTGCAGCGGACTACGCCGAGTTCAAGCTGGAGACGGCGGTTTGGCGCACGGAGAAACTGCGCGTGTATCCGACGCTGGGCAACCATGAGTTCAGCGGCAAGGGCACGGACGATCCGTTGCAGGACTGGTGGTCGACGTTTCCGGAGCTGAAGAACCGGCGGTGGTACTCGGTGGCGCTGGGCAGCCGCGTTTATCTGACGTGCATCGACAGCGATGCCGATCTGACGCCGGGCACGCCGCAGCGGACGTGGCTCGAGGATCAGATTGGGCATCTGCCGCCGAAGGTCGAGTTTGTGATTCTGGCAATGCATCATCCTCCGGTTGCGGATATTCAGACGAAGGAGCATGTCGACCACAATCCGCGGCCCAATGAGATTGCGCTGCGGGATTATCTATCGCAGGTTGCGCCGAAGTCGCATGCGAAGTTCATCGTTGCGTCAGGGCACATCCATAACTACGAGAGAGCCGAAGTGGACGGCGTGACGTATCTGGTTTCGGGCGGCGGCGGCGCGCATCCTTATGAAGTGGAGCGGACGGCGCAGGACCAATACCAGGCGACCGATTTCCCCAATTTCCATTACATTTTGTTTCACCTCGACGGCAAGCAGCTGAAGGCGACGATGTACAGGCTCGGATTGCCGATTGCCACGCCCCCTGAGTGGCAGGCGCGAGACTCGTTCGTGGTTCCGGCAAAATAAGGCATGCAGCGGCAGCGCTGGTTTGAGATTCACGACCAACCATGGTTTCCGGCGTTTCTCCGCGACCTGACGACGGAAGCGCTGGAAGCGGTGTGGGTCGCCAACCGAACCTACCATCCCATTGCCGAGCGATTGCGCGAAGCGGTGCGCCGTTCGGGTGCGAACCGGATCATCGATCTGTGCTCGGGTGGTGGCGGACCGTGGGCTGGACTGTATGACGAAGTGGCCGACGGTGGCGCGGTGACGCTGTGCATGACAGATTTCTATCCGAATGCCCGCACACTGTGCCGGACTGCTGGCGGCGCGGTGACAGCGTGGACGAAACCCGTGGATGCACGGCATGTGCCGGCAGAGCTGCGCGGGTTTCGGACGATTTTCTCCTCCTTTCATCACTTCGATCCTGAGGCGGCGCGAGCGATGCTGGCCGATGCGTTCGAGCAGCGGCAAGGGATCGGCATCTTCGAAGGCGCGAGGCGCAGCGGCTGGACGATGCTGGCGGTGACGGCCGTTCCCTTCCTGGGATTTCGGGAAGCGGTTCGGGCGCGACCCGTGCGCTGGGATCGCATCCTGTGGAGCTGCGTGCTCCCGGTGGTTCCGGCGGTGCTGTGGGTTGACGGGTTGCTGTCGTGTTTGCGGAGCTACTCGCTCGAGGATTTACGAGAGCTGACTGAGGGATTGTCGGCTCCGGATTACGAGTGGCAGATCGGCGACGAGCAAAGCGGGCGTGTGCCGATTCGGTATTTGATTGGGACGCCGAAAGGCAGCCAGTAGCTTGTAGCCAGCAGCCAGCAGCCAGCAGTCAGCAGCCAGCAGCTTGTAGCCAGCAGCCAGCAGCCAGCAGCCTGTAGCCAGTAGCGACCGTTCAGAGCTCAGGGAACAGAAAAAGCGATCAGCGATCAGCGTTCAGGAGAAGCCTACCCCCTACCCCCGTACGTTTTTGTTAAGTATGTGAAACCAAGTGAGTTCATCCTTTCTCTTTGAGGCCCTGTGGGTGCAAGTAATAGAAAACAAGTTAGCTGTTAGAGGCCCTCGGTGTAAGTGTGTGAAAACGCAGACAAAGCGATCAGCGATCAGCGTTCAGGAAAACCGACGCCCTCTCCCCTTATCGTTTTGTTAAGTGTTTGATAACAGGTGAGTTCATCCTTTCTCTTTGAGGCCCTCTGGGCGGAAGTAATAGAACACAAGTTAGTTAACATAGGCCCTCAGAGAACAGGGCACGGGGCTCAGGGCTCAGGGCACAGGGGCACGGGCACGACGGCAGTGATTCGGGGGCTCGGAATCGACTGGTGCATGGTCGAGTCCAAAGCAGAAAAGCCGCCCGAAGGCGGCTTTTTCTTTTCTTACTCTATAAGTTCAGAATATCAGGTTGAGAGGGTAAAGCGGCCAAAATTCTTTCGGTGATAAGTGGTGTGCAATCACCAGAAGTTACTTTGGGGAAGTGGTGGAAACTTGACAAGAAAAGCCTGGTACAGGGTTCGGCGTTCAGCGTTCGGTTTCCGGAGCGCTTTCGGCTCGGGTGCGTGCGTCGATTGAGTCCGCGGGTCGGGAGAGCGAATCGACGCGGGGCCTGCGCGGCCAGAACTGCTGCTTCACCCACAGCCGGCGCAATCGCCGCGCTGCACGTACCGCCATCCCCATCCATCCCCGCAGCAGGCGCCAAAAGGCCCAGGCAAACAGGCTCATTTTCATCAACATGCCGCAGTCCAAAAAGGGGCCCTCCTGGAAGCCCTGTCAGATCAGGTACTTGCCGGAGTCCCATAGTGGAGAGGGGAGAAGGGGTAGGGAAATCAAAAGTAATGGTTCACCGCGCGCCGGCTACCGGCTTACGGGCTACAGGCTGCCGGCTGCTCCTGGCGGCAAAGGCTGACGATGCAAAACAGCAGCATCTGTGCTGTCACCGCTCCACAGAAATCCAGCGCGACATCGCGTGCCGAGCTCGTTCGCCCGGGGAGAAAACTCTGGTGCCACTCGTCCCAGCTCGCCAGCAGCAGGGTGCACAGCAGCGCCAGACTGGCTGCATACCAGAATCGCACCCGCATCTCTGGCCAGCGGTGCTCCAGGGTCACTCGCCAGGAGTCGAAAAACCCGAGGCTGACCAAGCCGTAGCCGACAAAGTGGCCTGTTTTCCGGATGTAGTGGTGAATGACCGCCCAGTGCGCCGGGCTGATGGGTCCAAACAGCTTGATCCACAGGGGCAGCAGCCAGCGGCTGGTGTTTTCCGCCGACATCATTGCGGTCGATTCCGCGACGATGATGCCGATCCCGATCAACGCCGGAATCCAGTGCAGGAGCAGTCGTGAACGAGGATTTTGCACGCTTCTTCAAGAATACAGAACCTGGAATTCGGTCCACATGGCCCAATTCTGGTCCCGCATGGCTCAAAAGTGATACAACAAACCGTGATCCAGCGTGTTGACCCCTCAAACATGGCAAGCCAGGAAAAAGTCCTCATTGTGGAAGACGAGCCGCATGCCCTTTCCGGCCTTGCCGAGCTGGTATCCGGATGGGGATATCGCACTGAAACCGCTCGTGATGGCATCGAAGCCCTTGAAAAAGTAAGCTCCTGGCAGCCTGGCATCGTCGTTTCCGACCTCAAGATGCCGCGCATGGATGGCCTGCAACTCCTTGCCCGTCTGGGAGAAACCAGCGAAAAAATTGCCGTCGTCATGCTCACCGCGCAGGGCTCCATCGATTCCGCGGTCGAAGCCATGAAAAATGGCGCCTACGACTTCATCCAGAAGCCCGTCGATTCGACTCGCCTGCGCACCATCCTCGCCAACGCCTCACGGCAGCGCGACACCGAGCGTGAACTCGAAGTCACCCGCCGCAAACTGCGCGAAACCGGCGTGCTCGGCTCCCTGGTCGGGGCATCGAAGAAGATGCAGGAAGTCTTCACCCTCATCGAGCGCGTCGCCACCAGCAACGTTTCGGTGCTCATCACCGGCGAAAGCGGCACCGGCAAGGAACTCGTCGCTCGCACCCTGCACGATCTGAGCCCGCGTCGCAACAAGCCCTTCGTCGCCGTCAACTGCGCGGCCATTCCAGAGACGCTCATCGAGAGCGAGATCTTCGGCCATGAAAAGGGAGCGTTCACCGGCGCCATCGAGCGCCGTGCCGGCTGCTTCGAGCTGGCTGAGGACGGAACCCTGCTGCTCGACGAGATCGGCGAAATGCCCGTTGCTACCCAGGCCAAGCTGCTGCGGGTTCTGGAGGATCACAAGCTGCGGCGGCTCGGCAGCAAGGTCGAATCTCCGATCGATGTCCGCGTTCTTGCCGCCACCAACAAGAATCCCGAAGAGGCCGTCGACGACGGCCATCTGCGTGGTGACCTGTACTATCGCCTCAACGTTTTCAATATCCACATGCCGCCGCTGCGGGAGCACAAAGAAGACATTCCCGCGCTTGCCGACGCCCTGATCACCGACATGAACCAGAAGCACCAGCGCCGCGTCACCGGGATCGACAGCGAGATGCTCGCGCGCCTTGTCGCCCACGACTGGCCCGGCAACGTGCGCGAACTGCGCAACACTATTGAGCGCGCCATCGTTCTCTGCACCGAAGGCCAGCTCCAGTCACGCAACCTTCCTCCAGGGTTTGGAACTCGGCCGGTGCGCGCCGTGAACGAATTGCCTCCGAACGCGATTCAGCTCGAAGTGGGCGCCACCGTCGACGATGCCGAGCGGATGCTGATCTTCAAAACGCTCGAATCCACGCACAACAACAAGACCCGCGCGGCCGAAATCCTCGGCATCAGCCTGAAAACTCTGCACAACAAGCTGCGCGAGTACGGAAGCTCCGCATCCGCTGGCGGCGGTCTGGAAGAATAAATGTGGCATGGGAGGGGCAATGCCGGTATGCTCCCATTAACTGATCCCTAAACGTTGAGCGCAGCCCCCGAACATGCGGCTCAAGACCAAACTCGTCCTCGCCATTACCGGCCTGGTGTTTTCGGTTGTGGTGGTTTTTTCCTGGATCTGGCTGAGCCAGTTGCTCCAGCAGAACATCGAGGAGTCCTGGAACGCCACCGACTACCTCGCCCACAACGTGCTCTTTCAGATGCGCCAGACGCTGGATACAGGCCTGCGTACGCGTCAGTTTGACCCGAACGACCCGGCTTCTGTGCGCGCGGCCGTAGCCGATTCGCTGCGCCTCGACCGAGGCCTGAACTCCCAGCTGACCGCCATCGTCAACTACTCGCCGACCATCCTCGACGTGGCGATCGTCGACCGTCAGAACCGCGCTATTATTGCCGTCCCTGATTCCTCGCTCGACGACCAGGTGCTTCCGAACCGTCCCGATTATTCCGTGCTGCGCCGACAGTCTCTGATCCGGACCTTCCGCATCGTCTTCGGGCCGCCTCAGGTCTACAACGTCTCGCTCGGCCTCGACCGCAACGACCAGCCGTTCCTGACCATCCGCATCGGCATTCGCACGACCTTTCTCGGCCACGCCTTTCGACCATGGTTGATCGAGTCCTTCAGCTTCATGGGACTGGCGATGATCATTTCCCTGATCGTGGCCGCCTTCGTGGCCAACCTCGCTCTGCAGCCGATCGAGCAGATCAGCCAACGCCTGGACATTCTGGCCGCGCAGGAGGCGCTCGCCGACACTCCCACTTCCCGGGAACTGCGCCGCGTCGTGGAACCCGAGCTGATCGGACCCCAGCTTCCGGCTCCCGAACGGGAATCGAGGCGCGGCGGCGACGACGCGGTCGCTCAGGTTTCCGGCAAGATCGAGCGCCTCGGCCAGCGCATCCGCAACGTTGAAGAGGTATTCTCCGCTCTCCGCGAGAATCTCGATCAAATCCTTTCAAACCTGCAGGACGGCATCATGCTTTTCACCCGCGATGCTCGCGCCGTCCTGGTTTCCAGCGCGGTTGAGCGCTTCCTCAACATCGGCCGGGAGCACATCTTTGGGGCGGAAGTCCGCGAGATTTTCGACCGCAATACTCGGCTCGGCCGCATCGTTCGCGACGCCTTTGAGGGCGGCATGTCCATTGTCCAGGAAGAAGTGACCACAGAAACGGGCCGCCACGTTGAAGTTTCCCTCGATTTCATTCACGACTCCCAGTCCCGCGATCGGAATTCTCTGGGCGCGCTGCTGACCCTGCACGATCTGGAATCTGTCCGCGAGATTGAGACCGAGCTCGAGGTTTCGCGCCGTATGGCCTCGATCGGCCGCCTCACGGCCGGAGTCGGCCACGAGGTCAAGAATCCTATCAACGCCATCGTTGTCCATCTGGAGCTGCTCCGGAACAAGGTCCACGCCGGCGGCGACGCGTTGCGGCATCTCGACATCATCCAGAGCGAAATTCGCCGCCTCGATCGCGTCGTGCAGACGCTGGTCGACTTTTCCCGTCCAGTGGAGCTCCAGCTCAAGGATCAGGATCTGCGGGCCGTCGTCGCCAGCGTGCTGGGGCTGGCGTCCGCCGAACTGCAGACGCGCGGCATTACCGTCGAGAGCCAGTCGCCGACGGGGCCGGTCCTGTGCCGGGTCGACGCCGACCTGCTGGAACAGGCTCTCCTCAACGTGGTGCTTAACGGGGCACAGGCCATGGCCACGGGCGGGCTGCTGGAGGTTCGGCTGGCCGAAGACACTCGCTGGGCCTATATCCGAGTGCGCGATCACGGGGAGGGCATACCGGATGAGATCAGGCCACGGATCTTCGACCTCTACTTCACGACCCGGAAGGAGGGAAGCGGGATTGGGCTGGCCATGGCCTACCGGATTGTGCAGATGCACCATGGCCAGATTGACGTAGAATCGAAGACGGGGAGCGGAACAACATTTGTACTGCGGCTCCCGTTGATTTCTGCCGGTTCGGGACAGCGCGTAGTTTCGGAGTCTACGGGACACGCGATTCCCAGCGAGCTTGCTCGCCAGGGTGGTGAGACCCAGCCAGAAAGGTCCGGACCATGAGCTCCGGAAAGAGCATTGCCGCGCTTGCCCTGTTGCTGGCGCTGCTGACGGGATGCGGCCCCAAACAGCCGATGACCGCTGTGTCTCCGGCGGCTGAGGCGCCGCCGCTGCCTCCCGAGCAGATGGTTGCTCTTCTTTCGCTCATGCCGCCGCCCATGCCGGTGATCAAACGACCCCTGGTCAAGCTGGACACCACCGCGCCGCCCGAAACGAAGGTCGAAACAGCGAGCTCGCAGCCGCGCCGGCCAGCGAAGCACCACCCCAGGTCCACTGGGGCCCAGGAGGCCGGGGACGCTGCGAAGGTGGCGCAAAGCGCGCCCCCGGCTTCGTCGCAGAACGCGCCGTCACCGGATGTTCAGCCATCCGAGATGTCTAAAATCGGGCAGCTTACGAGCGCCAACGACAACTCCAGCACTGCGGACCGACAGCAGATTTCCAGCCAGATCGATGCCACGGAAAATGGGGTGAACGCGATTAAGCGCCCGCTCAGCTCCGACGAGCAGAAGACGGTTGCCCTGATCCACACGCACATCACCCGCGCACGCGATGCTCTCAAGGCCGATGATCTCGACGGCGCGCGCAATCTGGAAACCAAGGCACGCCAGATGCTGGAGGAGTTGACGAAGCCTTAGCTTCGTTCGCGGACGGGAAGGCCTCTGTTGCACCGGCTCCGCGCCGCTCTATTTCTCGCCCCATTTGAGTTTCGAGCGCAGAACATCGAAGAACCCGTTCTTCCCGAGCCGAATCAGTTTCACGGAAAGATCTGAACGGCGGCAGCGCAGCTCGTCGCCGAGGCGGAGCTGAATGGCCTCCTGGCCATCGAC
>JBEKIN010000189.1:0-8677 GCA_050011735.1 Acidobacteriaceae bacterium | reverse complement strand
GCCTTGCCTCGTCACGCCGCCGAACCCCGCATTGGATCATGCGCGAGGCCGTCGAACAGTACGTTGAGCGAGAAGAAAAGCGAGAGCAGCTCCGCCAGGACGCCCTCGCCGCCTGGAACCACTACCAGACCACCGGCCTTTACGTCACCGCTGCTGAAGCCGATGCCTGGCTGGCCAAACTCGAAGCGGGCAAGCGCGCCGGTCCGCCCAAATGCCACGATTAAGATGGTCCCAGTCGGCCCTGGCGGATGTCGCCCGTCTCTACGATTTCCTGGCCCCCAAAAGCCCCGACGCAGCCGGCCGCGCCGTCAACGCTGTCCGCCGCGGAGTGAAAGCCCTCGCCACCCACCCGGAGATCGGTCGACCTGTCGAAGGAATGCTGCCCGAATTCCGCGAATGGGTCATCGAATTCGGTCACGGTGCCGATGTCGCCCTCTATCACTTCGACGGTCACCAGGTCGTCATCCTCGCGATCCGCCACGGCCGCGAGGCCGGATACTGAGCACGGCGCGGAGCTTCAGCCCCGGCGTCTCTGTCGGCGCAGTCTTCCTTGACGCGCCTAAACCACCCGGCCTACAGTCCTCCCATCCCAGGAAGTCAAGGGGTCAATCCAGCCATGGCCATCGCCTCCGACGCCGCCCTCACCTTCGACAGCCTCGGCCGCGACGTCCGCTACGCCCTGCGCCAGCTGAAGCGCTCTCCAGGATTCGCCGCAATCGCGCTGGTCACCCTCGCCCTCGGCATCGGCGCTAACGTCGTCGTCTTCGGCGTGCTCAACGCCGTCCTCCTGCACTCACTCGAAGTGCGCGACCCGCAGAGCCTCTACCAGCTGCGCCATCAGGCATGGGCGAGCTTCCGGCTCATCACCACCTCGTATCCCGACTTCGAAGATTTTCGCCGGCGCAACACCACCTTCACCGGAATGGCCGCCATTAACGGATACTCCAGCGCGGCTCTGCTCTGGCATAACGCGGCCCTCCAGGTCCACGGCGATGAAGTCACCGGCAGCTATTTCGACCTTCTCGGCGTCGAGCCCCAGGCGGGCCGCTTCTTCCACGCCGCCGACGAGCACGGCCCCAACTCCGCGCCGTATGTAGTCCTGAGCGATGCTCTCTGGCACAGCGCGTTTCAGGCGGATCCCGGAATCATCGGCTCGACCGTCGAACTCAACAAGCATCCCTTCACCGTCATCGGCGTGTCGCCCGCGCAGTTCCATGGCACCGAGCGCTTCGTCTGGCCCGACTACTGGATCCCCATAGTGAACGAGCAGCAGCTCAGCGGTTCGGATTACCTCCATACCCGCACATCGGCCGCCGTCACCGTCATCGGCCGTCTGAAGCCCGGCGTGACCCCCGAGCAGGCCACCGAAAATCTCAACGCCATCGCCGCCCAGCTCGCGAAGGAATATCCCCAAACCGACGACGGCCAGCCCCTGCGCCTCATCCACCCAGGCCTCTTCGGCGACGACGGTGAAGTCATCCGCGGATTCCTCTGGAGCGTCACCGCCCTCGCGCTCCTTGTGCTCGCCGCCGCCTGCGCCAACCTCGCCAGCCTCTTCGCGGCCCGCGCCGCCGATCGCAGCCGCGAGCTGGCCCTCCGCGTCGCCCTCGGATCGAGCCGCCGCCGCCTCATGCGCCAACTCCTCACAGAGGCCCTGCTCGTCTCGCTGATCGGCGGAGCCGCGGGGTTCGCCAGCGCAACTCTGCTGCTGGCCGCGCTCAACCGCTGGCAGTCGCCCTATGGACATCTGCCCGTCAGCGTCGACGCGCGCGTCTACCTGGCAGGCCTCGCCTTCACCCTCGCCAGCGCGCTCCTCTTCGGCATGCTTCCCGCGCGCCGCGCCTGGCAAAGCAGTCCGCTCCAGGCCATGAAGAGCGGACCCGCAAATTCCCCGCACCTCCGTCGCTTTGCCCCCCGCGATCTGCTCCTCGGCGCACAAATCGCCATCTGCACGTTGCTGGTTACGGCATCCCTGGTCGCCGTGCGCGGCATGATGCGCGAGCTCCACGCTCCGCTGGGTTTCGAGCCCCAGAGCGCCATGCTCGCCGATCTCGACCTCAGCCGCGCGGGATACGCAGACGACGTCGTCCTCGAAAAAGAGAAAGCCATCATCGAAGCCGCGCAGCACATTCCCGGTGTGACCGCCGCAGGCGCCGTGAACCGCACGCCCATGACCGGCGGCATGCGCGGGATCCCCATCTTCCCTCCCGGCACGGCCGACTTCAGCCTCAACAACTCCGTCCTTGCCCCCTACGTCTTCACCCTGTCGCCCGGATACCTCGACGCAGCCGGCACGCGCCTCCTCAGCGGCCGCGATGTCTCCTGGCAGGACACAGCCGACAAGCCGTACGTCGCCATCGTGAACGCAGCCTTCGCCCACAAAATGTGGCCCCGCACCCCCGCCATCGGCCAGCGCTTCATTCTCTTCGATCGCCTCACTGAAGTCGTCGGCATCGCCCAAGACGGCAAGTATCACGACCTGCAGGAGCCGCCGCAACCGGTCGTCTACCTGCCCCTGCCGCAAAGCGGCCAGAGCGAAACCACCTTCGTCGTCCGCTCGCGCCTCGCCCCCAACCAGATGGCCGCCGCGCTCCAGCGCGCCCTCAGCGCCATCGACCCGAACGTCCCCATCACCCTCCAGAGCTGGCCCGAATCGTTGCGCCCCACCTTCTTCCCCGCGCAAGCCGCTGCCGTCGCCCTCGGCGTCATGGGCCTGCTAGCCGCCATGCTCGCCCTCACCGGCCTCTTCGGCATGGCCGCCTACAGCGTCAGCAAACGCATGAAGGAGCTCGGTATCCGCGTAGCCCTGGGCGCGCGCCGTACGCAGATTATGACCGCAGCTATCGGCCGTCCCATCGTCCTCCTCGGCGCGGGTTCACTGCCGGGTCTCCTCGCCGGAATCTTCCTAAGCCGTCTCCTCGGCCACATCGTCTATCAGGCCAACCCCCGCGATCCCCTCGTCCTCCTCGGAGCCATAGCCACTATGGCCCTCCTCGGCGCAGCAGCCTCCGCGATTCCAGCCCGCCGCGCGCTCAGCGTCAACCCTTCCCAGCTTATGCGAGAGGAATAGACCACAAGGGGCAGCCCAGAACGGCTAAAATTCCATCGCGTATTGCGGTGACAGTGCGGCCACGGGACCAGCCTTCGCCTCGCTCGCCAGCTCCAGCACCAGCCGCTCCAGCACCAGCCGCTTATCCGGAGGTTGCGACCGCAATTCCAGATCGGCCCGCGCAATCAGCCGCAGTGCCCGCGTCAGCTCCCGGCGCGACTTGTACCGCCGCGCCTGCCGGATCACATCCTCGGCCGCAAACGGAGGCATCCGGAAACCCTGCCACAGCGCCTGCCAGATCGCTCGCGAGTCCCGCACATTTTTTTCCAGGATCACCAGCATCTGCCGGAACGTCCGCGCCAGCATATATAGATGCCCGATCGCCGAATCTTCCCCGCCATCGCTCGCGTTCAGCAGCCCATGCAGCAAACTCAGCGCACGCGCACGATCCTTCGCCGAAATCGCGTCCGTCAGCTCGTACAGCGACCGCTGCTTTGCCGCCAGCACCATCGTCTCCACATCGCCGAGCGTCACATGCCGCTTCGCTCCGGCATAGAGCACCAGCTTTTCCATCTCAGACGCGATCAGCATCATGTCCGCGCCCAGCGCATCGGCCAGCTCGCGCGCCGCATCCGCCTCGAACACCACTTCGCGCCGCTTCGCCTCTGCCGCGATCCACTTCAGCGCGTCCGCTTCGTCGACGCGGGCCAGTTCCACCAGACCGCACCAGTCGCCGAGCGTCTCGCGAATGCGCTCGTACCGATCCTTGTCCTGCAGGTCCATGCGCCGCGGGTCCGACGGAATCCGCAAATGATCCGCCACAAAAAGCACCAGTGCCTGCGGATTCGGCGACCGGAAATACGCCTCCAGCGCCGCGAACTCCTCTTTCTTCGCGCCTCGCGTGTACAGCTGCTTCAAATTCCGAATGAACAGCACCTGAAACGGCGCCATCAGCGAAGGAGTCTGCGCTCGATCCAGCGCCTCAAAGATGTTCGTCTCCGCCAGATCGATTTCCGACAGGCAAAAGTCCCGCAAATCCGCCGGAACCAGCGCGTCCAGCACCGCTCTGCGGCAGCGCTCGTAGAGAAACACATCGTCTCCCACGAGCACGTACCCAGCCCGCAGGCGATTCTCCTTCACCTCAGCCAGAAACCGATCCGTCGCCGCGAATCCTGCGCCCATTCGCTCCAGTCTACGCGACCCGTCGGGTGCCCCACATCTGCCCGCTTTTGGCAGATGTGGGAATTGCGCCGGCAAAAACCATTTCCGCGATCGCGGGACCGAGCCACCTGCTGCGGGCTACCGGCTACAGGCTACCGGCTGATCTTTTACTCTCTGCGCTCCTGCAGGAAATCCGGAGCCACCGGATTCTCATACAGCGAGTAATCCCGAGTCACCACCGTCAGCCCACTCGGCGTCACGAAGTAGTTCTTCCGGTCGTCGTTCGAGTCGTAGCCGATCACGGTTCCCTCCGGCAGATGCACGTCGCGGTCGATGATCGCTTTCTTGATCCGGCAGTGACGCCCAATGTTCACGTGCGTGAACACGATGCTCGAATCCACCTCCGAGTACGAGTTCACGCGCACATCCTGCGACAGCACGCTGTTCCGCACCACGGCGCCGGAAATGATGCAACCGCCGGACACGATCGAATTGATCGCCATGCCGGTTCGTCCCGGCTCGCCAAACACAAACTTAGCCGGCGGATACTGCCTCGCTCGCGTACGAATCGGCCAGCTGTTGTCGTACAAGTTGAATATCGGCGACACCGCCGCCACGTCCATGTTCGCGTCGTAAAAAGCTTCCAGCGTGCCCACGTCGCGCCAGTACAGCGCTTCCTTGCGGTTTTCGTCGACGAAGTTGTAGGCGAACAGTTTGTACTTGCCCAAAATCGCCGGCAGAATATTGTGCCCGAAATCGTGCTGCGATTCGGGATCCTCGGCGTCCTTGATCAGCGCCGGCAGCAGCACGTCGGTGTTGAACAGGTAAACCCCCATCGAGGCGTCCACCATGTTCGGATTGAACGGCGACCGCAAATCCGTCTTCTTCGGCTTCTCCAGAAATCCAACCACTTCGCCGTTGCGCGCCACTTCCACAATGCCGAACCGCTCCACCTCCTGCGGCTCGATCGGCAGCGTCGCCAGCGTCACGTCCGCGCCCGAATCCAGATGCTGCCGCAGCATCTTGCCGTAGTGCATTTTGTAAATGTGATCGCCGGAGAGAATCAGCACGTGCTTCGGCTGCTCCGATCCGATCGAATAGATGTTCTGGTAAACCGCGTCCGCCGTGCCCATGTACCAGTTCGCGCTCACCCGCTGCATCGGCGGCAGAATCTCGATGAACTCGCCCAGTTCCTGCGCCACAACGCTGGTCCACCCTTCGCGGATGTGCCGGTTCAGCGACAGCGCCTTGTACTGCGTCAGGATGTACACCCGCCGCAGATCGGAGTTGATGCAGTTGGAAAGGGTAATGTCGATGATGCGGTACTGCCCGCCAAAGGGCACTGCCGGCTTGGCCCGATCGCGCGTCAGCGGAAACAGCCGTTCACCCGCTCCGCCCGCCAGAAGTACGCCCAGAGTATCTCTCATCGGCATGATCGCCTCTCACGGCTCTTGCCTGGATTTGCTGCCTTCCCGCTTGCCTCTTCGGCGGCCGGGGGTCTCAGGCAGGCCCACGTTGGTGCTGGGGTAGGGCGAAGGCCAGATATATCACAACCTCGTCGCAATGCGCGCCCGGCTGCGCAGCTCAGCCTGCACGCACTCAGGTGTCCTGCTGTTCTCCTTGCCCCTCTTCGGCCTGTTCCCCATGTTCACCCGCGATCGAAATCCGCAGCGACTTCAAAAAATGCAGATCCTGCGCGGTGAAGGTGCCCTGTTCCTCCGCCGCGCCGCTCTCCAGCTCCGACCGTGGCGTGTCGAGGGCTCCCTGCGGCTGCTCCTCCACTTCGTTCAGCCCGATCGTCGCTTCCAGCATCAGCATTACTTCAAAACCCTGCCGGCGAATATCGGCGACCACGCCGGCAATGCGCGGCGATTCGGACACGCTCTCGTGAATCGCCTCACCCAGTTGCTGAACCAGTTTGCGGAGTTTTTGATTCAAGTCAGGACCTCGTTTTCCCGGCTTCGCAGTTCCGAGCTGCCCACGCCGATTCTCTTACCTTATCGTCTGATGTTCCCACTGGGCAATCCGAATCGTGCCCTCGCCTCTGTCGCGCTGCTAGACTTTTCCCATGCAGCCGAATCGCCTCGGCCGGGCTCTGGGCATTGGCGCGCGCGTCGCGGCCGAGAAGCTGCGCGACGGAACCGCCGGGGCTGCCGCGGCCGTTCAGCGATCCGCCGCCACGCAACCCGCTCCAGCCGCGATCACCCATCCCAAACCGACAGAGCCCGCGATTCCTTCCGCGCCGTCCATCGCCGAAGGCAGCCGTCGCCTCGCTCGCGGAGCAGGCCGATTCGGCGCGACCCTCTGGCGACCGTTCGCCCATGCCACCGGCATCCTCACGCTCCAGATTACCGGCTCCTTCTTCGCCATTTTCACATTGGTTTTCGCGGTCCACTCCTGGCAGCTTTATAAATCTGCCGGATGGCACGACCACCATCTTCCCCTCTACGCCGCCTTCGCAGCGCTCTTCGCCTGGTTCACCGTCAGCTCCTTCTGGCGCGCCAGCCGCAAGCAGAAGCGCGCCTGAACCGGCGACACTGCTTTCCACTGGCTTACAATGGCGGGTTCTGATGCCAGACCATTTCAATACGAAACCGGTCCACACCGCCGCCGACCTCGCCGCCTTTTCCCCGGACCGCGACCTCGGCTTTCCCGGCGAATTCCCCTTCACCCGCGGCATCCAGCCCACCATGTACCGCGGCCGCCTCTGGACCATGCGACAGTATGCCGGCATGGGCGACGCGGAAGAGAGCAATCGCCGCTACAAATTTCTCCTCGACCAGGGAACCGCCGGCCTCTCCGTCGCCTTCGATCTGCCCACGCAGATCGGCTACGACTCCGACTCGCCCATGGCCCTTGGCGAAGTCGGCAAAGTCGGCGTCGCCATCGACTCCATCGAGGACATGGAGCGCCTCTTCGCGGACATCCCCCTCGACCGCATCTCCACTTCGATGACCATCAACGCCACGGCCAGCGTTCTGCTTGCGCTTTACGTGGCCGTCGCCCGCCGTACCGGCGCCGACGTTCGCAAGCTCTCCGGCACCATCCAGAACGACATCCTCAAGGAGTACATCGCGCGCGGCACTTATATTTATCCCGTTCGCCACGCCATGCGTATCGTCACCGATGTCTTCGCCTGGGCCGGTGAAAACCTGCCCGAGTGGAACACCATCTCCATCTCCGGCTACCACATGCGCGAAGCCGGATCGACCGCCGCCCAGGAAGTCGCCTTCACGCTGGCCAACGGCATCGCCTACGTCCAGGCCGCGATCGACGCCGGCCTCGACGTCGACCGCTTCGCCCCGCGTCTCTCCTTCTTCTTCAACGCGCATAACAATTTCCTCGAAGAGGTCGCCAAATTCCGCGCCGCCCGCCGCATCTGGGCCGGCATCATGCGCGACCACTTCCATGCAAAGAATCCGCGCTCCTGGATGCTCCGCTTCCACACTCAAACCGCCGGTTCCACCCTCACCGCCCAGCAGCCGGAAAACAACATCGTCCGCACCGCCCTCCAGGCCATGGCCGCCGTCCTTGGCGGAACGCAATCCCTCCACACCAACGGCTACGACGAAGCCCTCGCCCTGCCCACTGAAGAAGCCGCGCGCATCGCACTCCGCACGCAACAGATCATCGCCAGCGAATCCGGCGTCGCCAACACCGTCGACCCCGTCGCCGGCTCCTTCTGCATTGAGTCGCTGACCAACCAGATCGAGCAGCAGGTGCAGTCGTACTTCAGCCAAATTGAAAAAATCGGCGGAATGCTCGCCGCTATCGAGCGCGGCTGGGTCCAGCAGGAAATCCAGAACGCCGCCTACGAATACCAGCGCGCCGTCGACACCGGCGAGGCCACCGTCGTCGGCGTCAACCGCTTCACCCGCGAAGACGACCCGTCCATTCCCACGCTGCACATCGACGAAGCCCTCGAGCGCAAACAAGTCGAGCGCATCCGCGCCCTGCGCGCACGCCGCGACCCCCAACCCTGGCAAGCCTCGCTCGACCGCATCCGCGACCACGCCCGCACCGGCGCCAATCTGATGCCCGCCATCCTCGAAGCGGTCGAAAGCTGCGCCACCGTCGGCGAAATCGCCTCAACCCTGCGCGAAGTCTTCGGCGAATACCGCGAGACCGTCGTCGTCTAAACGACCCAACAGCTTGCGAAGAAACGACGCTACAGCTATCGGGAAAAAATCCCCAGCCGAAGCCGGCCAGATTCACCCACCACCTCGGCAACTACCTGCCAACTTACGACCGCCACTCCTAAAGCGCCCCGGCCAGGTTCACCCACCACCTCGGCAACTAACTGCCAACTTACGACCGCAACCCCCTAAAGCGCCCCGGCCAGGTTCACCCATCACCTCGGCAACTGCCAACTTGCGACCGCAACCTCCTAAAGCGCTCCGGCCAGGTTCACCCATCACCTCGGCAACTGCCAACTTGCGACCGCAACCTCCTAAAGCGCTCCGGCCA
>JBEKIN010000188.1:0-10672 GCA_050011735.1 Acidobacteriaceae bacterium | reverse complement strand
CGACAGTTTTGCCGCGTACAAATAGCGGCGGCGGACGAGCTTTTCCAGCGCGAAAAACTGCCGCCGATCCGGCGAAGCTGCGGCCATCCCGGTGTTGTCGAGCGGAAAGAGCAGTGCGTCCACGTAAGGCACCCAGAGGAATCGAGGCGGCTCGACTCCGGCGCCCATGGCGACGCGGTTCGCGAGCATGGTACCGATCTTCGCCTGATCGAGCACCCACGCTGGATATTGCTCGCCGTGCTGCGCTTTCACGCGGCCGCGCGCGTCGTTCAGTCGCTGCAATCCCGCCGCGTCCAAGGGCGGCGGCGAATCGAATCCATAGAGCGCCTTCCAGGCTGCGCCGAGGAGCGGAAAGTCGGAGCGCAGCGCGGGCGGATCGGACTGCGGCTCCATGCTGGAAACCGGGAGCGCGTCGAATTCTTTTTCGGTCGCGTCCAGCGGCGGCGCGAGCACCGGGTGCGCGTGGTTGTCG
The DNA here is from genome assembly GCA_050011735.1 of Acidobacteriaceae bacterium. Classification (GTDB taxonomy): domain Bacteria; phylum Acidobacteriota; class Terriglobia; order Terriglobales; family Acidobacteriaceae; genus Palsa-343. The sequence continues at coordinate 10,200 of JBEKIN010000188.1, read as the reverse complement.
ATGGCCTGGATCGAATCGATCGCCTGCACGATGTCGGGATCGATGGCCGCCGTCGCTCCCTCGCCGGTGGCTGGAGCGTCATGGCTGCTGCAGGAGAGGATCGCGACGAGCGCTCCCGTGACCGCCAGCGCAATCGCCGTAACTTTGAACCGATGCGGTTTGGCGGAGAGTGCTCTCTGTAGCAGCGCCTTCACGCATCCAGTGTGCCACGCTGAGCTGTGACGATGCGACGCTCGCTTTTTAGTCACGGAGTCGCAGCCGCGGGAGCGTGGCTTGCAGGGCCTGTTGCGAGGGTCGTGAGGTTATCCAGAGTGAAGACCGCGGGAGCCGGCGAGCCATCGGCGTTCCAGAGGTCGTGTTCGGGGGCCCAGTAGAGGACCCCAAGCCCGCGCGGCGCTTTGCGTACGGTGTTGACCAGATCGACCATGAATTGCAGGCGGCCCTGGGGCGTCACCGGCCAGAGCATGTCCTGGTTGGTGGGTGCATGCGGCGGTGTGTAGCCGGTCTCCATCACAAGAAAATCTTTGTGATAGCGGCGCGCGCATTCCTGCATATTGTTCCGGAGTTCCTCGAGCGTCCCGTGGCCCCAGGGCGGATAGAAACTTTCCGCGATGATGTCGTAGTGGACGTGGGCTGCGTTGAGGTGATCGAAGAACCACTCGGTCGTGTCCCAGTGACCGCCTTTGTCGATGTGGATCGCGATACGGGGAGGTGTGTCGCCGGCGCCCGATTTGACGCCGCGGATTCCGGCCTTCAGCAGTCGAGTCAGGCGCTTCCATTGGAGCGCCTCGTCGTACGGAGCCGGCGGATTGTATTGGGATGAGCCGGGCACCTGCAGCTGCGCGAGCGGCCACGCGGTGCCGCGCGTGATTTCGTTGCCGATCTGGACGATATCCGGCATCGCGCCCGCGTCTTTCAAAGTCCGAATCGTGTCGTGGGCGTATCTCTGCCACTGCTTTGTCAGTTGGTCGAAATCCAACCCTCGCCACGCGACGGGAACCTCCTGATGCTGCGGGTCGGCCCAGGTGTCGGAGAAGTGCAGGTCGAGAATCAGGATGGCCCCGGCAGATTTGATTTTCCTGGCCAGGGGAATGGCGTTTTCCAGCGTGTTGTCGGGCGCGTTTCTTACCGGCGATACAAAAACGCGAACGCGGAACGCCGTCCAGCCGTGATGCATCAGGATGGTGTTCTCGTCGCTGGGCTTGCCGTCTTCCTGATACGGCGGCAGCGGCCAGCGGGTGGGAGCATCGAGCGCCGACGTGTCCGCGCCGAGGAAGAATTTTGGGGGCAGATCGGTTTTCTGGGCCAGCGCCGGGATCGCGGCGAGGCAACAGAGAAGCGCTGCGCCGGCTATGGTGCTTGTTCGGGCTCCCACCCCCCACCCCCCTCCCCCTGGGGGTGTGGCAAGTGATTCATTCTGCGAGGCGAATTGGGTACCGTGAATCAGGTGTTACCCTCCTCCGTACCGCTCCCCGAGACTAGCGGCTTGGCGGCAAAATGAAAAGCTCTGTTCGGGCCGGGTGGAAACCGGGCGGACAGAGCTTTCCTTGTATTTAGGTTAGGAGTTTTGCGGAGCAGGTTCAAGCAAATTCGAAGGGGCGCGCGGTACGAAGGTCATGAGGCGTCGCAAGCCAAGGCAACGTGGGTGAAAGTTCCGCAATGCCGACGAACCAACCTTATGGAGCTATCTGCCAGGCAGCGGGGGGGCTGCCGGGGCTGCCGGGGCTCGTAATCGTGGTCCCGTTCATGAGCCAGACGTAGACCTGCTCGGTGGTGCTGTTGCGCCACAGGATGCCGGCTCGACCGCTGCCATCGTAGTCGCCCACGCCCTGGATGCTCCAGTCCGAGGTGACGAAGCCGAGGCTCCCGCTGCTCGGAAATGTGATTCCGTTCATAAACCAGAGGTAGGCTTCCCCGGTAGTGCTGTTGCGCCAAAGGATGTCACTCGTGCCGTTTCCATCGAAATCGCCAACCCCCGCAATGCTCCAGTCGGAGGTGGGGGTGCCGGGACTGCCCATGCTCGCAATCGTGGTCCCGTTCATGAGCCAGACGTAGACCTGTCCGGTGGTGCTGTTCCGCCACAGGATGTCGGCTTTGCCATCGCCATTGAAATCGCCGATGCCCGCAACGTTCCATCCGGGGGAGGGGTTGCCGACGATCCCCCCGCCGGCTATCGAGGTTCCGTTCATCAGCCAGAGGTAGAGCTCCCCGCTGGTGTTTTGCCATAGGATGTCGGCTTTGCCATCGCCATTGAAGTCGCCCACGCCGGCAATGCTCCAGTCCGAGGAGACGTTGCCGAGGCTCCCGCTGCTCGCAGTCGTGGTCCCGTTCATCAGCCAGATGTAGACCTCTCCGGTAGTGCTGTTCCGCCACAAAATGTCGGCTTTGCCATCTCCGTTGAAGTCGCCAGCACCCTGAATGACCCAGTCCGAAGTGGGGGTGCCCGGGTTCCCGCTGCTCGTAAACGTGGTTCCATTCATGAGCCAGATGTCGACCTGCTCGGTGCTGCTGTTCCGCCACAGAATGTCACTCTTGCAGTCGCCGTTGAAGTCACCCACCGCGGCAAACGACGCCGGATTCGGATTCGGATTCGGGTTCGCAGTCGTGCAGGCCACGCCGGAGGAGACGACCAGGTTGACCGCAGAGCCGGAGTTGACGATTGTGCCAGCGCTTGGGCTCTCACTGATCACATCGCCGGAAGGCACGGTGCTGCTGGCCTGGGTAGCCACGGTGCCCAGCACCAAACCTGCGCCTGTAATCGCCGTTGTCGCGGCTGCCTGGGTGTCGCCAACCACGTTGGGCACGGCGACTTGAATCGGCGCGCTGGTTTGAATCGTGTAGGTTGCCTCAGCCACTTGGCTGTTGGCGTAGCCGGAGGCTACAGCGATGGCTTGGAGGACCTCCGTGGCAGAAACGTTGATAGCGCCGCTGTACAAGGTGGACGATGTGGTCGGCTCGTATCCGTCGGTGGAGTAATAGATGGCCGCACCAGCCGTGGCGTCGGAGATGGTTACTATCTGAGCAGTCGGGTAGGTTCCTGACGCCAAACTAAACGTGGGCGTGGCGGCGGCGGTTGGCGCAGGACCGGGAGGCTGAAAGCTCCAGAGATCGTTGAGTTCGCCAGAGCCGTCCGATGCATCCGCGCCGTATCCACCGAAGAGCCAGAAATTGCCGCCGCTGACAGTCCATGCGGATGCGTTGTAGCGGCCTTCGGGGAAGTTTGCGGGGGTAGCCGTTCCCAGGGTGCCGTAAACGCCGGCCGGGGCGTAGCAAAAAGGCCCATTGCAGACTAGCGCTCTCGTTCCGCGCATCCAAGTCCATAGGCTCGTGGAGGGACTGAACTCCCAAAGGTCGTTGAGATCGCCATCGTGACCTATACCGTCTTCGCCATTACCCCCAAAGAGCCAGAGATTTCCGGTGGCATCTTTCCAGCCAGATGCGGCGGTGCGAGAGCCGGGGACGTTTGCGGAAAGCGGGCAGAATTCGGCGTAATCGCAGCCGTAAACTCCAGGATTGTCGACCGTGTTGCTTCCGCTCATCCATGCCCATTGGTTGTTGGTAGGATTGAACTCCCAAAGGTCGTTGAGATTGTCTATATTGCCGACGCTATCGAGGCCGTCGCCGCCAAAGAGCCAGAAATTACCGCTACTGTCCGTCCAGGAGACAGCGCCAGACCGGCCTCCGGGGATGTTTCCGGCAGCGGGCGTACCCAACGTGCCATAGACGGCAATGCTGTAAGTCGCATTGCTTCCGCCCATCCACGTCCATTCGCCATGTGCTCCAAGCGATGGATTGAACTCCCATAAATCGCTGAGAGGGCCTTCGCCGTCCGCTCCGATTGCACCCAGACCATTGCCTCCAAAGAGCCACAGGTTGCCCTTGCTGTCGGTCCAGCTCACAGAGCCCGAGCGGCCTCCGGGAATGTTTCCCGCGGCAGCTGTCCCCAGCGTCCCGTACACCCCGGGCTGGCCGCCATTGGCCCCGATCGTGCTGGTCCCGCTCATCCACGTCCAGTAACCCGTGGATGGATTGAACTCCCACAGATCGTTGAAAAAGCCTTGATTTGCACCGGCGTCGGTCCCAAAGCCGCCGAAGAGCCAGAAGTGCCCGCTGCTGTCAGTCCATGTCATCGCGCCATACCGGCTTCCGGGAACGTTTGCGGCAGCGGGTGTCCCCAGCGTGCCATAAACGCCAACGCTGCCAGTCGTATTGCTTCCGCCCATCCAGGCCCATTCGCCATGTGCTCCAAGCGAAGGATTGAACTCCCAGAGGTCATTGAAGCGGCCACCGCCCGCGCTCCCCTCGCCCCCAAAAAGCCAGAGATGGCCGCCGCTGTCAGTCCATGTCGATGCGCTGTCGCGGAATCCGGGAGTGTTGCCAGCCGCGGGCGTGCCCAACGTGCCATAGACGCCAACGCCGCCAAACGTATTGCTTCCGCTCATCCATGTCCATTCGCCTGAGCCGGGAGCGCCAATGGTGTAAGAAGCCACGGCAAGGGCGCTCTGAGAGAAGCCGCTGGCGGTGGCAATGGCCTCAAGCGTCTGCGTGGCCGAAACAAGAATCGCGCCGCTGTAGACGGGCGAACTTGTTGTGGGCGTTGTTCCGTCGGTGGTGTAGTAGATGGTTGCGCCGTTGGTGGAATCGGAAATGTTCACGTTTTGAGGGTAAGAGTATGTGCCTGCCGAGGGTGAAAACACCGGCGTTGCCGCAGGCGCAGGCGGCGTCGGGCCGCTGGAGACGACGATGTCGACCGCCGAGCCGGGATTCACGCCTGTGCCCGCGCTCGGGCTCTCGCTAATCACGTCGCCCAATGGGACCGTGGAGCTGCTCGCCGTGGTGACCGTGCCAAGCACGAGTCCGGCTCCGGTGATGGCTGTCGTCGCGTCTGCCTGGGTCTCGCCGACCACGTTGGGTACGGCGACCTGCCCCGCAGCGATCACGGTCAATGTGACCGTGGTCGATAGCGTGAGGTTTCCGCCAGTACCGGTGACGGTGATGGGGTAGGTACCGGTCGTCGTGGTCGAGGCCACGGTCAGGGTCAGGGTCGAAGTGCCGGAACCCGGCGCGGAGAACGACGTGGGACTGAAGCCTGGGGTTACGCCCGCGGGCTGGCCAGTTGCGGACAAGGCGATGGAGGAATTGAAGCCGCCCGCATGGGTCGTAGTGATCGTCGATGTGCCGCTCGCGCCCTGCGCCACCGAGACCGAAGTGGGCGAGGGGGAAATGTAGAAGGTGGGGTTCTGCGCTCCGGCAAGGGCGTTGATCAGGGCGTTCCCGTTGGGACTGCCCCAGCCGGTCGACAAATCATAGCCGGCGGTTGTCCCAAGGGTATTGCCGCCGCTGGTGATGTCGTGGAAATCGAGGTCATAGTCCACGCCCAAACCAATCGTATAAAGGGCCGGATTGATGAAGCCGAGCACGGGGTTGCCGTTAAGGACCGCCTGCTGATTCACCAGAGCCATGTAGCCGGCCCACATGGACACCGCGAAACTGGTTCCGCCGTAAAGGTTCGCGGTGCACGCCTCCTGGTCGGCGCAGACGTAATAAGTAAAATTCGCATTGGCCGCAACGTCAGGGCCGTTGCGAAAGGTTTGGGAACATTCGGCGCAGCCGGCCGCCGTGGCCACCTGCCACGATGGAATCGGAAAGTAGTCCGGCGCAATGCCGCCGCCGGAGTCAACCCAACCAGTTTCCGAGGCCCAAGGGCCGTCCGCGCCGGTTGTCGTCAAATCCGTTCCGCCGACGCTGGTGACGTAGACGCTATCCGCGGGCCAAACAAATGTCGCATGACTCCAATTACCGTCATCGCCGTCAGCGGCAAAAAAGTTCTGGCCTTGCGCGGCGAACTCCTCGAAGTAGACGTCGTCGGTGGTGGGATCCGAGGGTTTCCACGCCCAGGCGGAGCTCAGTTGAGCGTTCAGCGGGCTGGCCGTGGCCATGGCGTTAAGAATGCCGGCATCGTCGAGTGTTTGCCCCGATAAGCCGCCCGTTCCGATGTACATCACCAGGCTGGATAAGCCCGGAGCCATGCCGAGCGCCTGGGTCATATCTAAGGTTTGTTCCGTATCGTCGCAGGTTTTTTCCACGCAACTTGTGCTCTGGGTGTCGACGGACTTGAGCGTGATGGGTACGTTATTGGTCTGGCCTACATTGGAGAAGTACGTCGTCAGGTCAGCCAGATCGGTACCGATGAACTCAAACAACCCCACTGATTGGCCGGCGCCGGTGAGAGACGCAGAGTTGTTTCCATTGAGGTAGTACGCCGCCCTCATGTCGCTGCCGAGGAACGAGGCGGAGGGGCCCGTGCCGGTCGTGGCATTGGGCTCCGCTGTGGCATTGGGCTCCGCCTTCAGGGCGCTCGCATCGCTACGCACGAGAGCGGGTAACGCCGTGCTCGCATCGCGACGCACGAGAGCGGGTTTTGGGGTCGAATAGTTGTCGAGGCCTGTGATGTGCCATAACTGGACCGCCAGGTTCGGCGTAGGCTCCCGGTCCGGCGCAAAGAAAGTACGGTTCTCGGTGGGATGCTGGTAGACGCCCATGGTCAGATGAAAGGCTGCCTCAACGTTCGCCACCGGGCCCTCTACATCCAGGTTCATGCGATTGCGTGACGTGCCAACCACGGACAAACCGTTCGCTTCCGCGAAGCGAGTCACCGAGTCATAATCCTCCTGGCTGGGACCAAACCTGGCGGTGAACTCTTCCACCGTGAGGAACTTGCGATAAGACGCGCTGGAAGGATCGTAGAGTTCCTTCAGGAAGGCATCCAGCCCTGCCTGGTTGCGGTGCGGCAGAATGAGACCCAGGCGCATGGACTGCGTTGCGGGCAGACGCCCGACCAGAGGTGCCTGCCCATTGAGAGTCACTTCACGCACATGGCGCGTCGACAAGGACTGCGGCTGCGCCTGGGAAACGACGGCCGCGCCCGACATGATCGCGACGACCACGAGCAAACTTACCGGTATTCTTCGAATCACGGGACTCTCCTATGGGCTAACGAAACGTCCTTGCTGAAACGGTCATTTCTGCATCGGTAGTCAGATCGAGCTTTTTGGCTCCCGCAAATTGAGCGGATGCTATCATGACGGCAATTTTCCCGAGGCGCGCGTGCCATTCCGGGCCTATTCGTGCAAATTCATGCCGACGGCTTCACAGACTCGGCCTAAAACAGAAGCCCCGGCCCAGGAGGACGTCTCGGCTTTCCGTGCCTTCCCATGCCACTTCATCGCTGCCGCAGAACGGTTATGATTCGATGAATTGAAGAGGCTAAGCAGGGTTTACTGATGTTGCGGGACCTGGAGAATGATGTCAATGCAATGTTAGGTCAGCTGCGCCAGTAACTTTCGATTGGGCGAGTGACCTTTCGGTAATATCAGGATTGGTGACGACAGTTGCCCAGTCGTAGTGGCAATCGGGTCAAGATATCAGGCGCGACGGACTTCGTGAGTTTAGCTAAGGAATCGCGGCGCGGATTCCGAGCTCGTCTGCGATGTCGCCTAATCGCCGGTCTCTGGTCCAGATCGAGATGGACTTGTCGAGCAAGGCAGAGGCTATGAGATGAAGATCGACGATGCCGATTCCTCTTCGGTGCAGCCTCCGCAGCTCGACGAGGGCGAACAACTCATCCGTACCCACGACCGGAGCTTGAACCAGCAGAGACAGGTCATTCAACACCTTTTCCCTGCCGGCGATGGAACCCAGCGCGAGCTCCAATCGGACATGTGGATGCGTAGCGACCTCGTCGGCCTGGAGCAGATCCTGGAGTTTCCCATCCGGGGTTCGCAGATGATCAATCCAGACCGAGGTATCAACGAGGATCATGTTCTGCTCTTCGGCGCGGCGCGGCTTCCGCGGCCGGATCGCTTCCCCCGAGAGCCGCGAGGCGCCGGGCAGCCTCGTTGCGGACAAGCCGGGTGAGCGCCTCCCTTACCAGAGCAGCCTTCTCGTTGATACCGGTGTACTGTTCGGCCTGCCGGATCAATTCGTCGTCGAGGGCGATGGTTGTGCGCATGGGAAGCCTCAATGTGCATATTTTAGCATCATTTCGGTGCTGTTTGGAGTGCCTATCCTGTGGCCGCATTCACACGAAACCTGACCAACGGAAAGGGCACGGACTCTGGAGCTTACGGGGCACAGACTCTCTGCGGAAGCGGCAAAAAGAAAAGCTCTGTTCGGACCGGGTGGAAACCGGGCGGACAGAGCTTTCCTTGTATTTAGGTTAGGAGTTTTGCGCAGCAGGTTCAAGCGAATTCGAAGGGGCGCGCGGTACGAAGGTTAGGGATTGGCGTTCATGGGTGCAAAGTACAGCCGTTGAGCAGAGGATGCTGCCATCAGCTACGGGGGTGTGACATCATTGGTTTTCAGAGGACGCTACGGTGAACTACGTTGACCAAGAGATCCGGCTCGAAACTGACACGCCGTTCGGCGCAGATGTGCCGTTGGCTATCAGTTCCACGCTGCTGCGGCACCTGAATGACACCGCGCGCCCGTGTGTACGGATGGCTATCGAGGGCTCCAGCGCTTCGGTCGGAGCGGTGCCGCAATGGCTCGAGAGGGCATCCGACATCAGAACCCTTGGCTTCGAGAAAAGCAACGGCAAATCGGTGCTTCACGTGAAGGCGCCAAAACTTGGCGATGCGGCGCCCGGTTTATTTGAGCAACAGCGTCTCTGGCCCGGTATGGCCAGCCCGGACGACACCGCTCTCCAGGTGATGGGGAAGATTGGCGATGTGGTACGTCGCCGCGAAGAGGCGAGCGACGTCTATGACAAACCGCTGCTCAGGCACCTGACGTACTGGCGGGCGCTCTTCAGGCGCGAGGTTAAGGAGGTACATCTGCCAAGCGCCGCGGGACCCTCGGTTCCCGCGATTCTGGACCGGACAGTTGTTACGAATGCCCAGCAGCTCAGCGATCAAACTCCGACCCCGAGACAAGTGCGGATCGTCGGAAAACTCGATATGGTTCGGCACAGCACGCGTTCTTTCGGTCTTGTGCTAGCAGGCGGCGAAGAAGTTCGTGGCGTTCTGCTGGAAGCCGACCCGGCGCTTCTTCAACACTACTTTGGTAAGGAGATTACCGTCTTCGGCAAGGCAATTTATCGTCCTTCCGGTTCCCTGTTGCGCATTGATGCACAGGAGCTTCTGGAAACCACGGAAGGAAGGGACATTTTCTCCTCGGTCCCGGCGGCAATGAGCCTGCCCGGGCGCTCCGAGAGGAAGCTCCAGCCCACTAGGAAGGGCGTAACAGCTTTCTTCGGGACCTGGCCTGGCGACGAGACCGACGAAGAACTGCTCGCAGCTCTCGGAGAATTACGGCGTTGACGCAGAGCTATGTCCTAGACACCGGTCCGTTGCTCAATCTGATCCGAGGCAAGGAGTTGGGGGACCAGATCGATAAAGCATATGGTCTGCGGCAGGCGCTGTATCGACACACAATCTCGATCGTCACCCACGCTGAGATCAAAGTACTTGCGGATCGGAAGGGCTGGGGCGATCAAAAGCGCACAGCCTTGGCGAACGCGCTGAGCGAGCTAGTTACCATCAATATTGACTCTGAAACGCTGATCGACGCATACGTGCGAGTGGAGTCAGCCTGCTACAGCGACCCCAGTGGCGCGCGCGTCATGGGCAAGAACGACATTTGGATTGCCGCGACGGCACTCGTGTCTCAACTACCCCTCATCACGACTGACAAGGATTTCGATCACCTCAACGGACGCCTGATTACCGTCTACTGGGTCGATCCCACGCTTGGTAAGGCGGCCGAGTAACCTCGAACGGCATCGTCCAGAAGCTCTGGAACCACTGCAATATCCTGCGGGATGACGGACTCTCGTATCAGGACTACATCGAGCAGCTAACGTTTTCTGCTCTTCCTTAGATGGCCGACGAGCGCCAGCAGCAATAGCCCGGAAAATGCTCCAAGCTCAGTACCAGCAAGAAGCTCGCTATTCAGGCCACAGTTTTATGCGTTATTCACACGTATGCGAACGAATTCTGCTCAGATGCGCATGGGCATGATGATGTAGCGGTACTTGTACTCGTCGGAGCCGTCCTCGGGGCGAATCTGGCCGGCGGACTGCGCGTCTTTGAACTCGAGGCGCACTTCGCCTTCGTTGCCGATGGCCCTTAGAAAATCGATGAGGTACGACGAGTTGAAGCCCACCACGATGGCGTCGAAGGTGTAGGGCGTTTCGATGGT
>JBEKIN010000187.1:0-8697 GCA_050011735.1 Acidobacteriaceae bacterium | reverse complement strand
TTCATCAACGGCACCACGACTGCGAGCACCGGGAGCCCGGGCAGCGTCTCCTCCGGATGGAACATTCAGGGCGTTGGCGACTACGATGGCAGCGGCCGGGCCGGCATCCTGTGGCGCAACAGCACCACGGAGCAGGTCTACATCTGGCTGATGAACGGGGCGACGTTGACGAGCAGCGGGACCCCCGGCAGCCCCGCCGCTGCCTGGCAAATCGCTCCATGAGGCTGCTCCAACCAGGTTCCTTGCAACATTACTTTCCGCGACTAAGGATCGACAGGCCAACGAGGCCTGTTGGCTCCGATGCAGGCCGCTATCAACCGCAGGCGAAGGTCCTGCACGTCTCGACCGGCCGGCGGAAGAACAAGCAGATGAGCGCCACGACGGCAAGAGGTAAGCAACCAATTGCTTACCTAAGTAAGTGACTCGGCCGCGGCACTGACAGCGCCGCAACGCGTCGATGGCGAGGTCCGAGCGCCACGTTGAGACTGTCCTTGACATCCGGGCACCCCCTCCTCGGACTGGGTCATTGCGGGTGTCGGCGATTTCAACGGCGATGGCAAGGGTGACATCCTGTGGCGCAACAGCACCACGGGAGAGGCCTACCTCTGGTTCATGAGCGGGATCACATTCCCGAGCAGCGGGAGCCCCGGCTTCGTCACCTCCGACTGGAGCATCCAGGGCGTGGGCGACTACGACGGCAGCGGCCGAGCCGGCATCCTGTGGCGGAACAGCACCACGGAGCAGGTCTACATCTGGCTGATGAACGGAACCACGATCGGGAGCACGGGGAGTCCCGGCACCCCCGACGCTACTTGGCAGATCGCTCCCTTATAGCTTCTGCACCTTCCTCATGACTCGGAAGAGCGGAGCCTCACTCTGGCACACGATTCCGCGTCTACCGGAGATTCTTACTTGCTTGGCGCGGAACCGCCGAGGTGGTAAGAGAGGCCGGCGTTCCAGGACATTTCGTCGAGACCGGGGTTGCTGGGTACGACGAAACCGTTCGACGAGTGGAAGACTTCAAAGCCGGTGCGGAAACCCCAGCGATCAGTGAGGCGGAACTGCATGCCGATGCCCTGCTGGAGGCTGAAGTTTTCGTACGCTGCGTACTGGGAGAAAGCCTTTTGGGTGAAAACGGTCATGCCGCCCTTGATGACGTAGTAGGGTTTGAAGCGCGTGCCATCGCGCCAGATGAGGCGCATGCCGATCGGGGAGATATTGATGCCGGGCACAGTTTCGTGGGATTGGGACAACGGGCCTCCCCAGACGTCGGTTTTGCTGGGCTGGCGGAGGATCAGGACGGGCAGGATTTCGGCGCTGTAATCCCTCCGGGCCCACAGCATCCTGCCCCAGGAATGCCGGTCGTATTCGATGCCGCCGGCGGAGAGATAGCTCCACCAGGCATCGGCGAAGATATGGAAATGGCCGATGGAATTCAGGCCTTCGAAGATGAGCTCACTCTCAACGGGAGTGGCCGGAGTATCAGGCAGGCTTGGGGATACGGCGCGGGGGGTCCAGACGATGCCGGCCGAAAAGCGGCCGAAGTAGTTGGGCAGGCCGTCCACGTGGTAGGGAGCCGGATCCGGAAGCGGCTCGATGGGGTTGAAGTTGGAGTGCTGGACGCCGCCATCGATGCGAAACGCGGTATGAGGGCCGATCGAAGTGTCGATGCCGCCACCAAGGAATTCGGCGAACGACGCCGTGCCACCCGTATTGCCGTTCTTGTAGCCGGCATTGTTGATGCTGTACCAGGTTCCATTCAGGCCAGCCTCGCCGGCGAGGGCCTCGACGAAGAATCGCTCGCGGTGGAAGGCAACCTCGTACTGCCCCCCGCCGAGGATGAGGAAAGCGTGTTGGGGCGCGCCAAGATTGGTTCCGCGGAACGTGGAGTAGTCGAGCTTCAACCGGAGGTGATGCCATTGCGCAAAGGTGATGCCGGCGTTCCAGCCGTTTAAGGGCTGCCGCGATCTGGAAACTCCGTTGAACGAGTTCGAGAGCCACGCGTAACTGCCGTAGAGTTGGTAAGGTGGGGCGGCATCAGGCGGGGGGGCTGGCTTGGTGGGCGGGGCAGCGATTGCACAGGGACAGAACAGCGCAAGGAGGATGTACTCGAACTTCATTCGCGCTCCGGGCGGCGTGGATTTCCCTCCATCGTATACGGAGAAGGATGAAACGCAGAAAGATAACCCCATCCGAAATCACCCCCAGCCTGCACTCGGACGGTTCACCTCCAGGAAACACTGTGGGAGATTCCGCTCACTCTACACGTTAGCGTCTTCACGGCCACGTTCACCAATCCGGATGGAGTGACGAGCACGCAGGCCGCCCATCGCTACGGAAAGCTGTCACCGCGCAAAAAGCCAACAGCTTCCACGACACTGCGTCGGACAGGACTCTCAATAGCCACGGCGCCACTGAGCGACCGGGCCGCCTTCGTGCAGCACATCTATGGGGCACCGAGCGTGGCTCGGGCGAATCCTGTTTCCCCGGTTACTAATCGGCCCGTTGTCTTCTATTCAGGCCAGCCGGGCCTGGGTCGGTAACCATCTTAGTTGGTACTACAGTGCATTTCGACGCCAGGCTACAGTAATGACACTAACCCTCGCGGAAAACACGACAGGAACGTCCCTGCTCTAAATTAAACCTATCCACGTAAATTCTCGCGGTTATAATTTCTCCGCATTCCAGGAAACAAAAAGGAAATCATGGTGTAGGGTTCCAATAACCGCCCGCAGGACTTTTTGGGCCGGAGAGTTTTCATCGGGAGTGTTCTGCGCGCAACACAGGTGAATGGCCGAAACTGAAAGGAAAAAAACAGTGGAAAGCCATCTGGCGTTAAATTCCTCCGATAACTTGGAGTTTTTTCCAACAAGAGCGTTTCGAGGATCCGTTCAGGTATTCATCAGAATGGGAAATGCCGTATCGTAGCCCGGGCTCGCTCTTGCCGCGCTGACGGCGTTTCTTTTGGGATTGGCGAGCGCTGGTGCCCATGGGCAGACCGGCCAATGGTCGTGGGTGAGCGGAAGCTACAACACCAATACCGCCGGCGTGTACGGCACGCTGGGAATCCCTGCACCCGGCAACTCTCCCGGAAGCCGCCGCTACGCTTCGAGCTGGACTGATAAGAACGGCAATTTTTGGCTTTTTGGCGGCGATGGCTATGATGCCAACGACGCGGAAAACACGCTGAACGATCTGTGGGAGTTCAACGCGTCCCTCCAGGAGTGGGCCTGGATGGGCGGATACAGCGTCGTGCCCTGTGCAGCTGGCAGTGATTGCCCCGCTTACTTTGGCGTCTACGGAACGCTGAGAACTGCCAGTGCCGAGAACTCCCCCGGCGGTCGAACGGGCGCAACCAGCTGGATGGATAAGAACGGAAATTTGTGGCTCTTCGGTGGACTCTGCATAGACTCCACCGGAAATGACGGCTGGTGCAACGATCTGTGGATGTACAGCACGACCACCAACGAATGGACGTGGATGAGCGGCCCCAGCACGGTGAGCTTGGACAACCTCTCGTACGGCGCCTTAGGCGTGGCTGACCCCGCCAATCTGCCTCCCGGCCGCATGGGCGCCGTGGGGTGGGTCGATACGAGTGGCAATCTTTGGCTCTTCAGCGGTCACGCTTATGTCGTAGATGGCGTCGGGACGACTTACACCAACGACCTCTGGATGTTCAACACCACGACCGATGAGTGGACATGGATGGGTGGAGTTGCCGCCTATCCGTGCTCGGGTGGTGGTTGCGATGGATCCCCAGGCGTCTATGGGGCACTCGGCGCGGCCGCTCCTGGAAACTTACCAGGAGCACGATGGTTCGCTTCCAGCTGGACCGACAGCAGTGGGGACTTCTGGCTCTTCGGAGGAGAGGGCATGGTCGCCGGTGGTGGCAACATACTCAACGACCTCTGGAATTTTAGACCTTCCACAGGCGAATGGACCTGGATGGGAGGAAGCGACTCCCTCTACACTGCCGGCGGACAGAACGGAGTCTACGGCACAGAGGGAGTACCGGCCTCAGGAAACGTACCGGGCGGACGCCAATATGCTTCGAGCTGGACCGATAGTGGCGATAATTTTTGGCTCATGGGCGGGGAAGGTTTCGGCGCAAGTGGCAATGAAGGTTATCTCAACGACCTGTGGGTGTTCTGTCCCGCGACGAATGAATGGACATGGGTCAGCGGCAGCAGTGCGGTGAACCCGCTTGGCGTCTTCCCGCCGGACGAGAATTCTTCTCTCGTATCCGCCTCCACGATCCTCCACAAACCGCTCGGCGCAATCGAGCCCGGCACGCAGGATTCGAGCCCTGCGGAAACTCCAGGAGGGCGCGCTTACGCCCAGGGTTGGATCGATGCCTCGGGCAACCTCTGGCTCTTCGGTGGTCAGGGTTATAGCTCCAGCTCCAGCGGCTATCTCAACGATCTCTGGGAATACGCGCCCCCGGTGGTCAACAATCCAGCCATCAGCCTGGCGACTGGCACCTATCACTCTGCGCAGACGGTCAGCATTACCGATGCGACGCCCAATGCCCTCATCTACTACACCACCAATGGGAGCACACCGACCGCCGGCTCCACGCCCTACAGCGGCAAGATTACTGTGTCGAACACGGAGACCCTGAAGGCCATCGCATACGCGAGTGGCTACACGCCGAGTGCCGTGGCCGCGGCGACCTACACGCTCAGCCCCGCGCTGGCGGCGCCAACGGTGACGGTGACTCCCTCTTCGTCCAGCATCACGACGGCGCAGGAGCTGGCGGTCGCGGTGGCGGTCAGCGGCGGATCCGGCAACCCCACCCCGACCGGCTCTGTGACGCTGAGCAGCGGCAGCTACACATCATCACCCGCGGCCCTGACCTCCGGCTCGGCGACCATCACCGTCCCGGCCGGGAAACTGGCTCTCGGTTACGACACGCTCACTGCGGCCTACACCCCTGATTCTGGCAGCTCCTCGACCTACAACACCGCCACCGGCACCGCCCCTGTGACGGTGGTCCAGGCGATCGGATCCTGCACAACGGCAAACCCGAACCCGAATCCGAATCCGGCGTCGTTTGCCGCGGTGGAAGACTTCAACGGCGACTGCAAGAGCGATCTTCTGTGGCGCAACAACACCACCGAACAGGTCTACGAGTGGATCATGAACGGGACCACGTATTCGAGCAGCGGGACCCCCGGCAGCCCTACCTCCGACTGGGTCATTCAGGGCGTCGGTGATTTCAACGGCGATGGCATGGCCGACATCCTGTGGCGGAACAACACTACTGGTGAGGTCTTCATCTGGATCATGAACGGCACCACGTTTACGAGCAGCGGGAGCCTCGGCTATGTCTCCTCCGACTGGAGCATTGCGGGCGTTGGCGACTTCAATGGCGACGGCAAAGCCGATATCCTGTGGCGCAACAGCACCACCGGGCAGGTCTACCTCTGGCTCATGAACGGCACTACGATGTCGGGCGGCGGGAGCGTCACCTACGTCTCCTCCGACTGGGTCGTTCAGGGCATTGGCGATTTCAATGGAGACGGCAAAGCCGACATCCTGTGGCGGAACAGCACCACCGGCCAGGTCTACATCTGGCTCATGAACGGGGCCACGTTGACCAGCAGCGGGACCCCCGGCAGCCCCATCTCGGACTGGGTCATTCAGGACGTGGGCGATTTCAACGGGGACGGCAAGAGTGACATCCTGTGGCGCAACAGCACCACGGGGCAGGTCTACATCTGGTTCATGAACGGAACCACGTATCCCAGCAGCGGCAGCCCCGGCAGCGTCTCCTCCGACTGGGTCATTCAGGGCGTGGGTGACTACGATGGGAGCGGTCGAGCCGGCATCCTGTGGCGGAACAGCACCACGGAGCAGGTTTACATCTGGCTGATGAACGGGGCGACGTTGACCAGCAGCGGAACCCCCGGCAGCCCCGCCGCTGCCTGGCAGATAGCCACCTTAGCTCCATAAGCAAGCGCAAAGACCCTCACCCGCTTCACGCAGCAGCATCGGTGTGCTCGGCTTCGAGCGCGTTACTATAGGGCGAACATTCTCGCTGCATCGGAGACAGAATTCATGTCCAGGCGCCTCGCTGGGTTGCTGTTCGTAGTCCTTGCTGCTCTCTCCACCGCGTCCGCCGCGCAGACCATGGATCCCGACTACGTCGCCCGCGTCAAAGAGTGGACCACGAAGCCCGAGTTCATCAGCCCTCTGGTCGACCATCTCCCCGCGAGCGCCGGCGTGCCTTCGCCCAAAGATGTGCTCGGCCATCACATCGGCGCACCCAAACAACTCACTTACTACGCCGATGTCCTCCGCTATTACGACACCCTCGCGGCGCATTCCGGCCGCGTCAAAGTCCTACGCATCGGCAAGACCGAAGAACGCCGCGACTCCGTCATCGTATTCGTCGGCTCTGAGGACTCCATCGCTCACCTCGACGAGAATCGAGCGAGTCTTGCACGGCTGGCGGACCCGCGCGGTCTCACCGAAGCGGATGCCCACGCCCTCATCGCCAAAACCAAGCCGATCTATACGCTCTCCGGAGGACTTCACAGCGCCGAACTCGGCCCCCCGGAAATGCTCATGGAGCTGGCCTATCGTCTGGTGACAGAAGACTCGCCGCTCATCGAGAGCATTCGCTCCAGCGTCATCGTCGCCATCATGCCGGTCGCCGACCCCGACGGACGCGATCGCTCCATCGACTGGTACTACGCCCACAACGTCGACATCACCGACTACGAAAAAATGTCCGGCGTCCCTTACTGGGGCAAATACATCAAGCACGATAACAACCGCGACATTAATTATTCCGGCTTGGCCAACCAGAATTTTCTGCGCTGGTATCTCGATTGGCATCCGCCCATCATTCACGATCTCCATGAGTCCGTCCCGTTTCTCTACATTTACAGCGGCCAGGCGCCGCAGAACCCGCTATGGGATCCAATCGTGTACGCCGAGCTCCCCATGTTCGCTAACTGGGACATGACCCAGCTGACCCGTTACGGCATGCCCGGTGTCTGGACCCACGCCTACGTCGACGCCTGGTCCCCCGGCTACGTCGCCGAAATGGCCACCGACCACAATGGCCTCATGCGCTTCTACGAAATCATGGGCAATGCCGGCGCCACCACGATGGAGCGCACCATCTACCAGTCCAATCCCGCCATTCTCGGCGGCGGAAGCGGCGGCCTCGGAGACCTCACCAAACGCCAGTGGTACCGTCCCAACCCGCCCTATCAGCACGTCCTGTGGTCCATGCGCGACAACACCAACTACGCCGAGACCGGCGTTCTCTCCTCGCTCCAGTTAGTCGCCGCCTTTCCCCAGCTCATCCTCGACGACTTCTACGTCAAGAGCCGTGACGCCGTTACCGCCGGCACAAAAGAAGAACCCTACGGCTTCATCCTGCCCGCAGATCAGGAAGACCCCACCCGCGTCGCGTTCGTCATCCACATTCTTCGCATGCAGGGCATTGAAGTCGGCCGCGCAAAGGCGCCCCTCAAGCTCAGCGATGGCGACTATCCGGCAGGATCGCTCATCGTGAAAACCAACCAGCCCTACGGCCCCCTCGCGAAGACCTTGCTCGGCAAACAGACCGACCCCGACCCCGAACTTACCACCTACGACGACAGCGCATGGACCATAAGCCTGATGACCAACACCGTCATCAAGCCCACTAAGGACATCGCCGTCCAGGCCGTGGCCGTTGACCCCGTGGACCAGTACGCCCCGCGGGGCACGCTGAAGGATGTTCCCGCCGCCGCAGTCTACGCAGTGCCCGACCACGGCTCTCCCAACCTGGTCACGCTGCGCTACGGCCTCAGAGACGTCGCCGTGCAGATTGCGGAGAAATCGTTCACCGCGGCGGGCTTCACCTTTCCCGCAGGC
This sequence comes from Acidobacteriaceae bacterium, assembly GCA_050011735.1. GTDB lineage: Bacteria > Acidobacteriota > Terriglobia > Terriglobales > Acidobacteriaceae > Palsa-343. The sequence continues at coordinate 822 of JBEKIN010000187.1, read as the reverse complement.
ACCTTCCTCGTCCCCACCGGCGCAGCTTCAGCCCTGAAGCCGCTGGCCGCAAAGCTGGGTTTGGATGTCGTCGGTCTCGCTGCCTCGCCGCAAGTGGCCAGGCACGCTGCCGCGCTGCCCCGCCTCGCCATCTTCAGCACGTGGGCTGGCACCCAGGACGTCGGCTGGGTGCGCTACACCTTCGACCAGTATCAGGTCCCGTACGATCTGATCTTCAAAGAGCGTGTCCTCCAGGGAAATCTCGCGAAAGACTACGACCTCATTCTCATCCCGAACCAGGTGCGCTCCGCCAAAGCCCTGGTCTTCGACATCCCCAAAGAGGACAAACCGCTGGCCTACGAGAAAACCGACAAGTTCAAATTCCTCGGAGACTACGGCTCATCCCCCAATATCTCCGGTGGCATGGGCGCGGCAGGCGTGGCGGAATTCCAGAAGTTCGTCGATGCCGGCGGTCTTCTCGTCACTCTGGGCACGTCCAGCGCTTTTCCCGTGGACTTCGGTCTCACGCCCACCATCGATACCAGCAATACCAGCGCGCGCTTCTATGCTCCGGGCCCGATTGTCGACGCAGATATCCTCCGTCCCGAGAATCCCATCTTCTACGGCTACTCGGCGAAGACGGTCCCTGTGCGCTACGCAAACGGGCCGCTCCTCCGCATGACCGAGGAGATGGATAAGAACGATGTGGTGATGCGATTCCCCGGCGGCGAAAAGTCTGTGCTTAGCGGGTTGTTCAACGGCTCCGACGACATCAAGGGCCGAGCCGCCGTCGTCGTCGCGCCGGCAGGCAAAGGCGAAATCGTCATGTTTACCACCAACCCC
>JBEKIN010000186.1:0-8749 GCA_050011735.1 Acidobacteriaceae bacterium | reverse complement strand
GCGTCATCATCGCGGGAATCAACGCCTGGCGCTTCGTCCGCATCATGCGTAAATCCGGCCCACCACCTCTGCACGCCGCCCTTGTCTGATTACCGGGGAGGAAATTACTGCACAACCGCCGCCCCACCATAGCTGGCCAGCACTTGTCCCTGGCGGCCGAGCAGCAGCGCCGCTCCCCGCTGTCCCTGCATCGTGAAGTGGATGTGCGCGCCGGTGAGCGCGTCGATCAGATCCACCGGCTGTGCATCCAGCGATTCGTTGCTGAAGCTGTACATCTCTGCATCGTCGAGGACCGTGGGAAACGCCAGCACCGCGGGCGACAGCGGCGTCGCCTCTTTGAAGGCTGGCTTTACGCCTGCCTCCTCCAGCGCCCATCGATACAGAGCAGCGGTCGCGTCATAACCCTCCGCAAACTCCACAGGATCCGCGGCCCACAGGATCTTCCCGCTCCCATGCGCTATCGTCTGGATCGACACTCCATCGGCGAATCGCATCGTCTCCGCCGACGACTGCTGCACATCCGCCGGAAATCCCAGCTCGTACGTCTTCCGCTCCAGTGCCAGCGCCGCCCCCCGCACAGCTAGCGGACCAACCGCTGCTTTCATTCCCAGCGCCGACAGCCGATCCACCGGTTGCCAGTGCTCATCGCGATCCACTGGGCCCGTCACCAGCAGCGTCCCACCCTTCGCCACGTAATCCAGCAGCTGTTGCCACGCCCCCTCCGTCAATCCCTGCGCCGACGGCAGAAACACCAGCTTCGGAGCACCCAGTTCTGCCAGGCGGTTCTCCGGCGCCATTCGTAACGGTGTGTGATCGAAATACGCCATCGCCCGCAGCGCCTTTTTCTGCGTGTCGAGCGCCAGGCCCCCTAACGTCGAATACAGCTCCACCTGCGACGTCACCATCGTCACGGCAGGCGGCTCTATCTTCGTGAAGCTCTGCGGGCTTTTGGCCGCGAACGCCGCAAACCCGGCGAGCACCTGCGCCTCCGGCTTCTCCGTCCCATCCGGTCGCACCGCGCCAATCGGAATCTCGTTGTCGTTGGCCATGTACGCGTTCACGTTCCACACCCACTCCAGCGCCCCCGCTCCCTGCGCGAACGCAATCGCGATCTTCCGCTCCAGTTGCCAACCCTCAACCTCGGCATTGAGGCGCAGATGATCGTCCAGCGTCAGCCGCCGCTGTTCGCCCGTCTCCTGGATCAGCAGCGGCTTGTCCGAGAATTTCGGCGCCAGCGACGCCCACAGGATCGCGTCGTAATCCCACCACGTGTGGTCCGCCGTGAAATCGATGAACGGTGAGAAGAACGCCGGCGTCACCCGCCCCGCCACGCCGCCCTCATCCTGCCCCACGGTGACCAGCTGTTGTGACCCGGTAGAGCGAATCAGATTCCGCATCTGCTTTACCCAATCCGAGAACACAGACTGCGTGAACAGCGTGTAGTCGTAAACCTTCAGCGGATTGAACCCACTCCGCACCGCATCCGGCTGGAACGCCCCGCCTTTTGGCAGCGCCAGCGGATCCTGCCCGCCCATCTCCGGCGCCGTCGCCGTCGGCTGTGCCTGCAAGTCGCGTCCGATGCCCAAAGACGGCTCGGCCCAGTCGTGCAGCAACTTGGCCTGGTTTCCGGAGTTAGCCGGATACCGCGCCGCAATCCACTTCCGCCACGCCGTTTGTTCAAATGGATCGAAGTCCGGCAGCGTCCGCCACAGATTCTTATTCGCACTCGGTTCGTTGATCAGGTCCCACGCCAGAAATGGCAGGTCGTGGAAGCGCGCCACCAGCGACTCGCCATACAGCGACTCCGCATGCAGCGCCGCCGGATCGAGATAGCCGTTCACCCCGCCAAACTCGTCCGGGTAAAACGCGAACAGATTGAACTGCACCGGCAGCCCATTGTGGCGCGCGCACATCAGAAACGCCTCGATGGTGCGCAGCGCGTCTTCGCTCATCTGCCCATTCGCGGCCAGCTCCGGCTTCCACGCCGTCCACAGTCCGGTACGGATCATGTTCAGCCCGGCGGCGCGAATCTGCGCCATGTCATGGTCCCAAACGTAAGCATTGGGCAGCATCAGGTACATGCGCGACACGTCGCCGGACATATACGTCGTCCCGACGACCGGCAGCGGCTTGCCATCGAGCTGGAAATAATCGCTGCCCACGGTGAGCTTCGGTCCCGACAGCAGATAATCCCAGTCGCGCATCCAGTAGCCGGAGCGGTAAATCCGCAGAGGCTTGCCATCGCGAATCAGCGTGCCTTCAACCGTATGAAACCCGCGTCCTCCCTCTGTGCTCGCCGGCAGCGTCAGCCGATGCGCTCCAGGAAACGCCGCTGTCTGGTCATACAACACCGCGCCGTCTTCCGCCATCACGCGAACCCGCAGCTGATCCCCATCCGGCTGCTCCGCCATCGGATCCGACGGCTTGAAGCGAAACTCCAGCGCCTCACCCGGCAAAAAAAGGGGCAGTCGCGGCCGAAACGCGAAGCGATCGTTCTGCCGCACCGCGATTTCCGCCAGTGTCGCGAGCAGTTTTGCATTGCTGAAGAAATCCGAATCGGGCTCGCACGCCACAAAAATCCAGCGCCCACCGATAAATCGATTCGCATTATGGTCCAGCTCAAAAACCGGCGCGGCCAGCTTGTGCCCCTCCTGGACGCCCCACGCCAGCGTCGTCAGGTCCATGTCTTCGTAACCGGTGTTGCCGCCGGTGGTGTTGCCATCGACGACCGAAAGCCGCACGACGGGACTGAACGCCCGCTTCCATCCAAATGCTGGAAGCTGCGGAAACACATCCGGATTTGCCGCAAACTTCAGCGATCCCACTCTCGCATCGCTCCCCGGCGTCTCCTGGTAATCGTGAATGAACAGCTCCAGCGACTGCGCCACGCTCGCCGCACGCACATGCCATCCGCTCGCATCCTCAAACGCCGCGCGCGTAAACGGCTTGCCGCCCAGCACAATCAGGTTCCCGCCGCGATCGAGATAACGCAGGATCGAATCCCACTCAGCTTCCGGCCACGCCGATCCGTACGGCAGCACCAGCAAATTCGTCTCCCGCTGCGCCAGAGCAGCCGCGAGGCCGCTCGCCCCAGCGAACTCCGCTCCGGGAAACGCCGCCCGCAGGCCAGCTTCATCCGGCGCGGGAGAATCCACCGCCGGAAATCCAGCCTGCCAGAAGACGACCGTCTTTGCGAAGGAAGAGGTGGACCAAAAACCGAGAAGAAACAGCAAAACAACACGAAACGAGCCGCGCATTTCCATGGATTTGAACCGATGCGTGATCACGATATCACGCACTCAGGTTCCGAAATCCGAATCGTGAAGGAAGGGAATTACTGTGGCTTCGGAGTCGGCTGGGCCGGCGCGGCGGTTCCGTTTCCCTGCGGCTGGGCCGGAGCAGGGCTCGCCGCGCCAGGTTGCTGCCCAGCTTGATTGGCCAGCTTTTCCTGATGCTTCTTCGCGAAGTGATTCACAATGTCCGGCCAGAACTCGGCGATTTCGGCGCCCACAGCGCCCTCATAGGTGACGCTGGCCCCGCGACCCAGGGTCAGCTCCACGCCGCGAGAGCTTTTGGGGTAGTAGAGATTCGAGATTGTGCCGCCGACGAAATTGCCGGCCACGTTGGCATAATTCGGCCCCCAGGTTCCCTTATCGCGTTTGCACCAGATCGTCGTGAGCGCCGAATAGCCGGCCCGCTTGAACAAGTTGCCGTGCCCCATGCGGTAATAGCGCGGATCCTCATGCCACCACGAGGTCAGAATCGCATTGCCCCACAGGTTGCCGTCGAAAGTGTCCGCGTAGGCCGCGCCCCAGTACTTTGCAAATCCCTCCACGCCTTCTCCGTACGAGGGATACTCTGTGCCCAGCAGGCTGATTTCCCCGTCGATCGCGGTAATCGCGAAAACATACCAATCCGTCGAGCTTTTGAAGAACAGCTGATACTTCTGTTTCGACGTCATAGGAGCGGCGTTGGCATTCGACTGCACATTGAACATCGGCACCACACCCAGCAAACGCTGCTTCTCTTCTGCCTCCAGCTCTCGTTTTGCCCGCTCCTGCTGCTGCTCTTTGGTCTCCGGGGTGTTTTGCGCCGGCTGCGCGGAACTGGACGAACCGGACTGGCCCGGTGCCGGCGCAGGCTGTGGGGAACTCGATGAACTGGCTGGCGGTGGCGTCTGGTTCTGTTGCGGCGTCTGGCTCTGCGCTGGTGTCGTTGCCGTAGCCGTAGCCGTAGCCGGGGCCGGAGCCGGTGTCGGCGGAGGCGAGCTCTGCTGCGCCGAAGCCACCGGTGCATCGGGCAACTCGTCCGTACTTACCGACTGCCCGTGCGCGCCCAACGACATCAAGGTCGCAGCGGCGCCCAGAAGAAAAATCCGCAGAGTGCAGTCACCAAAAAAACGCTTGCCTGAAATCAAATTGTGGCTCCGGCCCGAGGGACGCATGACTGCTGCGGAGACTGCGGGGTTTTACAAACTAGTTGGACTGTCGAACCTTAAAGACGCAACCAGGCATTCGGAAGTTGTGGTTCGCAAGTGAATCCGTCAACCCGGTGTAACCCGAACTCCGCTGATCATAGCGAAGCCTTCGATGAGGGGCAAGACAAATGGCGTTCAACTAGCTGGTTTACTTACACCTTATGCCATACTGGTTTGGATTGCTCCCGTCCACAATGCCGCCTTCTCCGAACCCTGAGTTCATGCGCAAAGCCATCGCTCTGGCGACTGAAAACGTCCGCGGTGGCCAGGGCGGTCCCTTCGGAGCGGTCATCGCGAAGGACGGCGCCCTCATCGGCGAGGGAATCAACTGCGTCACCCGCGACAACGATCCGACCGCCCACGCCGAGGTTCGCGCCATCCGCGCCGCCTGCCAGGCCCTCGGCGTCTTCAGTTTGCAGGGTTGTGAAATCTACTCGAGCTGCGAGCCCTGCCCCATGTGCCTCGCCGCCATCTATTGGGCCCGCATCGACCGCATCTGGTTCGGCAACACCTGCGCCGACGCTGCCCGCATCGCCTTCGACGACGCCTTCCTCTATCGTGAACTGGCTCTGCCCCTGCCTGAACGCACCATCCCTGCTTCCATGCTGCTGCGCGAGCAAGCCTGGGAGTCTTTCCAGCTCTGGCTAGACATGCCCAATAAGAAGCTCTATTAGGAGGGATAATCTCCGGTGCCCCATCCAAGCCCGGGTTTGGCTTGAGCGGGCCCGCAGTTGCGCCAACACCCCTGCCGCTGCTGTCCCTGCACCCTGCACCCTGTACCCTGCATCTACCGCGTATGGAATACAGACTTCTTGGACGTTCAGGACTCAAAGTTTCGGCACTCAGCTTTGGCGCTGCAACCTTTGGTGGTGGCAACGAGTTCTTCAAGGCATGGGGCAATACGCAGGTTGACGAGGCGCGGCGCATGGTCGACCTCTGCCTCGACGCCGGCGTGAACCTCTTCGACGTAGCCAATGGCTACTCGAACGGCCTGGCCGAGGAGATTCTCGGCAAGGCTCTCCAGGGGAAACGCGACAAGGTCCTCATCTCGACCAAAGCCTTCTTCCCCATGGGCGACGGCCCCAACGACCTCGGCTCCTCAAGGTTTCACATTCTTGCCCAGTGCGACGCGAGCCTCAAGCGGCTCGGCACCGACCACATCGACATCTACCACATGCACGGCTTCGACGCCCTCACGCCCGTCGAGGAAACGCTCGATACCCTCAACACCCTCGTCCACGCCGGCAAAGTTCGCTACATCGCCTGCTCCAATTTCTCTGGCTGGCATTTGATGAAGTCCCTCGCCGCGTCGGCGCGTCACGGCTGGACGCGCTACGTTGCCCATCAGGTCTATTACTCGCTCATCGGCCGCGAGTACGAGTGGGAGCTCATGCCGCTCGGCCTCGATCAGGGCGTCGGCGCGCTCATCTGGAGCCCGCTCGGCTGGGGCCGGCTCACCGGCAAGATTCGTCGCGGCCAGCCGCTGCCCAAAGTCAGCCGCCTGCACAAAACAGCCGATGACGGCCCGCCCGTTGCCGAAGAATTCGTCCATCGGGTGGTCGATGCCCTCGACGCAGTCGCAAAAGAAACCGGCAAAACCGTCCCGCAGATCGCGCTCAACTGGCTGCTCCAGCGCCCCACCGTGTCGAGCGTCATCATCGGCGCGCGAACCGAAGAGCAGCTCCGCCAAAACCTCGAGGCCGCGGACTGGAACCTGACTCGGGATCAGGTGGCCAAACTCGACGCCGCCAGCGACGTCACCCCCGTCTACCCCTACTGGCACCAACGCATCGTCGGCCAGCGCAATCCTGACGCGATGCGCTTCGCGCCGAAGGAGTGAGCTGAGATCAAGTTACAAGTGACAGATTGCAGGCTGGGAAATCCCACCTCTGCCAACAACGGCTTGTGGGCCGGGCAGCCCAGCAACCGGGCAGATTGCTGGATGCCGGTTCCTTGGGTGGGCCTGCTAGCTGTAACCCGTAACCTGCAACCCCTAACCTGATTAATCCCCGAAGGGATTCTCCAGCGACGGGCTCGCAGGCGTCAGCAGCTCGGCTCCGTTTTCTGTGATGTGCATGTCGTCTTCGAGGCGCACACCGAATTCTCCCGGGATATAAATCCCCGGCTCATCGCTGAAGGTCATCCCGGCCAGCATGTGCGGGTGTAACTCCCAACCGAACATGTTATTCGTCACCAGGTAGGGCCACTCATGCCCGTCCATGCCGATGCCGTGACCGACGCGGTGGGAGAAGTATTTGAAGCCCGGCCCGTACCCCGCGTCGATAATCACTTTCCTGGCGGCCGCATCCACCTGCGCGAGTTCTATCCCGGGCCGCGCCGCCGCCAAAGCCGCCTGCTGCGCCTCGCGCACGACGGAGAACACGTCTGTCATTTTCTGGGTTGGCTTGCCCAGTACAAACGTGCGGGTGATGTCAGAGGAATACCCCTCGACGAGGCACCCGTCGTCCACCATCAGGACTGTTCCTTCGCGAATGGTCTGCGCCTGGCGCGATCCGTGGGGTGATGCGGTAAAAATACCGATGTTGAGGCTGGCTTCGCCGGGCAGGCCGACCTGGTGATAGGCCGCAGCGATGAGGCCCTGCACATCTTTTGTGGTCATCCCTTCGCGCAGCGAATGGTACACGGCCTGGTAGACGGCGAGGGTCGCGTGGCACGCCACGCGCATGCACTCGATCTCGTGCGCGTCCTTGATCATCCGGCAACCGGCGGTCACCGGCGTCGCGATCACGAACGTCAGCTGCGGACCCGCCTGCGCCAGGCTGCTTGAGAAGACAAACTTCATGTTCTCGTCGAGCCCCACCCGCCCCGTCGCGATTCCGCGATCCCGCAGTCCCCGCACCAGCAGCGCGAAGGGGCTCTCGTCCTCCTGCCACGTGAGCACGTCCGCGTCCGCTCCGAAGGGACCAGCACTGAGGAGCTCGTGCGCCCGCGCATTTTCAAACGCGGGGCACACGACAAACGGTTTCCCCTTCGCCGGAATTACCAGCGCCCACAGCCGCTCGCCGCCGTTCAGGCTGATATTGGCGAAATACAAAGAGCTGGTGGAGTTGTTCGCAAGCACGATGGCGTCGATATGGTTCTCCGCCATCAGCGCCTTCGCGCGCTCGATGCGCGCCAGCCGTTCTTCATTCGTAAACGGCTTGACGCGCCCCGCAAACGAGGGCAGCGCAGCAATCGGCGCGGGCAGGGAGGTCGCGTCGTCCGATGCTTCAATAAATGTGGGAAGGGCAGCGGACACCGCCGCTACCGATGTGGCTCGGAAAAACGAACGCCTGGAAAGCATGAATTTCTCCTGGATGCAGTCAGAGTGACCGGGGAAGAAGTAGGAAGAGAGTAACCGATCCCGCACCTCGGCGCCTCCGTCTCCGCGCGAGCCGTACCCTGTACCCTGTCCCCTGCGCCCTGCTATACTCAACCGTTGCGGGCAGACCCGGAAGTGCCTCTTTTTCCGGCCTTTTTGCCCCAGAATTCCGACGAAAGCACGTCTCTGAGGTTCCCATGTCCGGCCATTCCAAATGGGCGACAATCAAGCACAAAAAGGGTGCGCTTGACGCCAAGCGCGGCAAGATTTTCACGCAGCTTATCAAGGAAATCAGCATTGCCGCCAAGTCGGGCGGCGATCCCGACGGCAATCCTCGCCTGCGCAGCGCCATCGCCGCCGCCAAGGCCGAGAACATGCCCAACGACAACATCAAGCGCGCCATCCAGCGCGGAACCGGCGAGCTGCCTGGCGCCACGTACGAAGAGATTTCCTTCGAGGGCTACGGTCCTGGCGGTGTCGCGATCATCGTTGACTGCACCACCGACAACCGCAACCGCGCCGTCAGCGAAATCCGCCACACCTTCGCCAAACACGGCGGCAACCTGGGCGAGCCCAACTCCGTCCGCTTCATGTTTTCCAAGAAGGGCATCATCGCCGTTTCCAAAGCGGCCGCCGACGAAGAGAAGCTGATGAACATCGTCATCGAAACCGGCGGCGAAGACCTGAACGACGAGGGCGACACCTGGGAGATCATCACCGCGCCCAACGCGTATGAAGCGGTGGCTCAGGCGGTACGCGACGCGCAGATCGAAACCGTCATGTCCGAGATCACTATGGTCGCCTCCACCTACACCAAACTCGAAGGCCCGCAGGCCGCATCCATGGTGCGCTTGCTCGAAGCCCTCGAAGAACACGACGACGTGCAGAACGTCTATTCCAATTTCGACATGGACGCGAAGCAACTGGAAGAAGTCACCAGCTAGCGGCGG
>JBEKIN010000185.1:0-8754 GCA_050011735.1 Acidobacteriaceae bacterium | reverse complement strand
CGGTCGAACCAGAGATGGATGCCGGTGATGGGGGAGTGTTCGAAGCGGGCGAGTTTGGCGGCGAGGGCCTGGCTGGCGGGGTTTTGGGGCAGGGCGGGAAGGAGCGCGGCCATGGCTTCAAAGGGGAGTGCGAGGATGACGGCGTCGGAGGGGATGGCCGGGATCTCGGGATTTCCGGTGGTGGTGAGCCAGCCACCAGTCGGTGTGGGAGAGAGGGAGTCGACGCTGGTGCGGAGGGAGACCTCGCTGCCGCGATCGCGGAGGTAGCCGGTGGCTGCTCCGTAAAGCTCGCTGAGGGGAATGGAGGGGATGCCCATGCGGCCGGACTGGGGAGAGAGCAGGAAGGATTCGCGAAAGACTTTGGCGGCGTAGTGGACGGAGATGCGGTCGAGGTCTTCGTTGAGAGCGGAGACGAGGACGGGTTTCCAGAAGCGGTCGATGGCGCGCTGGGTCTGGCCGTGGCGATGGAGCCAGTGGAGGAAGTTTTCCGCAGAGTCGGGTGGAAGGCCAGGCATGAAGGCGGATAGTCCGCGGGCTATGGCGAGCTTGTCTTTGAAGGAGAAGGCGGGGGCGCGGAGAAACGCGAGCGTGGAATGGAAAGGCGCGGGGAGCGGGCCGGGCTCAATGATGCTGGCCTGACTCTCTGAACCTGGACCGCCGGGGGTGAGGAAGGTGAAGCGGTCGTACCAGCGGATGGAGGAGAGGACGCCGAGGCGGCGGTAGAGGTCGATGAGCGAGGTGCAGCGGCCGATGAGGACGTGCTGGCAGTTGTCGATGACCTCGCCGGTGCCAGGATGCTCGTAGGAGGAGGCGCGGCCGCCGAGGTAGGGGCGGCGTTCGAGCAGGTGCACGCGGTATCCCGCGTCGGCGAGGGCGCAGGAGGCGGCGATTCCGGCGAGTCCGCCACCGACGACGGTGACGGTTTTGGATTGCGGGTCAGGCATGGCGGGACGAGCCGGTGATGCGGTAGCGAAGAACCTGCAGGAGTCCGCGGAAGAGGATGGAGAGGCGCGTGGTTCGGGGGACGCGGACGCGCTCGGAGAAGACGTCGAAGCCGCGACGCTCGATGCGGCGGAGCAGGTCGTGGTAGATGGTGACGAGGACCCAGAGGGCGGGGCGGGAGTCGGCGTCGATCAGAGGGAGGAGCTGGTCACCGGATTTGTAACAGTCCTCGGCACGATTGGCGAGGCTTTCGAGCAGCTCGCGCTGGTGGAGGGTGAGGTGGGCGCCCTCGTGGAGGGCGGCGAGGTCTTCGATGCGGACGCCGTAGCGGTCGAGGTCGTCGAGAGGGAGATAGATGCGGCCGCGTTCCGCATCTTCGCGGACGTCGCGGAGGATATTGGTGAGCTGGAAGGCGAGGCCGGTTTCTTCGGCGAGTTGCTCGGCGCGTGGGTCGGTGTAGCCGAAGATGCGAATGCAGACGAGGCCGACGACTGAGGCGACGTAGTAGCAGTAGCGGCGGAGGTCGTCGAATGTGGCGTAGGTGGTGTAGTCGTTGTACGGGCGGGGTTGTGCGGCGCCGTTCTGGGCGGCTTTTTCGGGTGTGGGCGGATCGAGGTCCATGGCGGTGCCGTGGACGAGCTGGTCGAGAAGGTCGAGAGGGATGTGAAAGCGGTGGCGAGTGTCGTCAAGAGCGATGAAGACGGCGTCGTTGATGGGCTCTCCGGCGGCGACGCGATGCCAGGCGGCGAGCCACGCATCGAGGTTGGCGCGGCGCTGCTCGCGGGAGACGGACTCGTCGTCGGAGAGGTCGTCAGCGTGACGCATGAAGGCGTAGACGGCGCAGATGGCGTCGCGCTTGGGTTTGGGCAGGGCCAGGAATGCGTAGTAGAAGTTTTTCGCCTGACGGCGGGCGATGGCGGTGCATTGTTCGTAGGCCGCGTCGAGTTTGAGATCGGAAAGGCGGCGGCCTGTGGTCAAGCGGCGGTCCATTTCTGGGCGAGCGCGCGCAGGAGCAGGGACGCTTTGCGGGTTTTGGAGATGGCGGGGCGGGCGCCGAGGACGTTGTAATCCTGACGCTCGATGGCGCGGAGAATTTCGAGGCCGCCACGGGAGAAGAGGTCGAGGTCGAGGGCCAGCTCGCGGTCGACTTTGCCGGTGAGGGGCAGGCCGGCGTGGAACATTGTGCGGGCGTAGTCGACTTGGTAGCGCATCAGCTCACGGAACTGCGGTGTGAAGCGGGCTTCGGCGATGGTGGCTTCGTCGACGCCGAAGCGGCTCATGTCATCGAGGGGGAAATAAATGCGGTTCTTCGCGTAGTCGACGCGGACATCCTGCCAGAAATTGGCGAGCTGGAGGGCCGAGCAGGTTTGGTCGGAGAGAGCGAAACGCTCGGCGTCGCGATAGCCGCAGGCGTAGAGGACGATGCGGCCGACGGGGTTCGCGGAGTAACGGCAGTAGCCGAGGACATCGGCCATGGTGGGGAAACGGGTGACGGTCTGGTCCTGACGGAAAGCGACGAGGAGGTCGGCGAAGGGTTCTTTGGGAATGTCGCAGGCGCGGATGGTTTCAGCGAGGGCGACAAAGACGGGATGACGGGCCTCGCCGCGATAGCAGGCGTCGAGCTCTTCGCCCCACAGGTCGAGGAGGGCGAGAGATTGCTCGGGATTGCCAACCTCGTCGCCGAGATCGTCGGAGACGCGGCAGTAGGCGTAGATGGCGTGGAAGTGGGGGCGGAGGCGCCGGGGCAGGAACCAGGAGGCTACGTGGAAATTTTCGTAGTGGGTTTCGGCGAGATGGCGGCACCAGGCGCGGGCTTGGTCGAGGGTCGGAGGATGATCGGGGATGCGGTAGTCCGCGGGGAGGGCGGCCCATCCCTTCTCGATCAATTCGTTGGAGGTGTCTACCGTCATTTCAGGAAATCGATCGGGGCCGAAGCCCCTAACCATTTTGAGCTATTTATGGCGCGGCTCAAAACCGTACCCGTTCGAAGCAGCTGCCGGGGGCAAAGCCCCATCATTTTACGGTGGTTACGGCACCCATTCGATTCGCTTCGCTCGCTCAGGGCAGGCTCGAAGTCGTGCCCTGGTACGGTTGGGCTAATTTGCCAAGGCGAAGCGGGGTCGTGCGCAGTGCCGTTTTGGTTCCAGAGACAGTACTGAGGAGTTCAAGGCCGGCATTTACATGTGTGTGCGGCACACGGTATGAGGCTAAGCTTCTTGCTGTGGGGTGAACCTGGCGGGGGGAGCGCTTGGGGGGCCTGGTTGATTCTGCGGAGTCTGCTGTTTGAGGCTGAGGTCCGATTCATTGGGCGGGGTGATGCTTCTCCCATTCAAGGTGTTTGTTGTTCCGCAAGCTGTGAAGTCTGCCCCTCTAAAGGCATCCGCATGAAAATGCCGTTACCCCCGACCGCCTAATGATTTGCATCGTTGGCTCCAAAGGAACGTGAGTGATGCGGCCAGGATCGCGGAGCCCAGGTAGAACTGAAACGTATCGGACAGGTCCAGATGGTAAACGGTCCAACCCGAAGAGCCGGAGCCAGTGGCCCTCTTGCGACTTCCAATCCTCCAGCCATGAAGACAGTTCCGACCAAAGCCAAGAAGAAGGAAGGAAACGATCCGACGATTCTTGCCGCGGTGCCCATGGATTGGGTTACCTCCTTAAGGTGTTCATTTGTCGGGTGCCGACGGCGTGGCACCGCGCAGTTCCATTTTGGTTCCGGAGACAGTACTGAGGAGTTGAAGCCCGGAATTTACTTTTGTGTGCTTCACACGGTATGAGGCTAAGCTTCTTGCTGTGGGGTGAACCTGGCCGAAGCGGCGGTTGGGGTGGTGGGGCAACGGCCTCTTGACCCAGGTTCTGTGGGGTGAACCTGGGCGGGCGGCGGTTGGGGTGGTGGGGCAACGGCGGCCTCTTGACCCAGGTACTCTTAAGGGATGATGGCGGTTTTGATGTCGCCGGCGCGGTTCATGAGGCGGCGGATGACCCGGTTGAGCTCGGTGAGGGGGCGGGACTGGTGATGGCGTCGCTGGAGCGGAATTTTCCGTGCCGTTTTGGTTCAGAGACAGTACTGAGGAGTTGAAGGCCGGCATTCAGTTGTACGGGCGGCACACGGTGGGAGGCTAAGCTTCTTGCTATGGGGTGAACCTGGCCGGGGCGGCGTTTGGGGTGGTGGGGCAACGGCGGCCTCTTGACCCGAGGTTCTCTCAGGGAATGATGGCGGTTTTGATGTCGCCGGCGCGGTTCATGAGGCGGCGGAAGACCCGGTTGAGCTCGGTGAGGGGGGCGCGGCTGGTGATGGCGTCGCTGGAGCGGAATTTTCCGCTGACAATGAGGTCGAAGGCTTTACGCGCGGCGGCGGGGGTGTGGTGGAAGCTGGCGCGGAGGGTGATGTTGTTGTAGTGGAGGCGGTTGGTGTCGAGCTCGATTTTGGTTCCGGCGGCGCATCCGCCGAAGAAGTTGACGGTGCCGCCTTTGCGGACCATGTCGACGGCCCATTGCCAGGCGAGCGGGGTGGCGACGGCTTCGATGGCGATATCGACGCCACGACGCTGCGGGGTGAGGGCGCGGACGGCGGCCACGGGATCGACATCGGGACTGAGCTGGATGACTTCAGAAGCGCCGAAGCGGCGCGCCGAGACGACCTGCTCGTCGCGCTTGACGACGGCGATGACATGGAGGCCGGCGAGCTGGGCCAGATGCATGAACATGAGGCCGATGGGGCCTGCGCCAATAATGGCGACAGTATCCCCCAGCTGCGGCTCACATTCATCGAGGCCGTGCACCACGCAGGCGAGGGCTTCAGTGAGCGCGGCATGTTCGAAGGAAATGCCGGTGGGGATGCGCAGGGTGTTTTTCGCGGCGATGCGGGAGGGGATCAGCAGGTATTCAGCGTATGCGCCGTTATTAAAGATGAGGCGGTCGCAGAGGTTCTCCTGCTTGTGGCGGCAGTAGTAGCACTCGCCGCAGGGCGCGGAGTTGAGGGCAACGACGCGGTCTCCGGGACGGAAGGCGGCAACGCCTCGGCCGACCTGATGGACGGTGCCTGCCAGTTCATGGCCGAAGGGGATAGGGGGCTTGAGCATGCGCGCGTGATAGCCGCGGCGGTAGACCTTGAGGTCGGTTCCGCAGGTGAGCGCGGCGTGCACGCGGACGACGATTTCGCCCGCACCGGCCTTCGGCATGGGAACCTGCTCAATGCGCAGATCCTCGCGGCCGTGAAGCACGGCGGCTGTCATTTGCGCTGCCATCCCGACTATTGTCTCAAAGATCGGTTGGTTACGGCTGGATGAAGACCTTCATGGAGTTACCGGAGGGGTTCGAAGCGACACGAATGGCTTCGACGGAGTCTTCAAGCGAGAAGCGATGTGAAATGAGGCGGGTAAGGTCGAATCCGGTGCGATAGCCGCCGAAGACGATCTCTTCGACTTCGGGCTGGAGCTCGAAAGAGGAGCTGTAGGAGCCCATCAGGGTCTTCTCGTCCATGCAGACGACGGCGGGGTCGAAGGCGGCCTCGCTGTGCTGGGTGGCTGCGAAGAGGAGGATGCGGCCGCCGGGACGAGCGGCGTCCATGGCGGTGCGGATGAGGGCGTTGCCGCCGACGGCGAGGATGACGGCGTCGGCTCCGCGGCCTTCGCTCTCGCGATGGGCGGCGACGACCACGTCTTCTTCGCTGGCGTCGATGGGGTGGTTGAGCCCGAAGGCGGCGGCGATGGCGTGGCGGGCGGGATAGAGGTCGGAGGTGATGACCTTGGTGCCGGTGCGGGCGGCGAGAGCGGCGAGAAGGATGCCGATGGGTCCCTGGCCGATGACGAGGACGGTTTCGTCGGGCTCGAGATTGAGGTTGCGAATGCCCTTGTAGACAGTGTTGACGGGCTCGACGAAGGCGGCCTGCTCAAAGGGGACGCCGTCAGGGATTTTGATGAGGCCGCGGCCGACGATCCAGGGCATGACGCGGACAAATTCGGCGAAGCCGCCGCCGGAGGGCTCGAAGCCGGCGGTTACGCCGACGCGCTTGTAGTCAGTGCATTGGGAAGGGGTCTTTTTGCGGCAGTAATAACAGCGGCCGCAGGGGGTGTGGTGGAAGACCATGACGCGGTCGTCGACCTGGAAACCCTGGACACCCTTGCCGGTGGCGGCGATGACGCCGGCGATTTCGTGGCCGAAGATGCGAGGGGCGGAATGGGAGCCGGTGTTGATCTTTTTAAGGTCGGTGCCGCACACGCCGCAGCAGTGCACGCGGATGAGGACTTCGCCGGGGCCGATTTCGGGGACGGGGACACTCTCAACGCGCATGTCGTTGATACCGCGATAGACGGCAGCGCGCATGGTGGTGGGGATGGGTGCAGGGCTTTGTTCCCGCAGTTCGTTGGTGGTTGCCGTAGCCATGGGAGCTCTAAGAATTAATTTACCGAAGTGGGCGCTGAGGGGGGAACAAAATTCTTCAGGACCAGGTCCGCGAGCTGATGGGCGGCGGCGTGGCTGTTCTTTTCGAGCTCGCTGAGGACCCGCCAGTATTGAGGATGCCAGAGGGTCCAGAGGGCGAAGGCGGGGATGCGGAGCTGGCCGTTGGCGTTGGTGAAGCGATTGAAGTCGGGGAGCTTATCGTTGGGGCCGTCGGTGATGGCTTTGAAGCAGAGGAAGCCGAGGTTTTTTGCGCGGGCGAAACGGGCGACGGTGGCGGCCTCCATATCGACCAGAGTGGCCTGGTATGTTTCGGCGAGGCTGCGTTTTTCTTCGGGATTGGCGACGTGGTCGAGGGTGACGAGGCGTTGGGCCTTGATTTGGTTTGGGGGTTGGCCCGGAAGCTGGTCGGTGGGGAAGCGCTCGCCGGTGGCGGCGTCGATGATTTCGCTGGCGGCGCAGGCCTCGGGAGCGCTGAGTCCGCAGGAGAGCGAGCCTGCATAGCCGACGGAGACGAGGGCATCGAGGGGGCCGGAAGCGAAGAGGACTTCGCAGGCGCGGGTGACGGCTTTGGCTCCCATGCCCGCACAGGTGGCGACGGCATCGACAGAGCCGATGCGGCCGGTGGCCATGTGGGCGGTCCTCGGCCAGTGATGGATGAGCGGGCGGAGCTCGCTGGGCAGTGCGGCGACGATACCGATGCGTTTCATGCGCGACCCATCAGTCTACTTCAGGGGATGGGGGTGAGTGACGAAATCGATGTTGGGGTAAGGTTGGCATTGATGGAAAGAATTCAGGCGTACTCGATGGAATCTGGACGAAATCAGGTTACGGGAAGGCAAAGCGGCGTGGCCGGAAGAATAGTGTGCCGATCTCATTTCTTAACGGGCCGCAGCATTTTCGGCCCGGAGACCGTCTCGGCACGGAAGCCGATCTGCCGGGCGGGTTTCTCGGGCGGCATCATGAGCGCGCGTACGGCCTTGATGATGCCGTCGATTGTCTTGTCGTGGGTTTCCAGCTTTTGCTCCAGTTCGGCAAGTTTGGCGGCAAGCTTTTTGTGCGTGGCGAGCGTCTCACGCAGCCGCACGAATGCGCGGACTACGAAGATGCTCATCTCCACCGCGCGCGGGGAATTGAGTACGCTCGCGGCCATGATGGATCCATGCTCGGTGAAGGCATAAGGAAGATAGCGACGACCACCGCCGCCGGATTTTGAGATCACAAAGTGTGATCTCAAAATGTTGTTCTCTCCAGTTGTAAGGTGGAAGACGAAATCGGAGGGGAAACGCTCCTTATTCCGCTTGATCGCCTGATTGAGCGCCCGCACTTCCACGCCGTAGAGCGCAGCCAGTTGGAAGTCGAGCAGGACCTTCTGGCCGCGGACCAGCAGGATTCGATTTTCGATTGATTTCGCTGCAAGGGCGGTTTTCCGGGGCATTTCGCCTCCTGGTTCAAATCACATACCCCGGATCTCATAACGGCAACATCACGGGAGTCACATAGGCGCGAAGTGGTGTTCGCGGAACCAGTCGATGGCGCAGCGCAGCGCCGGGTAGACGGGGACGACGCGGAAGGCGAGTTCGCGTTCGGCTTTGGCGGAGGAGGCGAACATTTTCTTTTTGCCCATGCGGACGGCTTCGACGGTGGCGCGGGGTTCTTTACCGAGGAGGCGGCCGGCGATGATCTCGTCGAAGAAGGCGAAGACCATGGCGACGGAGTGCGGGACTTTCATGGCCGGCGAGGGAAGGCCGGTGATGGCGGACATTTTGTCGAGGATCTGCTTGAGGGTGAGATTTTCGCCGCCGAGGATGTAGCGTTCGCCGGGGCGGCCAGTTCCGGGGTTGAGAGCGTCGGCGTGGGTGCGGGCGACTTCCTCGACGTCGACAAGGTTGAGGCCGGTGTCAACGTAGGCGGGGAATTTTTTGTTGAGGAAGTCGACGACGATGCGGCCGGTGGGCGTGGGCCTGAGGTCACCGGCACCGATGGGAGTGGTCGGGTTGAGGATGATGACGGACTGGCCGGCGTGCGCGGCTTCGATGGCGACTTGCTCGGCGAGGAACTTGGAGCGCTTGTAGGGTCCGATCATGTCGGCGAGGGTGACGGGGGTGCTTTCGTCGACGATGGTGCCGTCGGTTTTGAACCCCATGGTGGCAACCGAGGAGGTGTAGACGAAGCGCGGGACGTTTTCTTCGCGGGCGATGCGGAGGAGGGCGCGCGTGCCTTCGACGTTGGTGCGGACCATGGTGTCGGGGTCGCGGACCCAGAGGCGGTAGTCGGCGGCAACGTGCATGACGGCGTGGCAATGACGGATGGCGTTGCGAAGGGAGTCTGGTTCGAGCAGATCGCCGATGATGGTTTCGGCGCCTGATCGGGAAGCCAGGTCCTGGATGTTGGCGAGGTTACTGGTGCGAC
>JBEKIN010000184.1:0-8789 GCA_050011735.1 Acidobacteriaceae bacterium | reverse complement strand
GGCCAGGCGCCTCGGGAGACGCTGCCGGCGGGGAATACGAAAGAGGTGGATGCGGGAGCGACCGCGGCGGCCGAGCCCCAGCAAGTAGCCTCCAATGACACCGGCAAAGAAGTGGCGCTTACCAATGCCGAGGGCAATGTGATCGACAGCGGCGCCAGCACCGACAAAAAGACGAAGACGCGGCTTTCGGACAAGATGAAGGAACCGAAGCCGAAACAGGCGCAGGAAAAGGCGTCGAAGAAGAAGCAGAAGTTTGTGCCGCCGACGGAGACGCCGGAGCAGCTGGCGCAGGATAAGCAGGATCAGGCAGCGCTGGGGCTGAACGGCGACACGACGAGGAAGAAGAAGGTAAATCCGGCGAAGGGCGGCCCGAAGCGGCGGCTGGGCGACGAGGACAAGAGCACGCCGCCCGCGCAGGACGGGGCTGCTGGCTCGTCGACGCCGAGCGGGACAGCGCCTGCGCCTTCCACGCCGCAGAATCCGCCGTCGGCGCAAACCGCGCCTCCGGCGCAGGGGACGACGCCGACTCAGCCTCAGCTTTAATTCATCAAGATGAAAGAACTTTTGGTTGCCGATCTGGCCAGCCGGGAGAACCGGGAGATTACCGGGTTTTTCGTGGCGGGATGGAAACAGGTGCGCACCGGCCGCGACGGCGGGCGCTACTTTGCGCTGACGCTGCAGGACCACACCGGTCAGATTGAAGCGCGGATGTGGGAGATCGACGAAGCCGGCGAGTTCGAGGCCGGCGACGTGGTCAAGGTGCTCGGCGAGGTCAACCGCTTCAACGAGAAGCTGCAGATCAAGGTCAAGAAGATTCGACGGGCCGCGCCGGGCGAGTACGACCTGGGCGATTTTGTTCCGCGCTCGGAGCGGGACGTCGCGGAGATGTGGACGGAGTTGGAGCAATGGGCCGCGAGCCTGCGCGATCCCGACCTCAAGGCGCTGGTCGAGGCGTTCCTGAACGATGCGGAGATCGCCGTAGCGCTCAAACAGGCTCCGGCGGCGAAGAGCATGCATCACGCGTGGATGGGCGGGCTGCTGGAGCACGTCCTGTCGCTGATGGGAGTATGCGAGCTGGCAGCGCAGCATTATCCGAATATCGACCGTGATCTGCTGCTGACGGGTGTGGTGCTGCACGATATCGGGAAGCTGCGCGAGCTGAGCTGGGGGACGAGCTTCGATTACACGCTGGAAGGGCAGCTGCTGGGGCACATCACCATCGGGATTGGCATGATCGAGCAGAAGATCGCGGGGATCCCGGATTTTCCGGCGTCGAAACGGTTGCTGGTGGAGCATCTGGTGCTGAGCCACCACGGAGAATACGAATTCGGGTCGCCGAAGCTGCCCATGACGCCGGAAGCGATCCTGCTGCATTACCTCGACAACCTCGATGCGAAGATGCAGACGGTGCGCAGCGAGCTGGCGAAGGCCGAGGCGAGCGGGCGTTCCGCAGCGGAGATGACGGAGTGGGTGCGCCCGCTGGAGCGGCAGCTGCTGAACACGCAGGCGTATCTCCGGAGCGAGGGATTGCACGGGGTCGAGGAAAAAGCGCAGAAGCCGGCGGCGAAGGAGCAGGCCGGGTCCGGGTCGGAGAACGGGAATCGCCAGGAACGCGAGGAGGAAAGAAACCATGCCCTACCTTTTGAAGACTGAGCCGGGAACGTATTCGGTGGACGATCTGGCGCGCGAGGGTGAGACCGTATGGGACGGCGTGTCGAATCCGGTGGCGGTGAGGAATCTGGCGGGGATGCAGCGCGGCGAGATGCTGGTCATCTACCACACCGGCGACGAGAAGCGCACAGTGGGGCTGGCGAAGGTGGTGTCGGTCGACGCGAGCGACGCGAAGAATCCGAAGGTGCACATCAAGTTTGCAAAGAAGACGAAGACCCCGAGGACGCTGGCCGAGATCAAGGCGCAGAGGATCTTTGCGGACTCGCCGCTGGTGCGGCAGGGGCGGCTGTCGGTGGTTCCGCTCACTGAGGCGCAGTACGCCTGGCTGGCGGAGTAGCGGCGGGCGGCGACCGGATTCACGGTCGATTCATCTACAATCGAAGCGGGTTTGCTGACCAATGCTGCGTTTTTCCACTGCCGGCGAGTCGCATGGGGAGAGCCTTGTGGCGCTGCTCTCGGGCATGCCCGCGGGCGTGCCGATTGACGAGGCGCGGGTGAATCGCGAGCTATGGCGGCGCCAGCAGGGCTACGGGCGCGGCGGGCGGATGCGGATCGAAACCGACACCGCACATTTCCTCAGCGGCGTGCGGCACGGGAAGACGATCGGATCGCCGATTGCCATTGCGATCGAAAATCGTGACTGGAAGAACTGGACGGAGGCTCTGCCGGTGGGGGCGGGTGATCCGGCAAAACATAAAGCTGTTGTCTCGCCGCGGCCAGGACATGCTGACCTGGCTGGCGCGCTGAAGTTCGATTTTCCCGATGCGCGGTATGTGCTGGAACGGGCGTCGGCGCGCGAATCGACGCCACGCGTGGCCGCGGGGGCTGTGGCGAAACAGCTGCTGCTGGAGCTGGGCATCGACGTGGCGAGTCATGTGATTCGCGTGGGCGGCGCGGAGCTGGAGCGCGACGCGACCTGGGAGGAGATTGCCGCGCTGCGGGGTAAGGATGAGGTCCTGCTGAACAGCGTGGATGCGGAGGCCGAGGCGCGGATGAAGGCTGAGGTGGACGCGGTGCTGCGGACCGGCGATACGGTGGGCGGCGTATTTGAGATTGTCGTGCACGGGGCGCCGCCGGGGCTGGGCACGTGCGCGAACTGGGATGAGCGGCTGGATGGCGTGCTGGCGCAGGCGGTGATGTCTCTGCAGGCGGTGAAGGCGGTGGAGATTGGGCGCGGAGTGACGGCGGCCGAGTCGCTGGGCTCCGAAGTGCACGACGCGATTGGGTATTCAACGACGGCGGCGAATGGGCGGCATACGCGGTTCACCCGCGAGCACAACAACGCGGGCGGCGTGGAGGGCGGCATCTCCAACGGCGAAGATATTGTGGTGCGCGGCTATCTGAAGCCCATTTCGACGCTGCGGCGCCCGCTGCAGTCGGTGCGGTTCGACACGCGCGAGGAGACGAAGGCGGCGTATGAGCGCAGCGATGTGTGCGTGGTTCCGGCGGCCGGCGTGGCGGCGGAAGCGATGGTGGCGCTGGCGGTGGCGAAGCTGGCGCTCGAAAAGTTTGGCGGCGATTCGCTGCGGGAGTTGAAACGTAACTATGACGGTTACGTGGAGCAGGTGGCCAGGTACTAGCTGGTAGCGGGTAGCGTGTGGCGAGCGAAAGGCGAGCGAAAGGCGAGCGAAAGACGAGCGAAAGACGAGCGAGAAGCTGTTAGCAAGAGACTTTTAGCGAGAAGCAAAAACTCCAGGGGATGCAGCACGCACAAATGATCAGGGAAATAGTCACATATCCGGACCCGATCCTGCAGAGGCCGACCGAAAAGGTGACGGAGTTCAATGAGGAACTGCGCACGCTGGCCGCGGATATGTTCGAGTCCATGTACAAGGCGATCGGGATCGGCCTGGCGGCGCCGCAGATCGGCGTGTCGAAGCGCATCACGGTGATCGATCTGAGCAACCAGAAGAATGCCGACGAGAAGATCGTGCTGGTGAATCCGGAAATCATTCACAAAGAGGGCAAGCAGGTTGCGGATGAGGGCTGCCTGAGCCTGCCGGATATTCGCGACAAGGTGTCGCGGGCGGCGAAAGTAAAGGTTCGCGCACAGGATATTGAGGGAAAAACGATCGAGCTGGAGGGGACGGAGCTGCTGGCGCGGGCGTTTCAGCACGAGATCGATCATCTGGACGGGATTCTGTTTCCCTGGCGGCTGAGCGCGCTCAAACGGGATCTGATTTTGCGGAAGATTCGCAAACTGCAGAAGTCCGGCGAGTGGAAATGAGGCTGGTGTTCTGCGGGACCCCGGCGTTTG
Source organism: Acidobacteriaceae bacterium (assembly GCA_050011735.1). Classification (GTDB taxonomy): domain Bacteria; phylum Acidobacteriota; class Terriglobia; order Terriglobales; family Acidobacteriaceae; genus Palsa-343. Next base: position 4,861 of record JBEKIN010000184.1, on the reverse strand, counting down.
CGGTTCCTACGCTCAAGCTGGCGCTGCGGGCGGGGTACGATGTGCCGCTGGTGGTCACGCAACCGGATCGGCCTGTGGGGCGGGGCCAGCACGTGACCGCGCCTCCGGTGAAGACCGCGGCGATCGAGGCCGGGATTCGCGTCACGCAGCCGGAGAGAATCAAAAGCAATGCAGAACTGAAGGCGGAGCTCGAGGCGATTCAGCCGGACGCGATCCTGGTGGTCGCGTATGGGCGCATCATTCCGCCGTGGATGCTCGCGCTGCCACGGCTGGGGAATCTGAACCTGCACGCCTCAATGCTGCCGAAGTATCGTGGGGCTGCGCCGGTGCAGTGGGCGATCGCGAATGGCGAGGGCGCGACCGGCGCGACCACCATGCGCCTCGATGAAGGACTGGATACCGGCGACATTCTGCTGCAGCGGGAGATGGCGATTGCGCCAAGCATGACCGCGACGGATGTGTTTCCGCTGCTCGCGGAGATGGGCGCGGACCTGATGATGGAGACGCTGCGTGAGCTGGATGCGGGCATGATCACACCGCGGAAACAGGATCAGGCGAAGGCGACGCTGGCGCCGATCCTGACCCGCGAAAACGGGCGCATGGATTTTGCGCGGCCAGCGATGACGCTCTACAACCGCTGGCGGGGATTCCAGCCGTGGCCGGGGGCGTGGACGATGCTGGGGGGCAAGAAGCTGGCAGTGCATCGCATGCTGCCGACTGAGGTGCGAGGCGCGCGCGCGCGGCAGCCGGGCGAGGTGCTGGCAGAGCAGGGAACGCTGTTCGCGGCGTGCGGCGATGGCACGTGGCTGGAGCTGGTCGAGGTGCAGCCGGAAGGGAAACGGCGCATGACGGCGGGGGAGTTTTTGCGGGGAAACGCGGTGGAGAGCGGGACGCGGCTGGGGGACTAGCTGTGGGCTTTCCAAAAGCAAACACAAGGTCCTTCGCTCGCTGGCGCGGACTCAGGATGACAGACTTTGCATATGATTGCTCCGGCGCGGCGGGTTTCGTATCGGATTCTGTTACAAATCGTTTCTTCGGACGCGCACAGCGATGAACTGCTGCGCTCGGCCGAGGTCGATCGGCTGTCGGCTCAGGACCGGAACCTGACGACCACGCTGGTGCTCGGGACGCTGCGTTGGCAGTTGGCGCTCGATGCACGGATCCGCGCGCTGCTGGCGCGCCCGGGCGCGAAGCTGAGCGCGGAAGCGGCGACGGCGCTGCGCATGGGTGCATATCAGCTGCTCCATTTGGATCGGGTGCCCGCGCATGCGGTGATCCACGACAGCGTGGAGCTGGTGAAGTACGGCGATGAGCGCGGCGCAGCGGGGATGGTGAACGCGGTGCTGCGGAAGATACAGGGCGCAGGGTACAGGGTACAGGGTACAGAAAAGCAAGAGCGTTCGGTTCGAGAAGTGGCAGCGGAGTGGGCGCATCCTGCGTGGATGGTGGAGCGGTGGGTACGCCGCTACGGGTTAGAGGCGGCGGAGGCGATTTGCCGGTGGGATCAGGAGCCGGCTGGGGCGACGATTCGCGTGACAGAGCCCGCTGCGGACCTGGACGGGATCGAGACAGAGCCGGGATATTTCCTGACTTGCGCGCGGCGCGTGGTGCGCGGCGATGTGGGGCGGAGCGAGGCATTTTGTGGCGGCGGGATTCGGATTCAGGATGAGGCGTCGCAATTAGTCGCCGAGATTGCTGCGGCGGCTGCGTTGGGAGCGCATCGGGTGATGGATACCTGCGCGGCTCCGGGAGGGAAGACGGCGGTTCTCGCCGAGCGCTTGCCGGAGGCGGAGATCACGGCCGTGGATGCGAGCCGCAAGCGTCTGGATGCCATGCGGGAACGGATGCCGGGGGCGGGCGCTGAGCGTTTGGCGTGGGAAGTCGCCGATGCGGCGACGCTCGAACTCAAGCCGGAGTGGGATCTGATCCTGTGCGATGTGCCGTGCAGCGGGACGGGGACGATCGCGCGGAACCCTGAGATACGGGTGCGCGTGAGCGAGGCTGATCTGGCGCGGCAGAGCACGAGACAGGTGGCGATTCTGCGGGCAGGGTTGGCCGGGCTGAGGCCGGGTGGCCGGCTGGTGTACTCGACCTGCTCACTGGAGCCGGAAGAGAACGAAGACGTGGTCAAAGAAGTGTTGCGGGAGACGCCGGGGTTCGGCGCGGTTGCGGTGGACGCAATTCTCGATCAGCTGGCGGCGAGCGGGGTGGTGACCGCGGCGGGCCGCGAGCGGCTGCGGACGGCGACAGAGGGAGATTTTCTGCGGACGTTGCCGGGGGTGCATCCGTGCGATGGCTTCTTCGCAGCGGTGCTTGAGAGAGGCAGGAATTAGGGAACAGGGAACAGAAATCCCGCAATCCGGCCAGGCACATTAGAGAATTTTTAGGTTGGTGCGGGGAGGGATGGTTTCCAGCATGCCTGTGAACCCAGCAGGAGAGACGTGATGGCCCTGTTTACGTGGAACGATTCGTACAGCGTGAAGGTGGCGCTGTGCGACCAGCAGCACAAGAATCTGTTCGACATCATCAATCGTCTGGCCGATGCGATGCGCATGGGCAGGGGCGACGAGGTGGTCAGCAAAACGGTGGGCGAGCTGCTGCAGTACACGCGCACGCACTTTCAGCAGGAAGAAGCGCTGCTGAAGAAGGCGAACTATCCGGAACTGGCGTCGCACCAGGGCGCACACATGAAGTTCGTCGCCGATGTGGAGGCGTTGCTGAAGCAGACGCGGGCGGGGCGCGCGGCGAACTCGATCCAGGTGCTGAATCTGCTGCGGGACTGGCTGGTGAACCACATCCAGAAGACCGACAAGGCGTATTCGGACTGTTTGAACGCGGCGGGGATTCGGTAAGGCGAGCGAGAAGCGGGCTAGCAGACCAGCTGGGAGCGGTTAAGGTGCAGGCCGTCGAGGCGGCCCAGCAGCGTCAGCGCAACCTTGTCGGGCTTGAACAGTTCCGTCGCCATGGCCATCACTTCTTCTTCGGTGACGGCTTCGACGCGGTCGATGATTTCGTCGAGGCCGAAGAAGCGCTCGAAGTACATCTGCTGGCGCGCGAGGTTGGACATGCGCGACATCGAGCTTTCCAGCGACAACAGCAGATTGCCCTTGAGCTGATCCTGGGCGCGGCGCAGCTCGCCCGGCTGCAGCGGCTCAGTTTTGAGGCGGCGAAATTCCTCCATGATCAGGTCGATGACCTGCAGCGCGCGGTCCGCGGAGGTTCCCGCGTAGACGCAGAGCGAACCGGTGTCGCGATAAGGGGCGAGGTCCGAGTAGATGGCGTAGACGAGGCCGCGTTCTTCGCGGACGGTCTGGAAGAGGCGCGAGCTCATGCCGCCGCCGAGGATGGTGTTGAGCAGAAGCGTGGTGTAGCGCGACTCGTCGCCGATGGGCGGAGCGGGGACACCGAGACAAAGCTGCACCTGCTCGAGCGATTTCTTATTGCGCAGATGAATGCGCGGAGTGACGGTGGGCGCGCCGCTGTCGCTGAGGACGCTGCCGGGCGCGAGCGAACTGAAGTGGCGCGCGACCTGCTCGACGAAGCTGTCGTGCTCGATGTTGCCGGCCGCGGAGAAAACCATGTTGCCGGCCTGGAAGCGCTGCTCGAAGAAGCGGACCAGCGTGTTCTGCTCGAAACTGCGGACCGTCTCGCGCGTGCCGAGGATGGGCTTGCCGAGCGGATGGCCCTTCCAGAAATTCTGCATGAAGATTTCGTGGACGAGCGTGTCAGGGCTGTCCTCGTCCATCTTGATTTCTTCGAGGATCACGCCGCGCTCGCGAGTGATTTCCTCGGCGGCGAACACGGGATTGAGAACCAGGTCAGAGAGAACGTCAAGGGCGGTCCCGACGTGCTCGTCGAGAACCTTGATGTTGAAGCAGACGGTCTCCTTGCCTGTGAAGGCGTCGAGGTTGCCGCCGATGGCGTCCACTTCGCGGGCGATGCGCTGCGCGGAACGCGACTTGGTTCCCTTGAAAACCATGTGCTCGACGAAGTGGGAGATGCCGTTCAGCTCCGGCACTTCGTGACGCGAACCGGCACGCATCCACACGCCCATGGCGACCGAGCGGACGTGCTCCATGCGCTCAGTGAGCACGATGAGGCCGCTGGGGAGGACAGTGCGGCGGATGTTGCGTTCGTCATTCATTGGTTTTGTCGGGGGCTTGAAGGCCGGACTCTATGACCGATTTTAGATGCGCTATTCTCGGATAGATAGATGACTACCGGCGGGAAATTACTGACCCCTACTTTAGACGCTCCGGGTGTGGCTCCGGATGGAGTCCTTTTCGGCCTTTGGAATGAAGAGCTTAGCGAGGCGCTGAAGGAATTCGAGTTACCGAGGTACCGTATCCGGCAGCTGGAAACCGCTCTTTGCCGGCAGAAAGTGGCCGACCTCGAGGAGGTGACTACCTGGCCCAAAGAGCTGCGGGAGCGGGTAGCCGCGGCAGGGTTGCGGGTGGGGATGCCGGCCATTGTCGAGACCTTTCGCTCGGCGGATGGGACGGAGCGGTACCTGATTGCAGGCAACGACGGGCAGACGGTCGAGACGGTGTGGATGCCCGAGGGCGACGGCGGCGAAGAGGGCGATGTCTCGCCGGACGATGCGCGCCGGGGGCCCGATGCAAAGAAGGAGTGGTCCAGGGCGACCATCTGCGTCTCGAGTCAGATTGGCTGCGCGGTGAACTGCCAGTTCTGTTTGACGGCGCGGCTGGGAATCATCCGCAACCTGACGGCGGGCGAGATTGCCGGGCAGGTGGCCGCGGTGCTCAAACGCCACGACGCGGAGCCGGGGCGCGATCGGATCAATCTCGTGTTCATGGGGATGGGCGAGCCGTTCCTGAACTACGACGCGTTCATGGCGGCG
>JBEKIN010000183.1:0-8794 GCA_050011735.1 Acidobacteriaceae bacterium | reverse complement strand
AGGCAGGGGCGGTTAGGAGAGTGCGTCTGCTATCCCTAGTTGTTCTGGGAGTTGGTGAGTTAGTGACCCGAAGTGCTGTTCGGATGAAGCGGAGACGGAAATCGAGCGGTCTATGAGCGAGAAAGCTGAGAGCCTGACGATAGCGGGACTCATTTCTAAGGCGTCCGAGAGGCTTCGCCAGGACTTCGAGTTCATTCGGGAGACCAACAAGCATCGCGGCGAAATGGGCGGCGAGACCGAAGCCAAGGTGCGTGAGTTCCTGAACAGCCATATGCCCAAGCGCTTTCACGCGACGGCTGGCTTCGTCATCGACGTGGACAATCAGATGAGCAACCACCAGGACGTCAATCATCTATGACGCCCTATCGAGCCCGGTGTATGAGGGGCCCGCTTTCGTTCCACGGGCAGAAAGCCCGTGGCTTCTACCGTCATCCTACTGCGCAGGATTTAGGCGAAGAGCCCGCGACGGGGCCGTGCGAACGAACTTGAAAGGCGGGGGTTCGGTCGTGACAGCGTCCCACTGACTGGCACGCGGTCCCGACCGGACCAAGGAAGGCGCTGCGCGCGGCTTTTACGGCACCCATTCGACTCGGCGTCTTGACGACGCCTTGTTCGGGGCGGGCTCAGCTAAGTCGTGCCCTGTACGAACCTCATCCCGGTGATCCCGAAGAGCAGTTCCGCGTGCGAGGGAGTTCGCGCAGCTCAGTCCGCCGGAAGCTCTTTGATAGTGCGGTGAAGCCACCCCTCAGGGCTGAAGCCCACTTCATTTGCGAGTTTTTACGGCACGGCTGAAAGCCGTGCCCCTTCAAAACAGCGACCTAATCAGACGTTCCCTTCGTCGCTTCCCTCCTCGGGACGACAGCTAAAAACAAACGCAGATCCTTTCGGAAGCTCTGATAAGGCGGTGAAACCACCCCCCAGGGACTGAAGCCCACTTCATTTGCAAGCTTTTACGGCACGGCTGAAGCCGTGCCCCTTCAAAACGGCGGCCATATCAGACGTTCCCTTCGTTGCTCCGCGGCTCAGGATGACAGCAAAAGGCAAACGCAAGGTCCCCGTTCGGCTCGCGGCCTTAAGGCCAAGCGGCGGTGGGGGGGGAAGCTCGGTTGACGCTCTGCGCGCTCTGGTCTTGTCGTGGGTGGCTGCTTTCTTTGTTCTTTTTTGACCAGGGTGAGCAATATTGCACAGTCAGGCCGCCGGACGGGCCGGTAGGCTCCTTTTTAAGCGAAAGCTCACAACAGCATTCCCTAAGGAAGGGCCCGTCACCTCGAAGCTGCGGGCCCCATTTTTTTGTGGGCGATTACGGTCTGTCAGGGGTATCCCTGCGCTTTTTTCCGTTCAGCCGCAGCGGAGGCGCGGAGTTTCGGCGCCATCTCGCCCTCGGCGCATCTCAGTCGGAAGGGAGGAACTGCGGTCTGTGCGGAGGAATGGACTCCGCGCGGGGGCTGCGCAGTTTCTTTCGGGGCAGAAATTCTAAAGGAAGAAATTCTGAAAGAAAGAGGGACGCATTGAAAGCAGCAACTCTTGTCGGGATACTTCTGATTGTTGTGGGTGTGATTGGATTCGCCGTGGGCGGCGTCAGCTTTACTCACCGTAAGAAGGATGTGGATATGGGACCGGTGCAAATCTCGCACAACAAGACGGAGACGGTGCCGATCTCGCCGATTCTGAGCACGGTGGCGCTGATTGGGGGGATCGGGTTGGTGGTGGTGGGAGCGAGAAGCTAGCGTTTAGCAGCCAGCAGCCAGCGGCCAACGACCAGCGGTCAACGACCAGCGGTCAGAAAGCCAGTGTTTAGCGTTTAGGAAACTCCGCCGACGTATCAGGGGCGAGGGGAGCTAAATCTCCCAGCGGAGGAGGGCTGCGCCTACGGTGAATCCTGCACCTACGCTGGCGATGAGGATGAGGTCACCTTTTTTCAAGCGGCCTTCCTGGCGGGCGGTTTCCATAGCAAGGGGGATGGTGCCGCAGGTGGTGTTGCCGAAGCGGTCGATGTTGATGATGACTTTGTCTTCGGGGAGACCGAGGCGGTCGGCGGTGCCGGTGATGATGCGGCGATTCGCCTGGTGGGCGATGAAGCAGCCGAGGTCGGCGCCGGTGACTCCGTTGCGGGTGAGGACGGTCTCAGTGGCTTCGACCATTTTGCGGACGGCGAACTTGTAGACGGCCTGGCCGTCCTGATGGACGTAGTGCATCTTCTTGTCGATGGTTTCGTGGGAGGGCGGGTGCAGGCTGCCTCCGCCGGGCATGAAGAGGGCGCAGGCGCCGGAGCCGTCGATTTCGTGATGGAAGTCGATCATGCCGAGCTCGCCGTCAGCGGCGGATTCGAGGAGGACTGCGCCGGCGCCGTCGCCGAAGAGCACGCAGGTGGCGCGGTCGGTGTAGTCGATGATGGAGGACATGGTGTCCGCGCCGATGACCAGGACTTTTTTCTGCGCACCGGACTCGATGAGTTTCGCGCCCATCTGGAGGGCGTAGACGAAGCCGGAACAGGCGGCGGAGAGGTCGAAGCCCCAAGCGCCCTTGGCGCCGAGGCGATCCTGAACGAGGCAGGCGGTGGCGGGGAAGAGCATGTCGGGGGTGACGGTGCCGACGATGACGACTTCAACTTCGGCGGGATCGATGCCGCGTTCGGCGAGGCAGCGGCGGGCGGCTTCGACAGCCATGTGGCTGGTGGCCATGCCGGGCTCGACGATGTGACGTTCTTTGATGCCGACGCGGGAGGTGATCCACTCGTCGGAGGTGTCGACCATTTTTTCGAGGTCGGCGTTGGTGAGGAGGCGCGGGGGCGTCCAGGTTCCGAGGGCTGAGATTTTGGCGCGTTGGGGCACACGGGGGCGAAGGGTAAGGGACAAAAGAGGACTCCTCGGGGCAAAGAGGTATTGTCGCAGAAAAGCAGCGAAGGGCGAGCGAAAGACGAGGGAACTGCGAGCTAACGACGAGCGAGAGGCGATTGAACTGCGAGAGGAAATCGCGCGAAAGGCGAGGGGAAAGCGAGTGCTCTGGAGTGCTAGAATCACACGTGTGCCGGGTCCTGCGCGACGCAATCCCGCCAACCCCGCCAGGTCCGGAAGGAAGCAACGGTAACGGGCCAGTGCGTGTGCAGCAGGTCACCCGGTGCACTAATCTCCCAGCCTGATTCATTGCCCTTCGTCGACTCTTGTCGCCTCCAGCGCACGTTTCTTCGCGGGTCTGTCACGCGCGGTTCGCGATTGCTCGCACGCGGCTAAGCAGGGGGTGCAAATCGCGCGCGAAGAAAAGGGCCGCCGAAGCGGCCCAAGGTGGATCAAGCGTTGACGGTCAGAATTCCACGCGGGCTGCGACCTGCAGGACGCGGGTGGCCGTGCCTGTCGTGCCGCCGATGATCCCGAATTCGCAATTGGCATCGGTGATATCGGAGCAGGGAGTGGCGAAGTTGGGGTGGTTGAAGGCGTCGAAGGCATCGCCGCGGAACTTCAGGCTGACCCGCTCCCAGAGGGGGAAGGTTTTGCCGAGGCCGAGGTCCATGTCGAAATAGCCGGGGCCGCGGAGATTGTTGCGGCTGCCGATTTCGAAGCCGAGGGGGCCGGTGAAGTCGGCGCTGGCCGCGGTGAGATTGCTGTAGGCGACCAGCGGCTGACCGTCGCCTCCATGGAGTTTTGCTTTCATATCGTCGATGGGGCCGGTGAGGATGGCCGGGGCATTGTTGGCGTAGCCCGCGACAAAGGCGTTGGCTCCGGCGAAGTAGGTGTTGCCGGTGTGCCAGCTGGGAAGGCCGCTGACGATCCAGCCGCCAACGATTTCGTTCGCCCAGGTGGGGATGGCGGCGGCGAAGGTGCGCCCGTGACCGAAGGGCAGGTCATAGATGAAGTTACCGCTGAGGTAATTCGCGACGTCAAAGTCGGAGTTACCACGGCACTCCCGTGGACGCAGCGCATCGCAGATAAAGCCATAACCGCCGTAGGCGACGGTATTGGCAGTTACCGAGACGTTGTCAATGGAATGCGACCAGGTGTAATTGAGATCGAACTGGAGGCCATCGCCGAAGTTCTTGTGGAGTGTGGTGAGTAAGCCGTTGTAACTCGAGAATCCTTTGTTGGTGTACATGGTGTTCTCGTCGAACTGCGAATCCATGCCCACGTTGGGGGGGAGGATCCCAAAGGCGGCGAGCAGGAAGGTGTCATCGGCGAAGTCGCCGCGGATTCCGTAGGGCTGGGTGTTATCGGCGACCAGCGCTGTGTTGTTGGCGTAGCCGATGGATGCTCCGAGGCCTGGAGGCAGGACGTCTTCGTACCAGGGCTGGGCGGTGACGGCGGTTGTGGCCACACCGGCGCGGAGCTGCTTCGACATGTTGGCAAAGGCCTGGGAGTAGAGCTGGCCGGAGGACTTGTCAGGGAAGTCGATGAGCTGGCTGGTATCCGCCTGGGCCATAAGACGGCGGCCCAGCCGCCCGACGTAAGCGGTCTTGAGAATGTAGCCCTGGGGGAACTGGTGCTGCCAGCCCAGGTTGAACTGGATAGAGTAAGGAGTTTTGAAGGTGGGGTCGATCATTTCGTTGAAGGCGTTTCCATTGGCCAGGCCGTTGGGGGTGGCGCCCGCTCCCGAACCGGTGACGTAGGGGTAGAAGGGCTTTGTGATGGGGGGAGCCGCAGGCGGAGCGGGCGGACCGCTGATGGTAGTGAAGCGCTGATCCTGCTGCAGGGTTGCGGCGGTGTTATTCGGCACACCCAGCGGCTGACCAACACCGGCCTCGAAGACATAGGAGAACTGGGTTTGCTGGTAGAGGATGGCATTCACCACGGTGTGGTCGTAGACGATGCCGCCGCCACCGTTGAAAACCGACTTGCGATCGAAGGAGGGGCTCCAGGCGAAGGCAAAGCGCGGGGCGAAGTCCTTGTTGTCGGTGTGATAGAGGCCAGGAGCATGATTGGCCTTTCCGCCGAGGACGTAATCGAACAGCGGAACGGATAAGTTGCCGGAAATTCCGGCTGCGCTTTGGGCGATGCGCTGGCCGAAGTAATTGTCGAAGGTGGTTTGGTCGACGGAGGAGAGGGTTCCGCCGGGCGTGCCCATCTGATCGACGGACTCGAGGCCGTGGGTCTCATAGGGGACGGTGTAATTCTGCCAGCGAAGTCCGTAGGAGAAGGTGAGGCTCGGAGTTACTTTCCAGGTGTCTCCGACGTAGACTTCGGTTTCGTAATAGCGGTAGTCACGGATCGCGCCGGTGCCCTGGGGCACGGGATTTCCCTGCGCGTCATAGTTGTAGGTGGCGCTTACGGCCGTATAAGGGGCCAGCGCGAGAGCGAAGGCGCTGTCATAGAGGGCGGTGGCGTTGCCGCCACCGATGTCGGCGGGCCGTTGCGCGGCGGTGAGGCCGTTAATATATCCGCCGAGACCAACGGTGGGCGAGTTGTAGTCGAGGATGGTGTTGTTATGCGGACTGACCCACTTGAACGTGCCGCCGGCGCTGAGGCTGTGCTTGCCTTTTTGCCAGCTGAAGTCATCTTTCACGATAGGGATGGGGAAGGTCCGGCTCTGCGCGTTAATGGCGCGAGCATAGGGCGCGCTGAGAATCGCTCCACCGGAGCCGTTGCCGCCGAAGGTTTGAAACTGGTTGACGCCGGGGGGATTGTAGGTGTTGGGGAAATTGTAGTTCTCGAAGGTTAGGCCGCCCTCCGCCTGGTTGAGCATATTCGGACCGATGGTCCAGGAGTGACCAACGACCCAGGAATAGCTTTTGTCGATGAACGGGTAGGTTTGGGGATCACCGGGGAACTGGATGGCCGCCTGGGTGCTGTTGGTCCTGGCATCGTGACCGACCGCGAAGAGCTTCATGGTGTTGTTGAGGTTGTAGTCGAAGCGCGCGACGTAATCATCTTCGGTGTATGGGAAGGGGGCGTTGAAACGGTAGCCTGCGGTGTTGATGGTGTCGCCGGCCGCGCCGGAGAGGTCGTTGGCCACCGGATAGCGCTTGTCAACGAAGGTGAGCATATCCTGGTCGAAGCCAATGCCGCTGGGATCGTGGGCGGCGACCTGCGCAGAGCTGAGTGTGGACTGCGCGCAGCTGGTCGCGCTGGTGTTGTTGCAGTAGGCGATGGTGCCGTTGCGGAAGCCATCCATGGGGACGGTACGCTCGACGAGGTTGGAGAGAGTATCGCGGCGGCCGTTGTAATCGAAGAAGAAGAACAGTTTGTTTTTAAGGATGGGCCCGCCGACATTTCCGCCGAACTGGTTGCGGATGAGCGGAGGCCTGGCGACGCCTGCATTGTTATTGAACCAGTTGTTCGCCTCGAGATCGGTATCGCGGTGGTATTCGACCAGAGAGCCATGGAACTGATTGGTGCCGCTGCGGGTGACGAGCTCGTATTGTCCGCCGCCGCCCTCGCCGGCGCTGGCCATCTCACCGGCCGTGGTTCCGCGGAACTCCTGCACGGAGTCGACGGGGGCATTGGCGACGATCGCGCCGAAATTGCCGGTCTCATTGTCGTTGACGTCAAGGCCGTCGAGGGTGACGTTGTCCTGATCAACGCGGGCGCCGGTGACCGCGCCATCGAGGGTGACGCCGGGCTGCTGGGTGAAGAGCGCCGCCGGGCTGTCGCGGTTGGCGATGGGCAGTTCATTGAGGAATTGCACCTGGAAGTTGTTGCCGACGGTGGCATCGCTGGTGTCGACGGTGACATCCTGATTGGCCGCAGATACAGCGACGGTTTGCACAACGTTGCCGACGGTGAGCTGGACGTTCTGGGTGCGTGTGGAGCTGACGTTGAGATAAATGCCGGTGACCGAGGTTGACTCAAAACCGGTACGCGAGAAAGTGGCGGTGTAGCCTGGGCCGGGGCGGGCTTCATTGATGGTGAAGGAACCTTCGGCGTTGGTGACGGCCTGGTATTTGACGCCGGTGGCAGGGTTGGACAGGGTCACCTGCACTCCGGGCACGACGGCTCCGGAGGTATCGGTGACGATGCCGGTGATGGAGGCCGTGTCCTGAGCGCTGAGGGCGAGGGCAAACGAGAAAGCGAAGAGCAGGGCAAGCAAACGCAGATAAGTTTTGTTCAGCAAGGAACACCTCCGGTAGTCCGGTTGATCGATTCAGAAGGCAAAGCTCCGCTGTGCGGAGGGAGCAGGTTCGGCACTGTCAACATCGGCACCGGCGCACGGGGGAGATTCCAGTCTGCGAGCAGGCTCGATAGATTCGGAGCCCAGCCCCGGTAGACGGTGAATCTGAAGCACACGAATCGCCATTTGATGCAACGCAAGGAGCCGCTGCGCCCGGCGGACGGCCGCCTGTGGAGGGCGCTGGGATGAACGCGCCCTGCCGGGTGACGAAGGGGACGTGAGCCGTGGTCAACGGCGGAGGAATTTTCGCGCGCGATGGGATCGAGAATCGAGAGGTTAACAAGGGCGTTGGCCTTTCGTTTCGTTGGTCTTTACCAAAGCGTAGGAAGAGGCGCGAATTCTATGGATTTTGGGGAATCCGCAGGGACGACTTGCGTCGATGCCGGGATTGCGTCTGCGAAACATGGTTCCTCCGGAAAAGTAAGTGAAGGCGTGACGCAGCTATGGCGTCAGCGCAGACACTTGCGCACGAAGAAAATTTCGGACAGGGAACCGGAGCCGAGGCCGGCGTGGGTAGAGCCTTCTCGGAAACTTCTGGGGATACAGCATTGCCAGCAATACAACCTGCGATGACAAGCGCAGGTTGCACATGGCGTGCCATTGTGCGATCAGCCGACGGAGCTGCGAGCGCATCGAGCGGCGCGTATGTCGCAAAAGTGCCTATGCATCAATAAGTAATGAGTGGTTTTTGAACAGGAGAATTGGGCTTGTGGAGCTGCAGGTGGTCATGCTCGAACGCCGCCGCGATCACGGGAATGGTCCGCAATCGTCTCCGACATACCGGAGTCCAGGGGGTTGTTCTATGAAAAACGGAACGAAGGCGAGCAAGAAGCGATTAGCGAAGGACTTTTAGCGAGGGGCGTTTAGCAAGAGACTTTTAGCGAGAAGCGATTAGCGCAGGCGAGTTGGAAAAGGGGTGAATGGCGGGCGAATCAGATACCGAGCTTTTTGACTTCTTCGTTGTAGTACTTGCGGTAGAGGATGTCCCACTCCTGGGAGCCTTCGGGGATGATGCGGCGCTGGGACTCGATTTTCAGGCGGGCGGCCTGATCGATGCGCATTTCTTCGAGGAGGAGATGCTCGAGGGCTTTGCGTGCTTCCTGGCGGACGGTGTTGCGGTCTTCGAGGAAGTCGGCCTCGGGAGTTTCGGCGAGGGCATCGGCGACAACGTGGGCGAGCTTGTTGAGTTTGTCGCGGGAGATCCTCACAGGACCGCCTTGTATTTGCGGGCGAGTTCGGTTTTGACCTTCTTGAACATCTCGGAATAGCTGGCGCCGGTGCGGCTCATTTCGTCCTGGTAGGCGTCGAGGATGACGCGGACCTCCTCGTTGATGCGGTCTTCGAGGGAGAGCTCTTCGAGGATGGCGGCGTTGACCCGCTCCTCGACAGCCTTAGGTTTGGCGGTCTGAATCGCTTTGGCGTCGATGAGGTGTTTTACAGTATGGCGCGCCAGGTAGCCAATGTAATCGCGGGAAAAGATCATGGAACTCATTGGGAATATAGCACATGGAGGGCAGCTGGGAGCCGGGAGCCGGGAGCGGAGGGCGAGCGAAGGACTTTTAGCGAGAGACGATTAGCGAGAGACGATTAGCGAAAGGCGATTAGCGAAAAGCGAGCGAACGGCGAGTGAAAGACGAGAGAAAAACGAGCAAGAGGCGCCTTAAGGACTTCTAGCGAACGGCGAGTAGAAGGGCGAGCG
>JBEKIN010000182.1:0-8973 GCA_050011735.1 Acidobacteriaceae bacterium | reverse complement strand
GATGGGGCAGGGGTGGGCTACTGGCTACTGGCTACCGGCTACTGGCTGCCTTTAAATCACACACTTAGCAAAAACAGATGGGGCAGGGGTGGGCTATACCGGCTACAGGCTACCGCATCGCCGCCGCCGAAACCCGTTCCCGCACAAACTCGACCAGCGCGTCGCTCATGTACGTCGGTGCGGTGATCGGGAATTGCGGAACCTCTGCCACGATACCAGGTATAGCGATGCCGGAAGAAGGAACACGTGAGAGAAGGAGAATCGCATCCGCGAGAGGAAGAAAACGCCGCGCCGAATCCTTGAAGTCCGCAACGGCGGGATCCAGCACAGTCAGGTAGAGATCGGGCCGCAGGAACTCGAGAATGCTGTTCGATTCGAGGATGGCGTTTTCTGAAGCGGCAAGTTCCTTTTCGATGCGCGGCATCGCTTCGGCCAGCATGCCGATGCGGGTTCGCACCCAAACCGAGCGCGCAGCGCCAGCGGCAAGGAAGCGGGAAGTATCGGTTCCACTGGTTGGGTCATGCTCGAAATTGACCGCCACGCAGGAGTCGGCAGTCTGACACTGGCAGGGCTTGCCGTCGGCCGTGCAGAAGCCATGACCGTACTGGGTGATCTTGAAAGCGGTCCAGCGGAATTCGGGGAGGCGTGCGATGACCCCAGCAACCACGGAGGTTTTGCCGATGTTGCGCGAATGTCCACCGACAACGATGACCGCCACTATGGCTTCTCCTCATCATCCGATGCGCGAGCAAGCCTGGCGAGCGCGGCTAGTTCTTTCAGATACTGGCGAAGCGGACGCGCAGGTCGGCCCCAAAAAACGATGCCTGGGCCTTTGACCTTCTTGTGCGTGAGCACACCGGAGCCAGAACCGAGGATCACTTGTTCGCCGACGTGGGCGTGGTCGCCAATTCCAACCTGGCCACCGACGATGGCGTTGTCGCCGATGCTGCTGGAGCCGGAAACACCGGTTTGCGCCGCGATGACGACATTGCGTCCCACGCGCACGTTATGACCAAGGTGGACGAGGTTGTCGATTTTCACGCCGCGTTCGATGCGGGTTTCCTCGAGGGCGCCGCGATCGATGGTGGAGTTGGCGCCGATCTCGACGTCGTCTTCGATGATGAGCCGGCCTTGCTGCGGGAACTGGAGATATTCGCCGCTGTCGGCGTCGCGCACATAGCCAAAGCCGTCGGATCCGAGAACCACGCCGGCGTGAAGGACGACGTTGTTGCCCAATTCGGTGCCTGGATACAGGACGACGCGCGGATAAATGTGGCACTTGGCGCCGATTTTGACGCCAGCTCCAATCACCGCGCCGGCGCCAATGCGTGTTCCTGCGCCAATCTGTGCGCGCGCTTCGATGACCGCGCACGGGCCGACGGAAACATGCTCGCCGAGCGTCGCTGAGGGATCGATGACAGCGGTGGGATGCACGCCGGCGTCAGTTTCGGCGGGCCTGAGCAGGCGCGCAGCCCGCGCAAAGGCAAGTCGCGGCTGTCCGACGACCAGCAGCGATTTGTTCGGCGACGAAGAGACGGGCAGTTTGGGCGAGACGAAGACGGCTGCTGCCCGAGAAGCCAGCGCGGCAGCGAGGCTTTGAGCATCTTCGGCAAAGACCAGCGATGCCGGTGTGGCCGCTGTCGCGCTGGAGACGCTTTGAACGTCGATGTCGGTGCGAGCGAGTCGCAGTTCGGCGCCGAGCGCCTCTGCTAGTTGGGACAATTTCATTGGAATACAGGGTACAGCCGTGACGCCTGCAAGCAGAAGCCGTTGTTCGTCATCAGCAGTGGTGAAGGCTGAGAGACGCTATTTTTCGCGGGCGACGACGAACTCGGGCATCCACTGCAGAGCCCGCTTGTATTCGGAGTCGGGCACCACCGCAAGCGCGGCCTGCGCTGCTGCGGAGTAGCCGAAGGCAGACTGCATGGCGTAATTCACCGACTGATTGCGGTTGAGGATATGCAGGATTTCTGCCGGCGAGACGCGGTCGAAATTGCCATCGCGCAATACGGTCTGAATCGATAAACGTTCCGCAGGCGTGCTGCCGTTTTCGAGGGTGTGAATGACGGCCAGCGTGGCCTTGCCTTCGCGGAGGTCGCTGGCTACCGGTTTTCCCAGCACTTCTTCGGTTGCGGTGAGGTCCAGCACATCGTCCACAATCTGGAACGCGAGGCCCAGGTTGCGGCCGTAATCACCCATGGCGTCTTCCACTGCTCTGTCAGCGCCAGCCAGCACCGCACCAAGTCGCATGGAGACTTCAAACAGGCATGCGGTCTTGCGATAGATGAGGTCGTGGTACTCGCCTTCGGAAATGGGCTTGCCGAGCCGCTCCATTTGCAGCAGCTCGCCTTCGACCATTTGCTGGGTGAGCCTGATGAGCAGTTCGAGGACGCGGAAATTGCGCTCTTCCAGTGCGACACGAAACGCCTGCATGTAGAGCCAGTCGCCTACCAGCACGCATTTGCCGTTGCCCCACGCTCGGTTCGTCGAAGGTCTTCCACGGCGTGTGTCGGCCGCGTCGATGATGTCGTCGTGCACCAGCGTAGCGGTGTGCACCATCTCGACCACGGCTCCGAGGCGAATCATGCCGCGATCCGAATAGCCGAGGCTGCGCGCCGCGAGCAACAACAAAGACGGGCGAATGCGCTTGCCGCCGCCTTCGCGCAGGTAGTCGGAGATTTCCGTGATAGCCGCGACGGAAGAAACCGCGTCAGCCCCGAATTCGCGCTCGATGGCCGCGAGATCGTCATGGAGCAGATCGAAGACTTCTTTCGCCGTCGCTGTCGCTACTGTGCTCACTTGCGGTCTCCAGCCTGCGCGCCGTTCAGCCTGAACGGTAATTCGTGAACTGCATATCGATGCCGAGATCGCGCCCCTTCAGCAGCGCGATGACTTCCTGCAGCGCATCGCGGTCCCTGCCGGAAATCCGGACGCTGTCGCCCTGGATCGAGGCCTGAACCTTCTTTTTGGAATCTTTAATGATTCTAACGATCTCTTTGGCCTTCTCTCCAGCAATACCCTGTTGCAGGTCGATCTTCTGGCGGACGCTCGATCCAGCCGCTGGCTCCACTTTACCGAAGGTGAGCGCCTTGAGCGAAACGCCGCGTTTCACCAGCTTCAGCCGCAGGATTTCCGCAACCGCCTGCAGCTTGTATTCGTCCACGGAAGCGAGCTGGATGGCATCCTCACCTTCCAGGTTGATTTCCGACTTCGAGTCCTTCAGATCGAAGCGCGTGCGCACTTCCTTGGTCGCCTGATCGATGGCGTTCCGTACTTCCTGCAGATCCACTTTGCTGACGATATCGAAGGAGTTCTCCGCTGCCATTCTCCATGCCTCTGTTCTTTTACATTATCCGCTACCGGCCCGAAACGCGGGTTCAGGCGGGAATTTCAGTCCCGAAAAACGCATGGAAGTTCTCCGTTGTGCGCGCGGCGACGGCTTCCGTGTCCAGGTTTCGAATCTCGGCGATTTTCGCCGCGACTTCTTTCACCCAGGCTGGCTCATTGCGTTTGCCGCGGTTGGGCAGAGGCGCGAGAAAGGGCGCATCGGTCTCGATGAGCATGCGGTCGAGTGGAACGGCTGCCGCCACGTCGCGGATCGGCTGGGCTTTGGGGAAAGTGACATTGCCGGCGAAGGAGATCAGGAATCCCAGATTCATGGCTTCTTCGGCGTGATGAGCTTCGCCGGTGAAACAGTGCAGAATTCCACCCAGCCCTGTCTGCGACCACTCCGTTCGCAGCATGGCGAGCGTGTCGTCCCAGGCATCGCTGCTGTTGTCGGATGGCCGGCAATGAATAATGATGGGCTTCTTTCGTCCTGCCGCGATCTCCATCTGGCGGCTGAAGACGGCCTTCTGGATGTCGCGCGGCGAGTTGTCGTAGAAGTAGTCGAGGCCGATCTCGCCGCAGGCGAGGACTTCGGGCTCCTGCAGCAGGCTGTCGAGTTTCGCGTAAGCCCCATCGTCGGCCAGACGGGCCTCATGGGGATGGACACCGGCGCTGGCCCAGATTTTCGGGACGCCGGAACGATCGGCATATTCGCGCGCGATTTCGAGGGCGCGATGCATCGTGTCAGGGCCTTCGCCGATGCCGATGGACAGAATCTGACGGACGCCCGCTGCGAAGGCGCGTTCGAGCAGGGCGTCGCGGTCCTCGTCGTAGCGATGACTGTCGAGGTGGGCGTGGGAGTCGATCATGACGGCTATTTGAGGCGGGCGCCGATCTCCACGTCCTCGAGGAAACCGGCGAGGACTGGTTTGCCGCCTTCGACGGAGGCGGCGACGATCATGCCGTTCGATTCGTATCCGCGCAACTTGCGAGGGGCAAGATTGGCGACGATGACGACTTTGCGTCCGATGAGGGATTCGGGCGTGTAAGCCTCGGCGATTCCGGCCAGGATCTGGCGCGTTTCGTAGCCGAGGTCGACTTCGAGACGCAGCAACTTGTCCGCCTTCGGGACGCGTTCGGCGACTTTGATCTGAGCGACACGGAGCTCGACTTTGGAGAAGTCGTCGATGGAGATCTTGTCGCCCGCAGCAACTGCGGGCGCGGAGGGAGCAACGACGGTGCCGGTGGCAGGAGCGGGTGGAAGGGTTGGCGTACCCGGAAGCTGCGTGGCGTCTTCCGAGCCGCTGGGCGTGGCTTGCGGTGCGGAGTCGGCTGGCGGAGAGATCTTTCCGCCGAAGCTTTCGCGCAGCGTGGTTTCGATGGCGACGACGGCCGCGGTTTCGTTGGTGGATTCGGCGATGGCGACGGCCAGGCCGTCGGCGAGGGAGTGGAGCCTCGAGATGTGCGGCTCGGGCTTCGGTGCAGGCGCGGGCGGCGTGGCGGTCTTCGGAGCCGGGTCGGCTGCGCTGGCTGGGGGCGGAGTGTTTTTCTGCTCGAGTTCGTTCATACGGGTGATGGTCTCCTTGTCAGCGCGGGGAAAGAGGGGCGACAGCTCGCCGAGTTTGGTTCCGGGTTGGAGTCCGCGCCATTGCAGGTTCTTGAGATCGGCTCTGCGAATATCGCCGAGGCCGAGCTGTGCCCAGACTCTGGCGGCGGCGTCGGGGATGACGGGGTAGACGAGGGCGGTGATGATGCGGATGGCTTCGGCTGCAGTGTAGAGAATATCGGCACGATGCGCCTGCTGTTGTTCGTCGGTCGTGCCCTCGAGCTGTTTCCACGGAGCGTTCGCTGTGAGGTAACCGTCGACGGCGGCGACCAGAGCCCACGCGGTTTCGAGCGCACGCGAGAAGTCGAGGGCCTCAAAGGACGCGGCAAATGAAGTAATGGATCGAGGAATTTCGATGGCGAAGGAGTGAACCTGCGCGACGGATCCGGATGAGGCGGGATAGGGCACGAGGCCGTCGAAGTAGCGGCCGATCATGGACAGCGTACGGCTGACGAGGTTGCCGTAGCCGTTGGCGAGATCGGAGTTGTAGCGCTGGACGAGGGCGTCGAAGGAGAAACTGCCGTCCTGTCCGAAGACAATTTCGCGCAGCAGGAAGTAGCGCAGAGCGTCGGCGCCAAAGAGGTCCTGCTCCGCTTTCGGCAGTTCGGGCTTGAGAGCGCCGAAGCCCTCAAGGATGGTTTCCGTGCGGACGATGTTGCCGCGGGATTTGGACATCTTGCTCTCTTCGAAGAGCAGCCAGCCGTGCGCGTGGACGGATTTGGGCAGGGGCAGACCGGCGGCCAGCAAAAATGCCGGCCAGTAGACGCAGTGGAAGCGGATGATCTCCTTGCCGACGAGGTGGAGGTCGGCGGGCCAGAATTTCTCGTACTTTGAGGGGTCGCTCGAGCCCCAACCGAGTGCGGTGATGTAGTTGGCGAGCGCATCCATCCACACGTAGATGACGTGCTTTTCGTCGCCAGGAACCGGGATGCCCCAGTTGACGCTGGTGCGGCTGACGGAGAGATCGCGCAGACCGCCTCTGACGAAGGCGATGACTTCGTTGCGGCGGGTTTCGGGGCGGATGAATTCCGGGTGCTCGTCGTAATACTCGAGCAGCCGGCGCTCGAAGGCCGAGAGCTTGAAGAAGTAGTTTTCTTCGCTGATAGTTTCGGTGGGCCGGCCGCAGTCAGGACAGGGTGCGCCGGGCGGCGCTTCGACGAAGAGCTCATCGAAGACGCAGTACTGGCCGGTGTAGGAGCCTTTGTAGATGTAGCCCTTGTCGCGCACGAGGGCGAAGAGCTCTTGGGAGGATTGTTTGTGACGCGGCTCGGTGGTGCGGATGAAGTCGTCGTAGGTGAGGCCCAGGCGGTCCCACAGACCGCGGAATTCGGCCGAAACTTTGTCGGCAAACTGCTGGGGCGTGCAGCCGGCCTGCTGCGCGGAGCGCTCGATCTTCTGTCCGTGCTCGTCGGTTCCGGTCAGGAACCAGGTGTCGATGCCGAGCGAGCGCTTGCGACGGGCGATAGCGTCGGCAACGATGGTCGTATACGTGTGTCCGATGTGCGGACGCGCGTTCACGTAGTAGATGGGCGTGGTGAGGTAGAACTTGTTCGTTTCAGACATAAGGAAAAGCCAAAAGCGGGCGAACTGCGAGCCAACGACGAGCAAGCACCGAGCGAACAGCGAGCCGACGCTGATCTCATCTTAAAGGACGCGCGCGCTAAGCGATGGAGCGAGCGGCTGATAGAATCAAGCTTTTCTCGAAGGTCTTATCGGTGACGTCCGCGTGTATTTGAAACAGCAAAGACAGCTGGCGGAGCGGATTCGCGCTGTGCTCCGCAGTCTGTACCAGATCGAAGTGGAAACGGTGGTGCTGGAGCAGCCGCCGGAGCTTGCCTTCGGCGAGTACGCCACGCCGATTGCTTTTGAGCTGGCGCGGAAGCTGCGCAAAGCACCACGGAGAATTGCCGAAGAGGTTGTGGCGGCGCTGGGTAGCGTTTCGGGATTTGCGTCGCTGGAACTGGCGGGGGCTGGATACATCAATGCGCGTCTCGACCGTGGCAGTTTTGTGCAGGCATTCGCTGTGAGTGGCGTGATTCCCGCGCCACCCGAGCCGCTGCATTCGCTGGTGGAGCACACGAGCATCAATCCCAACAAGGCGGCACACGTCGGGCATCTGCGCAACGCAATTTTGGGTGATACTTTCGTGCGGCTGCTGATTGCGGCTGGACAAAAGGTCGATGTGCAGAACTATGTCGACAATACCGGCGTCCAGGTTGCCGATGTGGTGGTGGGGTTCGTTCACCTCGAAGCGCTGAATCTGGCCGGCGTGGAGAAGCTGATGGCGGATCTGGCCGGGGACGGCGCGCGCATCGACTTCTACTGCTGGGATCTGTATGCGCGGGTTTCGTCTTGGTACGACGCGGTGCCGGAAGAAGCTCCCGTGCGAAAGAAGCTGCGGCTCGACACGCTGCATGCGATCGAAGCGGGTGGCAATGAGACGGCGCAGATTGCCGAGCTGGTTTCGACGGCGATCCTGTGGCGGCATCTGGAGACGATGCTGCGGCTGGGGATTGAGTACGATTTGCTGCCACGGGAAAGTGAGATTCTTCATTTGCATTTTTGGGACTTGGCCTTCGAGCAGCTGAAGGCGAAAGGCGTGCTGTATTTCGAGACGGAGGGAAAAAACAAAGGATGCTGGGTGATGAAGCGGCCGGGAACCGCCGAGGGCGCCGCTGGCGACGGGCCGGACGAAGATGCGAAGGTCATCGTTCGCTCGAATGGCACGGTGACCTATGTGGGCAAGGACATCGCATATCACCTTTGGAAATTTGGGCTGCTGGGAAGAGATTTCGCTTATCGACCATTCTTCGAATATCCGGATCATCGCTGCTGGATTACGGCGGAGACCGGCGAGCCGGACCATCCGCAGTTTGGCGGCGCGCAGGCGATCTACAACGTGATCGACTCGCGGCAGTCGGACCCGCAGGCCAATGTGGTCGAGGCGATGCGCGGATTGGGTTATACCGAGCAGGCGGCGCACTACACGCATTTTTCGTACGAGATGGTGGCGCTGACGCCGCGTTGCGCCCTGGATCTGGGGTACGAGGTTTCGGAAGAGGATCGGGCGCGGCCGTACATCGAGGTTTCCGGACGCAAGGGATTCGGCGTGAAGGCCGATGACCTGATCGACAAACTGATTCTGGCGACCCGGGCTGAAGTCGACAGCCGGCATCCCGAAGTGAGCGAAACAGAACGTGAGGAGACGGCGCGCGCCATTGCGGTGGGAGCGCTGCGGTACTTCATGCTGCGATACACGCGGAATTCCGTGATCGCGTTTGACTTTAAGGATGCGCTCAGTTTTGAGGGCGAAACGGGACCGTATCTGCAATATGCCGTGGTGCGGACCCGCAGCATCTTTCGCAAGGCTGGGACGTCGCCGGACGAGGCGTTGGCTGCGCTGGCGGGCGTAGACGTTGCGCCGTATCTCAACGGAGAAGACAGCGAGGGCATTTGGGAGGTTTGGCTGCGTGCAGCGAAGACGACGCTGCTGCTGGACCAGTGCATTGCGACGGCGGAGCCGGCGTACCTGGCGAAGCATGCGTTTCAGCTGGCTCAGGACTTCAGCAATTTTTACCGGCTTCATCACATTTTGAGCGAAGAAGACCCGGCGCGGAAAAAACTGCTGCTGGCGACGGCGGCGGTGGCGCAGCGAGAGCTGATTCGATCGCTGGCGTGGCTGGGCATCAGCGCGCCGGAGGTGATGTGAAGCGGAGCACAGAGCGCAGAGCAGAGCAGAGAGCACAGAGCACAGATAGACCCACTGGATGATGCACGGCCGATTCGCCGTTAGGGATGACGGGAGTGTAGATAACGGGTGATGATTCGTCGAATTGCTCAGACGGCGTTTCTGCTGGCTTGCTGGGCGCCGGCTTTCGGTGCGACGCATGTCGGGATTGCGCCGATTCCGGATGAAGTGCGTACCGATTATTTTGTTGTGACGATTAACGGTCGCACGACGCCGGTTGTGCATGCGGCGAGCAGTTATTACCTTCTCAACTTCGATCTTGATGGGCCGGCGACGGTTTCGATTCGGGCGG
>JBEKIN010000181.1:0-9030 GCA_050011735.1 Acidobacteriaceae bacterium | reverse complement strand
TCCGCATGAAAGGCACCGCCTGCCGCCGCGTCGGCATGGAATCCCTCAGCATCGCGCTTCCCGCCGCCACCACCACCGCGGAACTCCTCGCCGCCATCGACGACCTCAACACCAACCCGCGCGTCCTCGGCATCCTCCTCCAGCATCCCGTCCCCAAACAAATCGACGAGCGCGCCTGCTTCGACCGCATCGCTCTCGAGAAAGACGTCGACGGTGTCACCGCCCACGGATTCGGCCGCATGGCCATGGACGAGCCCGCTTACGGCTCGGCCACGCCTGCCGGCATCATGCGCCTCCTCCGCCGTTATCAAATTCCCATCGAAGGCCGCGAAGCCGTCGTCGTCGGCCGCAGCCCTATCCTCGGCCGCCCCATGGCCATGATGCTGCTCGCCGCCAACGCCACCGTCACCATCTGCCACTCCCGCACCAAAAATCTCCCCGAAGTCGTCCGCCGCGCAGAAATCGTCATCGGCGCAGTCGGCAAGCCCGAGTTCATCCGTGGCGACTGGATCCGCGATGGTGCCGTGGTCGTCGACGCGGGCTTTCACTCCGGCGGCGTCGGCGACATTCAGCTCTCCGCCGTCATCGACCGCTGTTCCGCCTACACCCCTGTCCCCGGCGGCGTAGGCCCCATGACCATCGCCACCCTCATCGCCCATACCGTCGAAGCCGCAGAAAAGTTGGCGCGATAAAATCGCAGTCTCCCCGGAGGCTCGGCGTGCGACTGTGGTTTGCTGCCAGCAGCGAAGTCCCCGTCTATCGGCAACTCGTCACCCAGGTCGTCCTCGCCATCCTCTCCGGCGAGCTGCGCCCTGGCGACCGTCTCCCCAGCACGCGCGAACTGGCGCGCCGCTTCGGGCTGCACCCCAACACCATCAGCGCCGGCTATCGCCAGCTCCAGCGCGAGGGCTGGACCGAGCTCCGCCACGGCAGCGGCGTCTATGTTCGCAGGCACAAAGACCCCGCGCCCACGCCGGAACAACAGCTCGACCAGCAAATTGCCCGCTTTGTGCGCGATCTGCGCACCATCTCCCTGCCCGCGGAAACCATTCGCCACCGCCTGGAACAACGGCTCGCCGCTCCGCCCCCATCCCGTCTCGTGCTCGTTGAACCCGACGCGGAGCTCCGCCAGATTCTGCTCGCAGAAACGCGCGCCGCAACCTCGCTCCCGGTCTCCGCAGCCTCGATCGAAGACTGCACACGGCACGAAGCCGCACCCCCCGCCGTCTATGTCTGCCGGCCCAGCAAAGCTGCGGCCATTCGGGGTATCTTGCCTCCCGGCGCAGAGCTCGCAGTGCTCCCCATCCGCTCCGCCAATGCATGGCTCGCACCCTGGCTGCCGGTGCCGCAGGGTCAGCTCGTCGCCATCGTCTCCCGCTGGCCCGACTTCCTGGGCACAGCCCGCACCATGCTCATCGCCGCCGGAGTCCCCGCTGAATCCTTGTTTTTCCGCGACCCGCGCCAGTCGCACTGGCGCCGCGGCCTCGATCAGGCCTCTATCCTCCTCTGCGATGTCCTCACTGCAAAGCTCCCTGAATTCCGCGCCGACTCCCGCGTCGTCACCTTCCCGCTACTCGCCGACTCGGCTCGCGACGAACTCGCCCCTTACGCCGATTCCCCCTCTCTGTGACACTCCAGAACTGACGTACCAGTCAGCAAGCATCGGCAAGCACTTTCCAGTCCGGGTCGGGTGGATTTTCCGCGTGCCTGCCGCAGAACCCGGTTCCGCTCACCTACAATACGAACAATCAGGTGATCGGCGGCCCAGCGGTTCCTACTTACGATCCGAGCGGGGTGGGCTATATCCTGAGCGACAACAACGGCGACGGCAACATGTACCTCTACGACGCTGAGGGCCGCATTTGTGCTGTGCAGACGCCTGCCGCTGACGGCATCGTGATCAAGACGGGCTACGTCTACGATGCCGAGGGCCGGCGCGTGGCCAAGGGGACGATCACAAGCTGGAGCTGCGATCCATCCGTTAACGGTTTGAGCGCGGCGGTGAACGAGACGGACTACATTTTGGATCAGTCCGATCATCAGGTGACCGAGATGGCGAGCGACGCCAACGGGAGCATGGCGTGGTCGCACACCAACGTCTGGGCAGACGGGCAATTGGTGGCTACCTACAGCGCTATCACCGATTCGAGCGGACAAGTCGACGGAGCACTCCACTTTTATCTCAACGACTGGCTGGGCACGCGCCGCGTTCAGACCGATTATGCAGGAGTCCTGGAACAGACCTGCTCCAGCCTGCCGTTCGGCGACAGCTTGAACTGCACCCAGTCCGCGCAATTTCCTACGGAGCATCACTTCACCGGCAAAGAACGCGATACCGAATCAGGCAATGACTACTTCGAAGCACGCTACTACAGCAGTGGGACGGGCAGGTTCTTGAGTCCCGACTGGGCCTCCGACCCAACCGCTGTTCCCTACGCCAAGTACGAGAGTCCGCAGACGCTGAATCTCTACAATTATATGCGTAATAATCCGCTCGCTGGGGTAGATGCGGATGGGCACTGCTTCGAAGATGCCTGTGTGGTGGAAGGTGCTGCCGCGATCACCTTCGGTCTGATCGCGACCGTTGAAGCGATAAATGTCTATGAACATACGCCGTCGGCACAGCGCTCGTTCGAGACATTTACATCGACGGCTCGCGAGATTTTCAAGGCGAATGTTTCTGCCATTGGGCATTCACTTGGCAACATCTTTAGTTCGAGTCGACCCGGAACCAGAGGAAAACCCGACCATCAACAAACAGCGAAAGAAGAGGCTGCAAAAATTGGAGGGCAACAGGAGGTTCGCATACCGACGCCCGGCGGAAACAAAGACACTCGTGTAGCCGATGCGGCAAGAGTGAATCCGGACACAGGAAAGGTAGAAGCTGTAACCCAAGTAATCCGGCCTACTCCTGCCGGAAACGTCCCACAACGTGAACAGCAAGCCGCACGGGACATCCAAAATTCTACCGGTGTGACTCCGACACTGGTTCCGGTGCGGCCACTTGATTCGTCGCAATCGAAGCCGAACTGAATCGGGAGAGTCGAAGATGGGCAAACAGATCCAATTGCACATGCTCGAGGACGATACGCGCAGGTTGTACGAGTTCATTACCGCTCGTGATTCCGTCATTTTTTCATTGAAATCCAGTGACTCGGAGAAGGTGGTTCCTGTCGCCGATCCGCTTCACGAACGACAAGTCATGGCAATCTGGAATCAGTCCCTGCTGCCATCGCTCAAAAGAAAGCCCGTTATCTCGACCGAAGGGCTAACGTACTATCGGATAGATGAGGCTCTTCCCGTTCTGGAACTCTCCCCATCGGTTGCCTGTTCATGGAGCGACAAAAGTGCATTGCGGCAAGGGCGAATTTATGGCTTCTTTGCGTCTCATGATCGGCAGTACGTACTCTGGTATGACTCAATCGCTCGATGGGTACGGAGACGCTTCGCCCGGAACCCAATAAAGTCGCTCGGCGGATACATCGGACCAGCAGCATTGGAATGGTACAAGGCTGGCGGAATCCTGCTGCCGATGTTCTCCCCCCCGAATACCAACGAGTGGCGCTCGTTCGTTGAGAGACAGCATCCCCGCGAAAAGGCAAGTTAGGGAACCACCCAGAGGCGCTGCGGGCTGGACGTTTCGATGTGGGTATGTAGTGAATTGCCAACGGCTCTTGTCGCATCCGGACGCACGTGGCGCCTGTGCGCGGGGATTGTTGGCCGCCATTCCAAAGATTCCTGGCGAGAGTCGGACGAGCTGGGTCTGGCAGCGTTGTTTCTTCTCCTAGCAACATTGTGTTGGCCCGCACCTGCGCATGCCCAAACGAATGAATGGACGTGGATGGCCGGAGGCCAAGTACAAGGTCAGCCAGGAGTGTACGGAAACTTGCAGGCTCCGGCTGCAGGAAACGTTCCTGGAAGCCGACAGGGTGGAGTCACTTGGACCGACCCCAACGGCAACCTGTGGCTCTTTGGCGGGTATGGCTACGATTCCTCCGGAACAGCGGGTTACCTCAACGACCTCTGGGAGTTCAAGCCAAGTACCAACCAATGGACCTGGATCGGCGGCAGCAGTAAGGTTCCCCAGGCTCAGGGCGGCCAAGCCGGCGTCTACGGGACTCTGGGTGCGCCGGCTGCGGCGAACGTTCCGGGCGCGCGGAGCGGAGCGGCCGGCTGGGCCGACAAAACCGGCAACCTGTGGCTGTACGGGGGCGACGGTTTTGACGCTTCCGGGACCCAGGGCACGCTCAACGACCTATGGGAGTTCAATCCTTCTACCGGTGAATGGACCTGGATGGGCGGCAACAGCCTCGTTCCGGGCCTGTACGAAGGCCAGCCCGGGGTGTATGGCACGATTGGGCAGCCAGCCACGGGAAACCTGCCGGGAGACCGAACCGGCGCAGCCGCCTGGATCGATAAGAGCGGTAACTCTTGGCTGTTCGGGGGAGATGGCGAGGATTCGACCCACAATTCGGGCGTGTTCAACGATCTGTGGGAGTGAGTTCTATCCATCTACAGCCGATTCCCCCTCATTTGTGACACTCCAAAAACTGTACGCAACGCCCGCCGGAGGCCCATCCCCGCAATCTACGCTCCTCTCATCGGCATTCCTGCCGTGAGGAGCCCACCATGCGATTCCCGCTGCGAAAAGAACACCTCCCCTGGGGAATGGCGGGCATGCGCGCGGCCCTCGGCCCCATCCTCATCGCCGGACAAAGCTGTGACTGGAGCGGCCCGGCCCTGGCGAGTCTCGTGTTGGCCGCTCTCCTCTCCGACATCTTCGACGGCGTACTCGCGCGCCGCTGGAAATGCGATACCGCCGGCGTCCGCCTCTTCGACTCCATGGCCGACACCTTCTTCTATCTCTGCGTCGCCGTCGCGCTCTGGATCGGTCAACCGCAGCTTTGGCGCGGCAATGCCGGCCTGATTTGCGTGCTGCTCGCATCGGAAGCAGCCAGATTCATTTTCGACTTCGCGAAATTCGGCAAACCCTCCAGCTACCACTCCTGGCTGGCGAAAAGCTGGGGGCTGCTAATGGCCGTTGCCGTTATGGCAGCCTTCGCCGGCCATTACGGTGCTTCTTTGATCCGCGCATCGCTGATCGTCGGCGTTGTCTGCAATGCTGAGGGCCTCGCGATGTCCATCGTCCTGCCAGCGTGGCGGCGCGATGTGCGCGGACTGTTCGACGCCTGGAACATTCGCCGCGAGGCGCTGGTCACCTTGAGCGCCAGCGCGCGAAACCCCCAAATTGGCGCTCCGACAATTCCGTCCCGGCTCACGCCGCCCGCCGGTGCGCGTCCAATCACGGAACCACCAGCCCTCCTCACTATGAACGCGCTGTAATCCTGCGTTATTTTCGAGGCCCGTCGCCGGAGTAATCTGAAAGCAATTTCCTCCACCTTCCCACGCTCGTCTCGACGACGCATCGGCGCTCGCGCCGCGGGCAGCGCATATCAAAGGGAGACCCATGCGCTTGCTCGTCGTCGAAGATGACACCACCATTCGCGAGTTCCTTACCCGCGCTCTCTCTGAGTCCGGCTTTCGCGTCGACGCCTGCGGACAAGGAGCCGAAGCCGAGCGCCTCGCCCTCGAAGGCATCCACGACGCCCTGGTGGTCGACCTCACCCTCCCCGACATCGATGGTCTGGAGCTGATCCAGCGTCTGCGCTCCCAGGGCGTCTCCTCGCCTGTCCTCATCCTCTCCGCGCGCCGCTCCGTCGACCAGCGCGTCCTCGGCCTCGAACGCGGCGGCGACGACTACATGACCAAGCCTTTCGCCGTCGCCGAACTCCAGGCGCGCCTCCGCGCTCTGCTTCGCCGCAGCACGCCCGGCCAGTCGGAGACCACCCGGCTCCGTGTCGCCGATCTGGAAATCGACCTCATCCGCCGCGAAGCCCGCCGCGCCGGCGTCGAGCTCCAGCTCACCCAGCAGGAGTTCGCCCTGCTCGAATACCTCTGCCGCAACGTCGGCCGCGTCGTCACCCGCGCCATGGTCCTCGACCACGTCTGGAAGATGCGCATCGACACCTCCACCAACATCGTCGATGTCCACATCCATCGCCTGCGTAACAAAGTCGACCGCGAATCGCAGCACCCGCTCATCCGCACCATCCGCGGCGTCGGCTATCTCCTGCGAGACTAGAATTCCCCAATGCTCTCCCGAGTCGGCAGCTCGTTTTACCGGACCGCCGCCTGGCGCCTCGCGCTGCGCAGCACTCTGGTCTTCGCCGCAGGCAGCGCCGCTGTCTTCCTCGCCATGTACTTCATCGTCGCCCGCACCGTCCGCGAGCGCAGCGACTCATGGCTCACCGGCGAAAGCGAGACCCTCCGCCAGGTCGCCCTCAACACCCCCCGCGACGCCCTCTACGACCGCATCGTTGAGGAAGTCGCCGAGCTCGCCTCCCAGGAAGTCTCCTGGGACGGCGGCGGCCAGAAAGTCCAGGGCAACACCGTCTTCTTCGCCCAGACCGGCGACTCCTCCCATCCGCCCGTCTGGGTCGGCCCGCGCGACAGCGCCCAATTCCTCGACGCCCTGCGCGCCACCAACATCCCGCAGGGCGCGCCTGTCTCGCTCCGTGTCCGCGGCTGGCACGGACACTTTCGCGTCGTCGCCCTCGATATGCGCCCTGGCGAGGGCCGCCTCTACCTCGGCCTGCTCGACCTCGGCGCGGAACATCTCCTGCGCCAGCTCCTCGTGCGTTTCTTCCTCGGCTGGGTCTTCATGGTGGCCTTCGGCTTCCTCCTCACCCTGCTCGGCCTCCGCCGCATGCTCCAGCGCGTCGACGCCATCACCGGAGCCGCCTCCAGCATCCGCTCTGACGACCTCAGCACCCGCGTCCCCGTTGGCGGCCAACACGATGAAGTCGCGCGCCTCGCCCGTACCTTCAACAACATGCTCGACCGCATCTCCTCCTCGGTAAACCAGCTCCGCACCCTTACTGACGCCGTCGCGCACGACCTCAAAAGCCCCATCACCTCCGTGCGTGGCAGCCTCGAAGTTGCGCTTTCGCTCGAAGACCGCGAACAATCTTCCGAACTCGTCGCCAGCGCCATAGAACACCTCGACCGCCTTTCCGACGTCATCACCACCTCCCTCGACCTCGCCGAAGCCGATGGTGGCGCCCTCCGCCTCCGCCGCGAAACCCTCGACCTCAGCAACCTCGTCCATCGCGTCGCCGAGCTGTACGCTCCCGCCTTCGCCGATCGCAACCAGCAGATCGTCGTCACCGCCCCGGCTCCCGTTCTCGTCACCGCCGACCTCTCCCTCTGCACGCGCTTGCTCTCAAATCTCATGGAGAATGAGCTACGCTATGCAGGCGCCCACGCCCACATTTCCTTCGACGTTTCCGCCAAAGGCCCCTCGGCGTGCATTACAGTGGAGGACGATGGTCCCGGTTTCGCCGCCGACCTGCTCCCTCGTGTCTTCCAGCGCTTCGTCAAGGGTCGCGAGTCGGAGGGCCACGGCCTGGGCCTTGCCTTCGTGAGCGCCGTCGCCGGCGCCCACGCAGGCCGCGCCGTTGCCCGCAATCGCTCACCTCGCGGCGCCGAGATCGTCGTCGAATTGCCCATAGCAACGGCCAATCAGGAGGAGCAGCACATTCCCGACAATCTTCTGACATCCCACTGACGCCGCATCCCGGGTCGTCTGCCAAAATCGTTACAGTTGCAGCACACCATGCACCCACTTCCGCTCGTACCGTCGGAAGCGAATCACGAGCACCAGCGTCGAATCTCAACCCAGAGACCTGCATGCACATTCTCGCCACTTCCACCGCGTTCCCCCCGCATTACTACACGCAGCGCGAGTTCCTCGACGCTCTCCTCCCCTACTGGGGACAGGACCCCAAAGTCGCCTCCATCGTCGAGCGCCTCCACCTGCGTACCGGCGTCGACGGCCGTTACTTCTCCCGCCGCCTCGAGGAATATCTCGCCCTCGACACATGGGGCAAAAACAACGACGCCTGGATTGAAGTCGCCCTCGACCTCGGTGAGCGCGCCATCGACTGCGCCATCAGGCAGGTCGGCCTCCGCGCCGATCAGCTCCGCGCCATCTTCTTCGTCTCTGTCACCGGCATCGCCAGCCCGTCGATTGACGCGCGCCTTGTCAACCGCATGCATCTTGCGCCCAACATCCGCCGCAACCCCATCTTCGGACTGGGCTGCGTCGCAGGAGCCGCAGGCCTTGCCCGCGCGGCCGACTATGTCCGCGCCTACCCCGACCAGATCGCCGTCCTTCTCTCCGTCGAGCTCTGCTCCCTCACCTGGCAGCGCGACGACAAATCGGTCGCCAATCTCATCTCCGTCGGCCTCTTCGGCGACGGCGCCGCCGCCGTCCTCGTCGCCGGAGACAATATCCCCAGCCGCGGCCCCCGCATCCTCGCCAGCGACCGCGTCTTCTACCCAAACACCGAAGACGTCATGGGCTGGAGCATCTCCGAAAAGGGTTTCAACATCGTCCTCTCCCCCGACGTCCCCAAAGTCGTCGTCGAAAATCTCGGCCCCAACGTCGACGCCTTCCTCGCCGCCCACGGCATGACCCGCCGCGACGTCGGCTCCTGGATCATGCACACCGGCGGCCCCAAAGTTCTCGAAGCCACGGCCCAATCTCTCGGCCTCACGCGCGAAGACCTCGAAGTTTCCTGGGAAGCGCTGCGCCGCGTCGGCAACCTGTCCTCGGCCTCGGTGCTCGTTGTCCTCGACGAAATCATGAAGCACCGCCGCCCCGCCCCCGGAACCCGCAGCATCCTCGCCGCCATGGGCCCAGGCTTCTGCGCCGAAATGCTCCTCCTCGAATGGTGACGCGCATGGCCACGCCAATCGCGATCCGAATGGTAACGATGCGTCTCTCGCCCTGCACTTCGCGCTGCACTTCGCACTGCACTTCGCGCTGCGCTCTCGCCTCACCCCCAGCCGGGCAAAACCCCGCTGCACTTCGCCCTGCACTTCGCGCTGCACTTCGCGCTGCGCTCTCGCCTCATCCCCAGCCGGGCAAAACCCCGCTGCACTTCGCCCTGCACTTCGCGCTGCACT
>JBEKIN010000180.1:0-9072 GCA_050011735.1 Acidobacteriaceae bacterium | reverse complement strand
CCGCAAAGCAGGATGAACAGGCTGCCGGCGGCAGCGGCAAGCAGGGAGGGCGCGAATCCGCGGCTGACGAAACGGCGGCGCAAGAGGCCGGTGAGGGCGGCGGCGAAGGGCCAGGAAATAAGGTAGCCGCCGGTGGGCCCGAGGAGATGCAGGAATCCGGCCGGGGCGTACGGACTGAAAACGGGGAGACCGATTGCGCCTTCGACGAGATAGAGAAGAAGGGCCGCGGCGGATAAGGAGGGCGAGAGGAGCAGACCGAGGAGGAGCACGGCGAAGGTTTGCAGAGTGACGGGCACGGGCGTGAAACCCAGCGGGATGGAGATGTGGGCGCAAACGGCGACGAGGAGCGAGCCGAGGACGATGGCCAGGGGCCGGCGAATGATGGCAGGCCGGACGAGCGGAAGAGCGGGAGATGCGGCGGAAGCGGAATTCATCGCGGCTCCTGTGTATCGAATGCGGAATCAGAATCAGAGAGGTTCGTCGTGCTGTTCTGCCTTCGTGCGGTCGGCTTCACGTTGATGGCGGATGTGCCGGACTACAGCGAGAGCGGCCCAGACGAGCGCCGCCGTCGACAAAACGAGAACACCGTACAGAAACCGCACAGGGGAGAGGATAACAAATTGGGAGGGTGACAGGAGAGCAGATCGTGCTTCGCGTCCTAAGAGAGGGGTTTCCGAGCCGACAGCTGATACCGGCCACCGACAGGCCCGGGTGAGAGGTGAGGCTCGATCCAGCAAAGCTTCCTCAGAAATCGCGGATACATGGAGAGGAAGTCCGGAAGGAAAATCTCAAACCTCTTGTTTAACAGCCGTTGCTTCGACGATATGAGGACTGCGTGCGATCCAAAACCTGAACATATCGCGCAGAGACCGAAGTATGATTCTCGGCCTACCCGAAGTGGCTTCGCCAAACACCCGCGGATGATAGCCTATATCGAGTTCTGCGAACCTAAAACCTAACTCGTGGGCGCGAATGAGGATTTCCGGGACCATGAAAACCGTGCTTCGCGAGTTGGGCCGCGCTGCGCTCAGCACCTCCCTTTTAAAGAGCTGGGTGTAGTTATAGTCGCGCAGCTTTGGATTAAACAGCTGGCGAAGAATGAATCGATTCACTCTGGAAGCCAGCTTTCGGTACGGAGTGTAGCCGGCATACCCCTTTCGAACTGCAACTATTACATCCGCATCCTCCAGAAGAGGAATCATCTTGTCGAGTTCACGGAGGTCAAGCGGGTAGTCCATCGCATTTTGGATAACCAATTCTCCGCGGGCGCATTGAAATCCGCGGTAGAGAGTCTCGCCCAATCCCAGATTTTGCCGGTTGTGGATAACGGTAATCTCAGGGTATGCTTTCGCCAGATCCTCGGCGATCTCACCTGTACGATCCGTACTGCCATCGTCAATTATCAGCAGCTCAAAGACATGAAACCGTGGACGCATTGCATCCACAGCGCGTGCAATTGCGGAGCGGATGTTCTGTTCCTCATTGTAAGCCGGAAATATCACCGTAATGCTCTTCTCGCTCCTGGTTGGGGTGCTGGCTGGTGCACGAGCAGGCATCCCCGGCCTTGCCGAGCAGGCTGTTGAGCTGACAGCGTCGGCTTCCACCTCCGTCAACTGCCCATTCCCCCACAGTTCCACAACGCTCGCGATCATTGTTCACTCCTCAACACGAATACCCTTACCGGCACCAGGTTCTCTTTGAGTGGAATAGCCGCTTCCAGACGATAATTGGTACGAATGAGCCGATACATCTGGTCTTGTAAGTCCCGTTGACCACTTTTGTGGCCTGCCCGGAATAATTTCTCGTTCCAGAGCTCGCTGTCGCCGACGAAGTCCACTATTACCGCAGGGTGCTCTTTCACAATTCGTTCGGCGTCTCTGCGGCACAGATCGTCCGGGGCAACATCGAAGAAGTGAACCTGAGCATAGGTAGCAGGCCAGCGATCGGCCAATACATACCATAAAGGCTGATAAGAGTAGATGAAGACCGAGTCGTTCACTCGAGAGTGGTCGTCAATAAGACTGGTAAGACGGTCAGCAAAAGCTGCCATTTCGGGAGACATGTATATCCCGTTTAGCACTGGCTGCCTGGAGGAAGCGGTAGCACTCCGTATCGGGTCTTCAGTCCAACTGTTCCAGCTGAATGGACAGTACACTCTGCCTGCTTCACACACTGAGAGAAGCAACACGGCGGTTGCCGCGAACGAATAGCGGAGAACAGACGTGCGAGGTCTCGAAAGAAGGTCTTCCAGCATGAGAGCTATTACGACTCCCAGGCTCGGAAACGCCATTGGTCCCCATGCGACCCATGACCAGGACATCGTGTAACAGATCCAAAAGGAGGCCATTACCAGCAGCCAGCGCTGTCTTTCCGCTTCGGTCATGGGACGCTGAGTCAGGATCAGCGTGTAGTAGGCTGCGAGCGCGAAGACACCAAAGAAGGCAAAGAAAATGGAGCCTGTTTCCAGCGAATAGGCCGGAACAGGGCTACGCAGAACAAAGGCTCCTCCGGCGTATCCAGCGAGGAGTGCGGCTGCACCTGCCGCTGCGATCAGGGCGAGGTGCAGCATTGCAGGGGCCGCGGAAGGCGGTGCGGCGCGCCCTTTTTGCACCACGCGAACCACCAGCAGCATGGTGCAAATCGCGAAGACCAGATAAACAGCGTTTCCTGGCCAGGAACCGTAGCCATCGAGGAACACGCGCGTGAGTATATGGCCAGGGGATCCCTTTGCCGACGGCCCGTCTACGAAAATTGCAATTGCAAACGCCCTCAATGCGCCTTTGCTTGCCAGCCATCCAAGCACTATCCCCGCAGGCAGGATCCATCCCGTGCAAAAGGCCAGGAGGCGTAAAATCGCCGGCCGCAGGCCCAAATCGCGTATCGACAAGCCGGCAATTACGATCAACAGAGCGAGGGTGATACCTCCTCCCTCGGTCTGCTTGGTGAAGAAGCAGACCGAGCAGCACACACCCGAGCCGCAAATCAGGGAGATGTTTCTCAGGATCTCTCTTCGTTCCCACTTGACATACGAGAGCAGGAAGGCGCCGACGAGCGCCCAAAACGTCGCTTCCAGATGATAAGAAGTGAGAGAGTCGGCAGGATCTGTCGAAAAAACAGCGACCGCGGCGAGTGCTCCGAGCGCCGCATATGGAATTCGCACCACTTTAGAGAGCCAGATCACCAGGATTGCCGCGATTGCGGATCGATACCCGATGTCAACCAGTCGCAGAACCGCGAGGCTCGGCCCAAATAGCTTTACGACGGCCGCGGTTCTGAAAATATAGAACGGAGTGACTACAACGTAGAAATCTCTGTAAGGAACCTTGCCGGATAACAACCGGCATGCAAACTCCAGGAACATGCCGGACACACTGGGCCCCAGAAATCGGTTCCAGAAGGTGAGCAGGAAGGCGAGATTCAACCCGATCACGATCACGACCGCCAAAGCAAGTTGCCCACGCCGGCCCATCATTTTCCGGGACGCGACCGCCCCAAAATCGCCAGTGCCCACGATATCCGCCTGGCTTTCGCCTTCGTTGGCGACCGGGAGGGGAACTTCGACGAGGAGGGGGGGCACGGTTTGACTCCTTTGCGGCGCGCAGCGACTCCGGTAAGCAGCGGGCGGAGAGGTATGTCTCCGCGGGGTCGCTTTCGATGGGACTTTGTTGAAGGATAAGCCGGTTACGGGCGCCCTCCAATGGCGAAAAGGTGGGAGCGACGTTGGGTTCGAAGTTCCTTCGACAGGGCCGGGTTTCGCCATGCGAAGACCGGCCTTTCAAGGACCGAATCAACGAGGACCTGCGGGAACTGGGGCGACGGCTCCACCATGGAGTTATGGAGCAACGGTGCGGGGAGCCGACCGATTGCTGCCGCGCGAGGACCGGATTGCTTCGCCGCCTGGATTCCCGGTAAACTGGGGTTTCGGCGTGTGGGCGCGAGTCGCCGGCGCTGGATGGCGGGATTGGGCCGGGTGGCGGGACCTACGGGTTCGGACCAGGCTTGAGGGCCGCAGATTTTGACGACATTTTTGACGACATCCTTGAGGGAATCGTCTTTTCGGAGAAGACATGGCACAGGTTTGCGATATTTGCGGCAAGGGTCCGCAGTTTGGGAACAACATTTCGCACGCGCACAACATCACCAAGCGGCGCTGGAATGTGAATCTGCACCCGGTGAAGGCGAAGGTGGGCGGCGGGGCGAGGCGGCTGCGGGTGTGCAGCAGCTGTTTGAAGGCGGGGAAGGTCGTTAAGGCGTAAGGAGCCAGCGGTCAGCGGTCAGCGGTCAGCAAGGCGGCGGCTCTGCGAGGTTGCCTGGTCGCAATGAATTGCAAGTTGCGGAGTTCAGGGCTGCGGAGCGATGCGGCCGGTGGCGGGCGTCTTCGTGATGGCGATGCGAATGGCGGCTTCGGGCGCGGAGTCGTCGAAGCGGATACCGGTTGCGGTTCTTACAATTCCTAACTTCTTCCAGAGTCCCTCGAGATCGACGGGGACGGGCGCGTTGGCCATGCGGTCGTATTGTTGCTCGAGGACGTGGGTTCCGGTTCCGGCATCGCCTGCTTCGAAGGCTTTCTTAATCGGCCAGTTCTGATCGATGGTGCCGCCGGCGGCGACGACGGCACGGAGAGCATCCTGCAGACCTTTGCGGTTGTGGGTTTGCTCGCGTATGGTGACGTCGGCGAGCAGGCAGAACTGCGCGCCACCCCAGTAGGTGCGTCCCCAGGAGTGGGTTTGGTCGAGGCCCTGATCGCCGGGCTGCGGATCTCCCTTGGGCATGTCGCGCACCATGTCAGACCAGATCTTCTCTGGATGCAGGAATCCGGCTTGCACGCGGGCGACCGGCTCGACGTAAACCGCGATTCCTTCTTCGATCCAGTGGTGTTCGTCTTCCTGCGAAGGGAAGGCGCCGTGGACGAGTTCGTGGGTCATCATCCAGTCGTCGGTCAGTCCCTGGACGATGGTGTGCTGGCCCAGGCGGATGCGGGTGAAGGCGGGAAATCCGCCAACGTCGCCCCAGGTGGTGCCCTGCATGACGCCGCGGCGATCTTCGGTGGGCATGATGAGGATGCGGTCGCGGGGAACGGGGAAGCGGCCATAGTAGGTGGCGACGGAGCTGGCTGCGTTTTCGACCCACTGCATGATTTGCGGTGTGGGCAGATCGAGAGTGCCAGGAGCGAAGTCGACCTGGAGAGTCGAGCCCGCGATGGTGAAGGTCTGCGAGGACGCGACGGGCGAGCGCCACGGTGGGCCGCGATGTTCCCCGTCCGGATTCTGCGATCCCTGAGCGATGAGCATGATGCCGCACGCGACGAGAATGGCAACCGACAGAGAGAGCAACGTGCGGCGCTGGATCATGAGTGGCTGGGGCACAGCTTGGCTATTTCGCCTTCTCGAAGTCCAGGGCCGTGGAGTTGATGCAGTAGCGCAGGCCGGTAGGACGAGGGCCGTCGGGGAAGACGTGGCCGAGGTGAGCGCCGCAGCGGGCGCAGTCGACTTCGACGCGGCGCATGCCGAGGGTGTTGTCTTCGTGAGTTTCGATGGCAGCGGAGTTGACGGGGAGATAGAAGCTGGGCCAGCCGCTGCCGGAGTCGAACTTGGTGTCGGAGGGAAAGAGGTCGGCGCCGCAGGCGACGCAGCGATACATGCCGGTGTCGTGGTTATAGGTGAGCTTGCCGGTGAAGGCAGGTTCGGTGCCTTTCTGGCGGGTGATGTGGTACTGCTCGGGAGTGAGCTGGGCGCGCCACTCGGCGTCGGTCTTTTCGATTTTGCCGGTCTTTGTGTCGGGCATTGGGAAACTCCTGGGATAACAGCGTTCAGCGTTCAGCGTACAGCACAGTCAGATGGTGGCGATGACCTCGATTTCGATGAGAGCGTCTCGGGGAATGCCGGCGACGGCGACGGTGGAGCGGGCTGGCGGTGTGACTCCGTCGGGCGCGAGATATTTCGCATAGACGGCATTCATGGCGGCGAAGTCGGCCATATTTTTCAGAAACACAACGGTTTTGACGACGTGGGCGAGGTCAGTGCCGGCGGCGGCGAGAAGGGCCTTGATGTTTTCAAGGACGCGGGTGGTTTGCTCGGCGATCGCGCCAGGGACGATTTGGCCAGAGGCCGGGTCGAGAGGGATTTGGCCGGAGGTGTAGACGAGGTTGCCGAGGCGAACGGCCTGGGAGTAGGGCCCGATGGCGGCGGTGGCATGCGGAGTGGAGATGGCGGTCTTCTGCGAATCGGTCATGCAACGATTGTGCCGGGGAGCAGAGGCGGGTGGCAAGGATGGTACGTCAGGGCGGACAGGGGCGCGAGGATAGCACTTTGGATGAATGCGCCCTGCAATCGCGACAGGGTAAAATTAAAAGTACGCTTCGATGAAAAAAGCAGTGATCTTGTCCCCTCTTGTTCTGGCGTACGCTCTGTGCGCGACGGCCAGCTTACCGGCACAAACCGCACCGCCGGCTCAGGCCGCTCCGGCGCAGAATCAGCCGGCAGCGCCGCAGCCCGCGCAGGCCGGGACGGGCCAGAACCCGCAACAGAGCGGCGATAACGGCCAGTTCACGATTCCCGTGAGCGTGAACGAGGTGTACCTGGAGTTCGTGGTCACGGACAAGCACGGGCATTTCATCCGCGACCTGCAGCAAAACCAGTTCGCCCTGCTCGACGACCACAAGGCTCCGGCTCAGGTGTACAGCTTTACCCAGCAGACGAATCTGCCGCTGCGGGTGGGGGTGCTGATCGACACCAGTACGTCGATCCGGCAGCGGTTCTTGTTTGAGCAGCAGGCGGCGACGGCGTTTCTGCTGCAGATCGTGCGGCCGCAGTCGGACAAGGCGTTTGTGGAAGGCTTCGACGTGACGCCGGATTACAAGCAGGACTGGACGAATAATCTGGACCTGCTGACGGCGGGAATCCAGGGGCTGCGTCCGGGCGGAGGAACGGCGCTCTACGACGCGGTTTACAGCGCCTGCCGCGACAAGCTGCTGACGGCGCGCGGTCAGGAGCCGGTGCGGAAGGCGATTGTGCTGGTGAGCGACGGCGACGACAACCAGAGCCACGCTTATATCGAGGACGCGATCAAAGAGTGCCAGCGGGCGGAGACGAATATCTACGCGATCAGCACGAACGTGAGCCCCAGCCGGGATCGCGGCGACGATGTCCTGGAGAAGATGGCGTCGGCGACGGGAGGCAAGGCGTTCTTCCCGACCCGGATTGAGGACATGCCGAACAGCTTCCAGGAGATTCAGGACGAGCTGCGCAGCCAGTATGCGCTGGTGTACAAGCCTGCGGACTTCAAGACGGACGGCGCCTTCCGCACCATCTATTTGTTCTGTCTGGATCGGCGGTATACGGTCAGGGTGCGTGAGGGGTATTACGCGCCGAAGGGGTAGGCCGCCATCGCAGTGGGCTGATCGGTCGGGCAGGTTCTGAACCTCAAATTGGCTATGGGAAGGGTCGCGGATGTGGCTATGGCATCAGGCCACTTCTAATGGGTACGCTCGTGCTGGGGCGTTTGCCGTTGTGTACGGTGAAGGCCGGATGGCGCGAGAATAAATGGGGGGTGAACCATGGCCGAGAACCGGAGACGCAGAGGCAGATTTTCTGAGACGGCGCTGGCGGTGCTGTTGGCCGGCGCAGCGGCCTGCGGTGTGGTCCGCGCGGCGACGCCACCGGATGCAGCGAAGACGCCGATCCTGCTGGAGCTGTTTACGTCGGAAGGGTGCTCGAGCTGTCCCCCGGTGGATGTGTGGGCGGAGCGGCTGGACGCGGCTCAACCGATTGCGGGCGCCGAGATCATTGTGCTGAGCGAGCACGTGAACTACTGGGATCATGATGGGTGGAAGGATCCGTTCTCGTCGGATCAGCTGACGGCGCGGCAGCGAGGGTACGAGCAGATTTTGGGCATTGGCGATGCGTATACGCCGCAGGTGATCCTGAACGGGGCCGAAGAAGTGAGAGTCGCGAACTCGGCGGCGCAGATTCGGCAGACATTTGAGAAGGCGGCGACGGCGCCGATGCTGGCGGTGAAGATCGAGTCGGCGGCGGTGGACGATGGTGCGCTGACCGGGCGGGTGGCGGTGGACGCGACGTCGGAGAAGCATGGTGGCGATGTCTTCGTGGCGGTCACGCTCGATCGAACGCAGACGGATGTGCTGGCCGGCGAGAACGACGGCAAGAAGCTGACGAATGTGGCTGTGGTACGGAATCTGGTGAAGGTGGGCAAGCTGGAGAAGGGAAAAAGTTTCGAGGCACCGTTCACGGTGAAGCTCTGGCCGGGAGCGGATCCGGCGAATCTGCGGGTGGTGGCGTTTGTGCAGGGGTCGGATCTGGGGAAGGTGCTGGGGGCTGGAATGACGAAGGACATTGCGAAGGGGAATTAGTCCGTCTCTACCCAGTAATGACGTGGTATAGTCATTGTCATTACCATTGGAGCTGAACCCCGTGGCCAAGGAAGCTGTTTTCACCGTTAAGCTTGAGTCCGAACTGAGGGATGCATTTGTTGCCGAGGCAGCCGCTGTGCACCAGCCAGCCTCGCAGCTGGTACGCGAGTTTATGCGCGCATTCATCAGGAGCAGGCACGAAGAGCGCGAACATGACGAGTGGTTCCGGGCGGAAGTCGAGAAGGCGATCGACGATCCGCGCCCGGGAATTCCCCATGAGCAAGTGATGAAGGAAGCCCGAGCCAGAATCGATCGGGTTGCGGCCCGGAAACGATCGGCGTGAAGGTCGAGTGGCATCCGCTCGCACGGTTCGATCTGCTCGAAATTGTCGGCTACATCGCTCAGGACAACCGAGACGCTGCTCATCGATTGCAGGATGAAATTGAGCGACAAATAGACCTCCTTGTGGGGATGCCCGAAATGGGGCGTCCTGGTCGACGACGGGGGACTCGAGAATTGGTGATCGCCGGCACATCCTACGTCG
Source organism: Acidobacteriaceae bacterium (assembly GCA_050011735.1). Lineage (GTDB taxonomy): Bacteria > Acidobacteriota > Terriglobia > Terriglobales > Acidobacteriaceae > Palsa-343. Next base: position 160 of record JBEKIN010000180.1, on the reverse strand, counting down.
TTGCATACCGGCTGACAAAGAATCGGCTCGTGATTCTGCGGGTTCTGCACGGTGCGCGGCGCTGGCCTGGCCGCATCTAGCTTTCTCTTAACAGTTTTTCCAGCGCGGCTTCATCGATGACCTTCACAGCCAGCTCACGAGCTTTGTCGAGCTTGGAACC
>JBEKIN010000179.1:0-9143 GCA_050011735.1 Acidobacteriaceae bacterium | reverse complement strand
GAAGACCTCGGCCTGATCACCAAAGAAGTGGATGCTTTACGGGAGCAGTTCCACCTTCCCGGCATGAAAGTATTGCAGTTTGGATTCTCCGGCCGCGGCGCTCACATCCACCTGCCCCATCGATTTGTCACCAACACGGTGGCGTATACCGGGACACACGACAACGACACGACCCGCGGCTGGTGGGAGCACGGCGCGACTGAAGTTGAGAAGGACGCCGTCCGTGCCTACCTCGGCGTCACCGCCAACGATGTCGTCTGGCCCCTCATTCGCGCCACCGCATCCTCCGTCGCCGACCTCGCTCTATACCCCGTGCAGGACATTCTCGAACTCGGCAGCGAAGCCCGCATGAACGTCCCCTCGCGCCCCACCGGCAACTGGAGCTGGCGCTGCGCCGAGAATGCGCTAACGCCCGCCCTCGCCCAAAAACTAGCCGCACTAACCGCCGTCACCGACCGCGACAAACACGATTCGGCGTCCTGAGCGGGTGCCGATCACTGATCACTGTTCACTGTTCTTTCACAAACAGCGCCACCGGAAACTCCGCGAACACCGCCCGCAGCGGCACACGCCCGTCCGACCCCACCCGCACCCACTCTCCCGTAAACACATTCTCCAGCGAAGCACCCGCCATCTCCGGCACGATCAGTTCCCCCCGTCCCCACGCCCCGTTCAGCGGCAGCCGCGTTTTCCCATCCATCAGCGTGTAAGCGAAGCGCGGAACCACCGCCAGCACCCTGCCCCCCCGCGAAAACGCAATCACGTGCTCGGCCTCGTCTTTTGTAACCGCCACCGGCACATACTCTCCGCGCCGGAACGTATCCTCCATCCGGGTCCGCAGCTCCAGCGCCCGATGGGTAGTCCACAGCTTCACCCGTCCGTCGCCCAGCCGGTCCAGCACCTCGCGGCACACCGCCAGTTCTCCCTGGCTGGTCGCCTGCTCCTGCATCGCTTCCAGAGCCTGGCGTCTCACCTCGTAGTCCACTGGCCGCCGATTGTCCGGGTCCACCAGGCTCAAATCCCACATCTCCGTCCCCTGATAAAAATCCGGCACCCCCGGCGACGCGATCTTCAGCACCACCTGGGCCAGCGAGTTCACCGCTCCAAACAGCTGCAGCGCCGGCAGAATCTCCCCCAGCGTCTCCACAAAGCGCGGCTCGCGCCCGCGCTCATCCGGCATCAGAATGCTCCGCAGGAAGCCGTGCACTGCCCGAACGTATGCCGGGTTGGGATTCGTCCAGCTCAGGCTGACCTTCGCTTCGCTGAGCGCCTTGGTCATGTACTGCTGCATTCGCCCTAAGAATTCCTCGCGCTCCCCCGGGGCCCCCAGCACGCCCGCTTTTGGCGCGCCGGGGTGGTCGGCCTCGTCCCTCATCCTCCACGGCCACGCGCCCGCCAGCGTCTGGTAGATGAAGTACTCCTCGTTCGCGCTCGGCGCCACCCGCCCATCTTCGAGCGTGCGCTTGTGCCGCGCATTCAACCGTACCCACCGCCGCACGTACGACGGCCACAGGTACGTCATCTCCGAAAGCACATTCAGCCGGTTGCGCACGTCCTCGCTGCGCTTCGTATCGTGGCTCGAAGTCGCCAGCATCGCGTCCGGCGCTCTCTGCAGCCGTTCCCGGTTGCCTTCATGAAATTCATCCGGCGCGATGCCGAACGCTTCGATTGATCCGCCCACGTCGTTCGACGAGAGGAAGCGGCTGTACACATAGAACGCCGTGTCCTCCACGCCTTTCGCCATCACCGGCCCCGTCAGCTGCTGGAATTTCAGCGCGAAGTACAGCTCGCCCGGATCGATCTCCACTCCGCTCCTGCCCTGCAGCAGCAGCGTGTTCTCCAGAAAATCGAATACCGATTCGTCCGTCTCGCGATTCCTCTGCTTCGCCCGGCTGATCGCCTGCCGAATAAACGCCTGATCCCCCTCCGTGTACTGCCCGCGATCGTCGATGTACGTCCGATACACCGGGAAGCACGCGATCGTCTCGCGAATCGCGCTCTCCAGCAGATCGTCCGTGAAATCCCGCGCCTTGCGATTCCCCGCAGCCAGCCGGCTCAGCAGATTCGTCAGCACGTACGTCTCGCTCGACAGCGCATTGCGCATCACGTTCAGCTTCGACTCGTAAATCAGCGTCTCCGGATCCGTCGCCTCGCCCGTCAGCTTCGCGTAGAACTGGGTAAACCGCTGCTCATTCTCCTTGCGAATGAAAATCTGATTGCCCAGGTACACGAAGTCGTATCCCGAGGTCCCGCGCACCGGCCACTCCCGCGGCAGCAATTCCCTCGGCTCCAGGATCTTTTCCACCACCACGTACAGCGGTCCCTGCGCGGCAGCCCAGTCGCATCCGCGCATCGCGTCCCGCACTTCCACTTCGATCCCGTTCGGCGCCGTCGGCCCTTGCGCCGTTTCCCCACAGCAATGCGCCGCCACGTACAGCAACTGCAGCCGGATCAGATACTGACGCGGATTGAACATCCCGTCGCAGTGGTCGATCCTCAGCCCCGTCACTTCCCCGCGCGCCAGCAGCCTGCGAATCATCCCGTGCGTCGCCGCGAAAACCTCCGCGTTCTCCATGCGCAGCCCGGCCAGATCGTTGATGTCGAAAAATCGCCGGTAGTTGATTTCCTCGCTCGATACCCGCCAGAACGCCAGGCGGTACGGCTGCTGCTCCAGCAGCCCGTGCAGGCGATCGAAACTCCGCGCATCGCCCTCCACGCCCCCCTGCAATCCATTGATGCGCTCCAGCGCCCGCGCCAAAGCAGGCTGCATCTCCCCGCTCTCCAGCGCCTCCCGCAGACGCGGTCGCAGTTCGGCAAGCTGCTGCCGGCGCTGCGCCACCAGCGTCGCGTCCATGGTCTCGTGCGGAGGTATATGCGCTGTGTCCCGCAGAATCTCCCGGAAAAACTGCGGCACGCCCAGCTCGTCCAGTTCTTCGTCCGGGAAGATTGCCGGCACCGACCGCGGCGCTATCGGAATCAGGTGATCGAAGTACTTCACCATCAGCCGCCCGTCGGCGACCACCACCTGGATCCGCTTCGCCTCCAGCTCATCGCCGTACTGCGACCCCAGGATCGGCAGCAGCAGCTTGTCCTTCATGTCCGGATTCAGCGGGCTCCAGTCAATGTCGAAATAGCTCGCGTATTCCGACGCGCGCCCGTTCTCCAGCACATCCTGCCACCACTGCGAATCGTTCCCCACTCCCATGTGGTTGGGCACGATGTCCAGCAACAGCCCCATGCCCATCTCCCGCAGCCGCGCCGCAAATCGCGTGAATCCGGCCTCGCCGCCCAGCTCCGAATTCAGCCGGTCGTGCCGCGTCACGTCGTAACCGTGCATGCTCCCCGGCCGCGCCTCGAAAATCGGCGACGCGTAGCAGTCCCCAATGCCCAGCCTCTTCAGGTACGGCAGCACCGCTTCCGCGTCCGCGAAGGTGAACCCCGCGTGCAGCTGCAGCCGGTACGTCGACAGCGGCGCGCGTGCTTCCATCCGCGGCGTCCGCTCGATGCAGTTTTTCATTTCCCCAATCGTCAACCGTGACTCGGTTGCAGGTACGGGCGCCTGGATGCCGACGATCCCGGCGGGAGTTTCTATCGTAGTCACTCGCTGCCTCCGTGCAGAACAAAAATCCCCGCGCCCCAGCGGAGATTCCTTGCAGGTAGTAACCAGGCAGCTGATTAGCTAAATTGGTACCCGGCGATCTTACACGAAGTGATCGCCGTCAGCAGCGGCGTGCGCGTCACGCCCTTTGTTCCGCAATACGTCCAGCCCTGCTCGCAAACCGTTCAACACCGCGCCCACCTGGCGCACCGGACCCGATACCGCATTCTGCACCGCTGCCGTCGCGTTCGCCACGCTGTTCAGCGTCCCCGTCACCATCTCATCCACGCGATCCACCTGCACTGACGCCTTCTTCAGCAGATCGTCCACCGCGCTCGCCACATGCGTCGACTCGGTACGCACCGTCTGGCTCACTTCCTTCAGCGTCTGGCTCACTTCCAGCGCATTCTGCGCCGCCACTTTCAGCTTGGGAGAAACTTCCTCCAGCAGGCTCCGGCTCGTCGCCAGCAAGGGCAGCGCATTCTCTTCCGCCTTCTTCGTAACTTCATCCAGCCGGCGCAACGCTCCCTTTACCGCAAACAGCATCCCCAGCAGCACCAGCGCCTGCATCAGCACCGCTCCCGCCGTCACCGCGGTAAAGGTGACGTAAACCCACACCGGTATGTCGTGATGCATCGACGTGCTCCCTGGGCCCGGCTCTCAAAGCCCTCCGCGCAACCGCAACTCTCCTGTCGCTTCGCGGCCGGCCCTTCTCTCCGTCAGGCGGATTCGGCGTGGTCCGAGGGCGAGTTGCCGCTGCTGCTGCTCTGGTACGCCTGCCGTCCTGCTTCCACGGCCGCCGATACCCGGCTGCCCTGATCGTTCACGTACTGCTTGCCCTGGTTCACGAATTCGTCCCACTGCGCGCGGCCACGCTCCACATATTCCTTGCCGCGCCCCACGTATTCGGTCACCTGGGTCTTGCTGCGATCCACCAGATCGCCCACCTGATCGACGGCGTCCCGGCTCTTCTGCTTCAGAAACTCGGTTCCTTCGCGCGCACTGCTCAGCAGTTCCTCGCGCGTTTCTTTCCCCGCCTTCGGCGCGTACAGCACCCCGATCAGGGCGCCTAGTCCCAAACCTGCAAGAAACCAGCTGAATCCGCTGGACTGTTTTTCCTCCGACATGACTTTATCTCCTTCTGAATAAACCAATTCGCCGGACAATGTATCGTACCGGGAACCCCCCGCCAGCGCAATGGATAGATCGGGAGCATCTCAGTTTGCAACCTGAACGCTCCCGGCTCCAGGCTCCCCGCTCCTGGCTACTCGCTACAGGCTACCGGCTGCAGTTTCCAGGTCCACCAATTCCACCCCATCGATCTCCTGCCCCAGAAACCGGCTCCCCAGTGCCCTGAACTTCGTCACCGAATCCGTCGCGAAGAACCGCGTCTTCCCCCTCCGCCCATCCTTTGCGATCTTCAGCATCCCGGCCACCTGCTCCGCGGTCACCTCGGCTGAATCGATCACCCGCAGTGACCCCGGCACCGCCTGCTCGATCTGCGCCCGCAGCAGCGGATAATGCGTGCACCCCAGCACCAGCGTGTCTGGATTGAGCTCCGCTCCCCGCGCCTGCTCCATCAGCTCCGCCAGATAAATCCGCAGCACCTCCGCCGTCACCGGATGCTCGATCCATCCCTCCTCCACCAGCGGCACCAGCAGTGGACAGGCCTTTTCGATCGCCCGCATCCTGCGTTCCGCGCACGCCGCAGTATAGGCATGGCTCTCCACCGTTGCCGCCGTCGCAACCACCAGCACATCGCGCGTCGTCGAGCTGGCATCCGCGGCGTTCGCCCCCGTCTCCACCACTCCCAGCACAGGAACCTTCACCGCCTCCCGGATCGCATCCAGCGCCAGAGCGCTCGCCGTATTGCACGCGATCACCAGGAACTCCGCGCCCTCCGCGATTAGATGCCGCGCGCTCGACGTCGCATACCGGGCCACCGTCTCCCGCGACTTCGCCCCATACGGCAGCCGCGCCGTATCGCCCAGATATAGATAGTCCGCCTCCGGAATGTGCTTCAGCAGCGCCCGCAGCACCGTCAGGCCGCCCACTCCGGAATCGAACACCCCGATCTTCATCGCCCGCCGCCCCCACTGCCAGGCGCCGATTCCGCCTCGGACGCCATGTACGTCCGCGTCAGGTCCGCATGCCCCGCCAGCGTATCGCGCGGCCGCCCGTCCACCAGAAAATGCACCTGCGTCACCGTCGGCAAATTCGCATGCAGCGTCTCCATCATCGAAAGCAGCGTGAGCGTCTCCGGCTCAATCCCCGAAGGCTGCGCCGCGGCCAGCGCGCCGTTCAGATCGATCACCGCCATCTGCCCCTCATCGCCTGCCCGATCCCTCCTCTGCGGCGCCGCCAAAAAATATACGTCGTTCACTCCGGAAGCCGCATTGATCGGGTGCGTCGAATCCGGCGCGCGCCAGGCCTCCATCAGCCGTTCCAGCAGAACCCGCGCCTGCGCATTCTCATCTGCCGGCATTGGAATGCTTCGCTCCACCGCGGTCAGCGAGTCGTCCAGATCGTTGGGCACATACAGCGTCACCGTACGGGGCGCGGTTGCGGTCGTCTCCGCAATGTCCGCCGGCGCGCGCGTGCCCTGCTGCTGCAGCCGGTCCTGTGCGCGATTCCGCAGCCGGATCAGAAACGCCGCCATCACCACGCACGCAAACAGCATGGCAAAGAAAATGTACTTCTGCGCGCGTGAGACCATTCCCGAGATCATTATTGCTTCCAGTCGCTGCGCCACTGCTCCAGCGCCGCCGCCACCGCGTCCACCACCGATTTCTGATAGACCGCATCCGTTACCGGACGTGCCTCCGTCACGTGCCCGCCCACCAGCGGAGCAACTTCCACCGCCACCTCAGGACAAGTCACGCTGTCCATCGGCTCCACCGACGCGCGCCCCAGGCTCACCGGAATCGCCGCATGTGCCAGCGCTGAATCGATCTCCGACTCCAGCTTCAGGCTCTGCGTCACGTATGCCGACTGCGCCGTAGGCCACGGCAAGAATCGCGAATTCCCCGTCGGGCTCAACGACGACGTAAACAGATGCACCCCGCTCCCCGTCGCCGTCGCGTGGATCACCAGGCACGCCGCTCCCTGCGCGCGATTCGCAATCTGCGCGCGGTCCACCGGCATCAGATTCACGTCCGCTTGCCGCGTCGTCACTACTACGATCCCCCGCGCATGCAGCGTCGATCGCAGGCGCGCCGCAATCCCCAGCGTGATTTCCTTTTCCGGAATCCCGCCGCTCAGCCTTGCCCCCGTGTCGCTGCCCCCGTGCGCCGCATCCACCACCACCACGAAGGGCGGCGGCTGCACGGGCTGCGGTATTACCGGCGCGGGAACCGGGGGCATTCCCTCGCTCTGCGGCATTTGCACCGTCGGCGGCGGCTGGGCCTGCGACGTCGCCGGACTCTGCTCCAACCCCGCCACCGCCACCGCGGCCATCCCCAGTGCGGCTGCCGCCTCAATCCAGCGCATAGATCGCCAGGCCGCTCAGCAGCTTGGGATAGAAATCCGTCGACTTCTGCGGCATCACCTCGCCCGCAAACGCCACCTCCCGCAGCTGCTCCATCGTCACCGGATTCATCAGGAACGCCACGTTCGCCTCGCCCCGCGCCACCTGATCCGCCGCTTCCGCCGCATCCCGCAAATACCGCAGATGCGTCTGATCCCGAATCGCCTCCTGCGAAATCCCCAGCAGCTTTTCCAGCACCAGGCTGTGCAGCTGCACAATGTCCAGTTGCCTCTGCCGCGCCGGAACCGACTGCAGCGCCCCGGCAATCGCCTCCGCCTTCGCCGTCAGCAGAAACCATCCCTTCGCCGTCACCGCAACAAATGCGGTTGTCCCGTGCAGGCTCGACAACCGCGTCATTGCCGCAACCGGATCCCGCTCCGTCAATTCCTCAATCTCGAAATACGGCCTCGCCGCCTCCAGCATCCGCGCCGCCTCAAAGCCCGCCAGCCCGAACACCACCCGATGCGTCGGCAGAATCACCAGCCCCTCGGAATCCATGTTGATGAACGTCATCATCGCCGCCGCTTCCGGATACGCCGGCTGCGGCACGCTTGCGCTGTTCCGCTCGCTAGATTCCGGAATCTTCCCCGCTCCGCGTTCCTTCGCGTAATTCAGCGCCGTCTCATACCGATGGTGCCCGTCGGCGATGATCAGCTTCTTATCTTCGAGGCCGGTCGCCAGCAGGTTGATCTTCGCCGGATCGGTGATCTTCCACACCCGGTGCAGCACGCCGTACTCATCCGTGACTTCGATGTCCGGCAGCGTCTCCCCCGCCGCCCCATTGCCGAACAGCACCCCCTCCGCGCTCCGAGCCGGGTCAGAATACAGCATGAAAATCTGCCCGAAATGCGCCCGTGTCGCCCGCAGCAGGTTCAGCCGGTCGCTCTTCGGCTTGGACAGCGTTTGCTCGTGCCGGAACACCACTCCCTGGCTGTACTCGTACAGCTCGCCCAGCGCGATGAACCCCCGCCGCTCGAGCACCACCCCGTCCTGCCCCGGAACCGTGAACCGCTGCGAATACGCAAACACGCACGGCTGCTGCTCCTGCGCCAGCACCCCCGTCTTCCGCCACTCCGCGAAATCCCGCGCCGCGTTCGCGTAGAGGTCGCCCTCTTTGTCGAACAGCTCCGGCATCCGCAGGATGATCCGCACCAGGTTATACGGACTCCGCTGGTAATACGCCTGCTGCATCGCCGGCGTGATCTTGTCATAGGGTTGGGTGACGACGTCCTCGGCCGATACCTGCCCAGGGTTGTAGCGCAACGCGCGAAACGGATAAATGCGTGCCATGTTTGGTTTTATGTTCTCACCGATTCTATCCTGCGCGCCCCTGCCTCCTCTCTCCTGTCTCCTGCCTCCTGCCTTTGCAAGACGCCTCGCCCCCAGCCCGCATCGAACCTGCTTATGTCTTAGAAATGGGAGCCCCCGCTAATTGTCATTCGAATGTACAAAACCGCCATTGGCTATTGCACAAGTCTCTCATTCGTGCCAGTATTTTCACACGAGAGGTACGGCCATGGCGTCCAGTTTTGGGCGCGAACGTGGTGTCATCGCATCTCCGGGGTCCCCTTGGGCGGCAACGCTTGCCCAGTGCATTCCGCTGCTGTCACTCCTGCTCGCTCCCCTCCTCCTCAGCCTTCCCGCCTGCGCGCAGGACAACCCCGAAGATCCCCTCAACCAGGTCCACGTCAATACTCCGCCCCCGGTTGCCGTCACCAAAGACCCCTCCATCCCCCTTACCGCGGGCGCTTCCCTGCGCACCGGCATCCAGTTCCGTGTCGATACCAACATCGTCCTCGTTCCCCTCACTGTCACGGATCCCATGGACCGTCTCGTCACCGGTCTCGAAAAACAGAACTTCACGGTCCTCGAGGACAGCCATAACCAGGCCATCCGCACCTTCGCCTGTGACGATGCGCCCGTCTCCATCGGAGTCATCCTCGATCTCAGCGGCAGCATGAGCAACAAAGTCGTGCGCGCCCGCGGCGCCGTCCTGCAGTTCATGAAGACCTCCAATCC
>JBEKIN010000178.1:0-9208 GCA_050011735.1 Acidobacteriaceae bacterium | reverse complement strand
TCGCTGGATCCTTCAGGATCAGCGCAGGCGGTGCCCGGAGTGCCTCCGCCTGCTTTCGAATCCCGCTCGTGTCGGTCAGGCTTCCTGCAATTTCCTTTCGTGGAACGGCACCGAGCTCTTCTGCGCCCGCGGTCACGGCTTCCTGCACATCCCCGAACTGCCCACCAGCTGGTTCAGCACGCAGCGCTGGCTCTGTCTCGACCCCTCATGGCTCTGCCTGTTCCCTGAGACTCGCTCCGCATCGCCGGGACTGGTCTGACGGTTCTCTTGCTCGAACCACTCCACGCGCCAGGCTCGTCTCATCGAGGTGCACTAGACTAGACCGTACAAGTCCTCTGGCCTGCCACGAAAGGAACGCGGCCGTTTGAAGCTCTCCCGACTCGCAGCTCTTCTGTTTCTGCCCACTGCGCTGGCCGCCTCCGCGCAAAATCCCGCACCGGAGCACTACACCTGGAAAAACGTTCAGATCGTCGGCGGCGGTTTCGTCGACGGCATCGTCTTCCATCCCACCGCGCCTGGCGTTCGCTACGCCCGCACCGACATCGGCGGCGCGTATCGATGGGACAACGACGCCCACCGCTGGCAACCGATCCTGGACTGGATCTCCTACAAGGACCGGAACCTCATGGGCATCGAGTCCATCGCCATCGATCCCTCCGATCCCAATCGCGTCTACCTCGCTTGCGGCACCTATACCAGCGAAGACACACCAACGGGAGCGATCCTCCGTTCCAGCGATCGCGGCAGGACTTTTCAGCGCACCAACGTTCCGATCAAATTTGGTGGCAATGAAGACGGCCGCGGCAATGGCGAGCGCCTCGCCATCGACCCCCAGGGTGGCCGCATCCTTTATTTAGGCACGCGCCACGACGGCCTCTGGCGCTCCGGCGATCGCGGCGTCACCTGGATGCGCGTCGCCAGTTTTCCCGACGTCACCGAAGCCGCGCCTCCCGCGCCCGTGCCCATCCCCGGCGAAACACCCGAGCAGCACCGGCAGCGCATGCCGATTCGCGGCAGCGGCATCGTGTTCGTCAAATTTGTTCCCGTCGCCACACCGAACAAACGGCACTCCGCGACGCAGACCATCTACGTTGGCGTCTCGCTGATGAACCGACCCAACCTCTTCGTTTCCACCGATAGCGGCAAGAGCTGGCAGCCGGTCGCCGGCTCACCAACGCAATACCGCCCCACGCGCGCTGCTCTGTCCTCCGACGGATTCCTCTACATCGCGTACGGCACCGCGCCCGGCCCCTCGCGCATGACCAACGGCGCGGTCTGGAAGCTCAACACGCAAACCGGTGCCTGGACCGACATCACGCCCGAGCATCCCGTCCCCGGCAGCAAGGAATTCGGCTACGCCGCCGTTGCCGTCGATCCGCATCATCCACAAACCCTCATCGCCAGCACCTTCGGCCATCCCTGGCCTGAAGGCGGAGACAACATATTCCGTTCCACGGATGCCGGCGCAACCTGGAAGCCCGTCTTTGGTGGCGCTCATAGCGGCGTCTACGACTACTCCCTCGCGCCTTACGTTAAGCCCACGCCCATCCACTGGCTGTTCGACATCGAAATCGATCCCGCCAATTCCAATCACGCTGTGTTTACGACCGGCTATGGAGGCTGGGAAACCTTCGACCTCACAGCCGTGGATCGCGGCCAGCCCACGCACTGGAACATCCTCTCCAGCGGCATCGAGGAAACCGTTGCCCTCCAGCTCGACTCGCCCAACGACGGCGCCCATCTCATCACCGCCATCGGCGACTACGGCGGTTTCGTGCACTGGGACCTCGATCATCCTTCCCCCGACGGCTCCTCGGCGCCGCCACGCTTCGGCAACACGACCGGGCTTGCATCCGCCGCGCTTCGTCCGCGCATCGTCGTGCGTGTCGGCGTGAGCGCCGATCACAAGCCCGCACAGAACATCGGCTACTCCATCGATTCGGGTCACAACTGGAAGTCCACCTCCGCCGCGCCCACGCCCGACAGCCGCGCCGGGTCCGTTGCCGTCTCCGCCGAGGGCGGTACCTGGGTTTGGACTCCCGAACATGAACCACCCTCCTTCACCCACGACATGGGAGTCAGCTGGAAAACCATCGACGGACTGCCCGCCGGAACGCGCGTGCTTGCCGATCCCGTTGAGCCGGGCGACTTCTACGCCATCTCCCTCCAGGACCACACGCTCTTCTTCATCACCGACGCCACGGCTACCTTCACCTCGCGACCCTTCACGCTGCAAAGTGCCGGGCCCGCATCCACTGCTCCGCGCGGCGATCCTCGTGGCGGTCAGGATCGCCTCTACGGGGCGCCGGGTCGCACCGGCGATCTTTGGCTCGCCGCTTTCGATGGCCTTTATCACGCCCCATCCCTCAACTTCAGCAACCCCACAAGCACTGTCTTTTTTACGCGCCTGCCAGGCATCACAGAAATCCACGCCTTCGGCTTCGGCAAAGCCGCTCCTGGACGAACCTACCCCGGGCTCTACCTCGCCGGTACCATCCGCGGACAGCCTGGCATCTTCCGCTCCATCGACGAAGCCCGTTCGTGGGTTCGCATCAACGACGACCAGCACCAGTGGGGACTCATCCTTCAAATCGCCGGCGATCCACGCATCTACGGACGCGTCTATGTCGGAACTCACGGTCGCGGTGTACTCTATGGCGAACCTTCCCCGCGCGGTTCCAGGCACAATTCGAGGCAACCATGAGTCAGGAAATTTTCCAGCTTGCCGGTCAGCACATTCGACTCGAACCCCTCGACACGCACCATATCGAGCCCTTAGCAGAGGCATCTTCGGGCGATCCGGAGCTCTATCGCTGGAGCTTTGTCCCGCGCGGAATCGACGAGACGACGCAGTATGTGAACACGGCCATCGGCTGGCGCGACGCCGGTACAGCCGTTCCCTTTGCCACCGTGCGCCAGTCCGACGGCGTGGTGATCGGCTCCACGCGCTTCTTTGACATCGAGCGCTTCCCCTGGCCCGAGGGGCACGACCGGCACGGCCGCCTCCGCCCTGACGTTTGCGAGATTGGCTATACCTGGCTGGCCGGCTCCTCCATTCGCACCGGCGCCAATACTGAAGCCAAGCTGCTTATGCTGAGTCACGCGTTCGAGGTGTGGCAGGTGCTCCGTATCTGTCTCCATACGGATGAGCGTAACGAGCGCTCTCGCGCCGCCATTGAGCGGATCGGCGGCAAATTCGAAGGTATTCTCCGCGCCCATCGCCTGGCGTCGGACGTAACGGCCCGCAACTCCGCGCGTTTTTCCATCGTCGCCTCAGAGTGGCCTGAGGTGAAACAGCGGCTCCTGGCCCTTCTCATCTACCAATAACACCTCACCCGCTAAGCAGGCCCACATCTGCCTTCCGTTGATCGTCACATCTTGACAGTCATATGGAAGGCTTGCTAGTGTCTTCCCATGGACGATCTCAACACCGACGTCATCCAGGGCACGCTCGACATGCTGATCCTGAAGACCCTCAGCCTCGAGCCGCTGCACGGCTTCGGCATAGCGCGCCGCGTCGAGCAGATTTCGCGCGGCGTTTTCAAGGTCAACCCCGGATCGCTGCTCACCGCCCTGCAGCGCCTGGAGCGCGCCGGATGGCTCGATTCGGAGTGGCGGCAAACGACAAACGCGCGCCGTGCAAAGTTCTACCGGCTCACCCGAGCCGGGAAAAGGCAGCTGGACCTCGAAACTGCGGATTGGTCGCGCCGCGCCTCCGCCATTGCGCGCCTGCTCCGTCAGGAGGGCTGATCCGATGTCTCTCTGGCGCCAGCTCACCTACGGATTCCGCAGCCTTCTGCATCGCGGCAAGGCCGACGACGACGTTACCGACGAAGTGGGGCAATACTTCGAAGAGACTGTCGCGGCCTGGCAGGCACGCGGCCTCACCGCCGAAGACGCGAGACGCGCAGCTCGCCTCGAACTCGGCAACATGACCGTCGTCCGCGAGCAGGTCCGCTCGTTTGGATGGGAAAACGCGTTCCGCACCCTCGCTTCCGACCTCGGCTATGCCGCCCGCCAGCTCCGCAGCCACCCAGGATTCGCCATCGTCAGCGTGCTCACGCTCGCCCTCGGCATCGGGGCCAGCACCGCGATCTTCAGTGCAGTCGATCCCATCCTGTTCGAGCCGCTGCCCTACCCCCACCCAAGCCGCGTCCTGACAATCTGGAATACCTACCAGGGCGCTCGCTCCGAATTATCCTTCGGCACGTATCGCGAGCTCGCCCAGCGCAGCCGCTCCTTTGAATCAATGACCATTTTTGAGCCGTGGCAGCCCGCACTGACTGGCGGCGAACAGGCGGAACGGCTCGAAGGCCAGGGCGTGAGCGCCAGCTTCTTCCACATGCTCGGCGTCGCTCCCGTTCTCGGCCGCGATTTTCAGCCGTCCGAAGATGTGTTTAACGGACCCAAAGTTGTCATCCTCAGCGATCGCCTGTGGCAGCGTCTGTTTCACGGAGATCCCGGCATTCTCGGCCGCGCAATGAAACTCGACGGCGACACCTTCACCGTCATCGGAGTCATGCCGCACTCTTTTGAGGATGTGCTGTCCTCATCGACCGACGTTTGGACTCCCGCGCAATATGACACGCGGCAGATCGCGAAAGACTTTACCAGCGGCGCGTGGGGCAATCATCTGCGCATGGCGGGCCGTCTCCGGCCTGGCGTCTCGCGCGCGCAAGCCATCCAGGAGCTCGCTCAGATCGCAGGTACTCCATGGCCCGATTTCCCACGCCCACGCTGGGCTTCCCTCAACCGCGGCCTCATCGTCGATTCGCTGCAGGATGACATTGCCCACACCGTCAGGCCCGCGTTGCTCGCGGTTCTCGGCGCGGTCCTCCTCGTCCTCGCCATCGCCTGCGTCAACGTCATCAACCTGCTGCTCGCCCGCAGCGCACAACGGCGCGGTGAATTCGCTGTTCGTGGCGCGCTCGGCGCGTCGAAGCAACGCATAGTCTGCCAACTCATCACCGAAAGCCTGCTGCTGGCCGCGCTGGGCGGCGCTCTCGGCCTCGGGGTGGCCGTGGCCGGCGTCCGCGCGCTCATCGCGCTCAGTCCTCCAGGCTTGCCGCGGGTCGACGCCATCACCGTCGACGCCATTGCCTTCGCTTTCGCCTTCGCTGTCACCACGCTCATCGGCATAGTCACGGGGCTCATTTCCGCCCTGCACGTGTCCCACGAAGAGGTGCGCCCGCGACTTGAGCAAACCTCGCGCCGCACCGCCGGCGGTCACGCCTTCACCCGTCGCGCCCTCGTCGTCACCGAAGTCGCCCTGGCTCTGGTCCTGCTTGTCGGCGCAGGCCTGCTGCTCCACAGCATGCGTCGCCTGCTCGCCGTCGATCCCGGCTTCAATCCCGCGCACCTGCTCACCATGCAGGTCCAGACCTCCGGCCATCAGTTCGACGACCTGCCCTCCGCGCCCGGCGTGGGCGACAGCGTGCGGCGCCGCTTCTTCCGGCAGGCCCTTGAAGCCGTGCGCCAGGTTCCTGGAGTCGACCAAGCTGCCTTCACCAGCGTGTTACCGCTCAGCGACGATCCCTCCTGGGTCATCACCTATGGCTCGCGCTTCGAGAATGACGAGCCCCAGGGCGGCCACAATGTTATTCGCTACGCCGTCAGCCCGGACTACTGCGCCACCATGGGTATCCCCGTCCTCAGCGGCCGCTGCATCGATGAACACGACACTGCCACGTCGCCCCAGGCCGCGCTGCTCAGCGAATCGCTGGCCAGGAGCCAGTTCCCCGGCCAGAATCCGCTCGGCAAGCGTCTGCATGTCGGCCCCGACGACCGGCCGTGGTATATCGTCGTCGGCATTGTCGGCGATGTGAAACAAACATCTCTGGCCATCAACGAGCCGAACGATGTCTATCTCTCCACCGAGCAGACCTGGTTCGCCGACGACACTCTCTCGTTCGTCATCCGCACGCGAGGGGATGCCTCGGCACTGGCGCCCGCTGTCAAGAACGCCATTTGGTCCGTGGACAAAAATCAGCCCATCGTCCGCGTCGCCACCATGGACACTCTGCTCGCCGTCACCGACGCGCAGCGAAGCTTTGTCCTGATCCTCTTCGAAGCCTTCGGCCTTGCGGCGCTGGCGCTCGCAGCGGTCGGCATGTATGGCGTGCTGGCGGGCAGCGTCACAGAGCGAACCCGCGAGATCGGCGTGCGCGCTGCCCTGGGCGCCTCGCGAGGCAACATCCTGGCCATGATCCTGCGCGACGGAATGCGCCTCACCGCCGTCGGCGTCCTCATCGGACTCTGCGGCGCATTCGTCGCGGGCCACGCGTTGGTCAGCCTGCTCTATGGCATTTCCAGTCTCGACTGGATGACTTACCTTGGCGTCGTCGCCCTGCTCACCGCCGTTGCCGGCGCCGCTTGCTGGCTTCCGGCATGGCGCGCCGCGCGCGTCGACCCCTCCATCACTTTGCGCGCCGAGTAGCGTTGCGGGATGCGCAGGACCGCGTCGGCAAGGTAAATTCGTCTGCATGGTGAAAGCAGCCGTTTGGATGTCGGTCGCCGGTGCGCTCCTGGCTGGAGCCATGGGCGCAAGTGCGCAGGCAAGTGGCATGAATGCGGGAGCAGCCATGCCTCCCATGAGTGGAATGCACGCATTTCCGCCGCCCGAAGAGTTGCCGGTCCCGGTGCGCATGACCGGCATCGGCAATTCTCATATCACCATCAGAGCCTCTCCCGAAGCGCAGGCCTGGTTCGACCAGGGCCTCACTCTGCTTCACGACTTCTGGGACTACGAGTCTGCGAAGGCTTTTGAGCAGGCCATCCGCACCGACCCGCAGTGCGCCATGTGTTACTGGGGGCTTGCGCAAGCGCTCGAGTTCCGCGGTGAAGAGGACAAGGTTTACGCACCAAAGGCCCTCGATCAAGCCGTGAAGCTGGAGCGCAAAGCCAGCGGGACCGACCGGCTGTATATCCAGGCAGCCGCGGCCGAATCGCACGCGGACTCCGGCAAGCAAGGGTCGCCGATCACCTTCTATCGCAAGCTGGTCAAGAAAGAACCGCGCGATATTGAGGCACGCATCTTCCTCGCGAATGCGCTCGGCGATGGTTTCGACGATAAGGGCGACCCCAACCCCGGCATGAAAGAGAAGATCGCGATCCTCGAAGCCGTGCTCAAAGACGCTCCCAATGACTCTGCCGCGAATCACTACTGGATTCACGCGATGGAGCCGAGCAATCACCCGGAGCGCGCGATCCAGAGCGCCGCGCTGCTGGCCAGTCTCGCGCCCAACAGCGGCCACATGGTGCACATGCCCGGCCACATTTATTACCGGGTCGGCGACTACGCCAGCGCCGACCACTGGTTTGCCGCCTCCACCGCGGCCGATGAGCGCTACCTGCACGAGCAGCACGTGAGCGTCGACGACGACTGGAACTATGTCCACAACATGATGTACGCCATCGCCAACCTGATGGAGCAGGGCCGGCTCGAGGATGCCAATGCGCTGTCGGATCATCTCGCCGCCGCGCGCGGCCAGCTCTCGGCGACGCTCTACATCTGGAGCGCGCGCGACCAGGTCGCCCGCGTCAGCCGGCGCCTGCCGGTCGCGCTGCGCGTCGGCGACTGGACCGCGGTGCTGGCGATGCTCGACGATGCCAATCTTACTGACAACGACAAGACCACCCATTTGCGCTTCCTCCGCGACGAGCTGCGCAGTTTTGCTGCTGGAATGCAGGCCCTCGACCGTGGCGACCTCGCATCGGCGAAGATGTCCTCTGCTGAAATGGACGCCGGGCTTTGGCGGCAGGGTCAGGACGCCCGGGCCGCAGCTGCCGCAAAAGCGAAGGCCGATGCCGATAAGGCAAAATCAACCGCCGCTGCGACGAAACCCGATGCGGCAACGCAGCCGCCCATGGCGCCTCTCAACCCCGATGCCGACTCAGGCCCTGTGGTGAGCACGTTGACCGTTGCTTCGATGGAATTGCGTGCAGGCGTGCTTCTGCTCGATCAGAAAACCGATGCGGCAAAGAAGTTATACGACGAGGCCGTGCTGGCGGAGAAAAAACTTGGCTACCATGAGCCGCCGTTCTACATCCGTCCGGTTGCCGAAACCGAGGCCGAGGCGTTGTTGCGCGCGAAGGACTATGGCGATGCCCGATCGGCCTATCAGGCGGCGCTGGTGGAGCGGCCCGCTTCCGGCTTCGAACTCTACGGAATCGCGCGAACGGACGAACTCGCCGGCAACACCACTCTGGCGCAGACGGAGTATCGCGCTTTCCTGAAAGCCTGGCCCTCCGCCGACCCCAAGCTGCCCCAGGTGCTGCATGCTCGCGAAGCTGTGGGAGAGACCGGCTCGATCGCGGGAAAGTAGAAAGGATTGTCGCGGCCGCCCGAGTCAGGCAATCGGCGCAACGCATGGTCTCCCCAATTCGTTCAGCAGGACGCAGCTACCTTCGCGGATTCTGATTCCCAGTCGATGCCTCATCTTCGCGGCGCAGCTTCATTAAGGGACCCCATTCTCATGCCGGCAGCATCGGCCACCGCATTCCTGGCGAACCGCGCCCAACCCCGGTTGCCGCGAAGGGAATAACGCACGCGCTGAACTGCTGGTCAGACCTGCAGGACATCGCCGTCGCGCGCAACCATCTCGTACAGAACCGGATTGACGAAGAAGCCAAGGAAGAGCCGCGAGACCAGGCCCGCAACGATCACAATGGCAAAGGGCTTCTGCGTATCCGAACCGATGCCGGTGGAAAGAGCGGCCGGCAACAGTCCCAGACAGGCGACCAGCGCGGTCATCATGATGGGCCGCAGACGCAGCAGCGAAGCTTCCCGAGTCGCGGTGCGGATGTCTTTGTTCTCGAGACGGAGCTTATTGATGTAGGAGACGAGGATGACCGCGGTTTCGACTGAGACCCCCATCAGCGCAAGCAGGCCCAGAACGGACGAAACGCTGAACGGTACATGAGCCAGCTTGAGGGCGATCAGGGCTCCGACGGGTTCGGTCAGGATCACGCCGAGAGCAATGGTGATGGGAAACTTGAAATTGCCGTAGAGCGCGAACAGGATCATGAAAATGATGAGGAGAGCGAGCGGCCCAATCAATTCCATCTGGCGCCTGGCCTCCAGCAACTCGCTGTACTCGCCGCCCCACATAATGCGGTAGCCGGGTTGCAGGGATTTGGTGATGCCGGCGATGGCTCGCTGGCCGGCGACTACTGCGCTTTGCAGGTCTCGCCCTTCCACGCTGTACTG
>JBEKIN010000177.1:0-9210 GCA_050011735.1 Acidobacteriaceae bacterium | reverse complement strand
CTGAGCCAATCTTTCTCGCTGTCCGGCGGCGCGCAAAGGACCACGCCATGGCTGCTAGCATCAAAGGTTGGCAGCCATGACGCTTACGACAGAACCAGCCGCACAAAACATCAGGGTCCGCATCGCGCCTTCGCCCACGGGCGACCCGCACGTGGGCACCGCTTACATCGGGCTCATCAACTTTCTCTACGCGCGCCAGCGTGGCGGAAAATTTGTTCTCCGCATTGAGGACACGGACCGCGCACGCTTTGTTGCCACATCCGAGCAGATGATCTTCGACGCCCTGCGCTGGCTGGGCCTGGAGTGGGACGAGGGACCGGACGTGGGAGGGCCGTTTGGCCCTTACCGGCAGTCAGAGCGGACGGAGATTTATCGCGAGCACGCCGATCTGCTGGTGGCCAACGGGACGGCCTACCGCTGCTTCTGCACGGCCGAAGAGCTCGAAGCGGTGCGCAAACAGCAGATTGCGGCAAAGGTTCCGCCGCGCTATCCGGGGACATGCCGGAATCTCGCGGAGAGCACCCTCGAGTCGAATCTCAGCGAGCAGAAGCCGTTTGTGATTCGCATGAAGGTGCCCACCGAGGGCGCGACGGCGTTTCGCGACGAGTTGCGCGGCGAGATCACCTTCAACCACAACAATGTGGACGACCAGGTACTGATGAAGTCGGACGGCTTCCCGACCTATCACCTGGCGAACGTGGTCGACGATCACCTGATGCAGATCACAGACGTGATTCGCGCCGAAGAGTGGATCTCATCCACGCCGAAGCATGTGCTGCTTTACCAGTTCTTCGGCTGGGCCGCGCCGCGTTTCTGGCACATGCCGCTGTTGAGGAACCAGGACAAGAGCAAAATCTCCAAGCGCAAGAATCCGGTTTCGCTGGTCTACTATCGCGAGGCGGGTTTTCTCCCCGGCGCGGTGATTAACTTTCTGGGCCTTATGGGCGGCGGCATGCCCGCGGAGCTGAACAACGCGAGCGAGAAGTTCACGCTCGCCGAGATGATTGAGCACTTCAACATTCAAAACATCCGCCTGGGCGGGCCGGTCTTTGACCTCACCAAGCTGAAGTGGCTGAATGGCGAATATCTGCGCGCGATGACGCCGGAGGGATTTTATGAGGCGCTGCGCACGACTGTTCTTTCCGACGAATACCTGGGCGAGATCGCCGCGCTGGTTCAGACGCGGATCGAGACACTGGGCGAGTTCGGCAACCTGACTAATTTTTTCTTTGCGGACGACATTCTGCCTGCGCCAGAAGTCTTTCTGCCCAAGAAGCGCACCCTCGAGGAGACGCTGGCCTTCGCCGCCGAGCAGTTGACGGTGCTGGAAGCGACGGACTGGAATGCGGCCGCGCTGGAGCCGGCGCTCAAGCAGCTTGGAGAAGCGAAGAGCTGGACGGTGAAGGAGAATTTCATGCTGCTGCGCGCCATCCTTACCGGCAGCGAGATGAGCCCTCCGCTGCTCGAGAGCATGATTATCTTCGGCAAGGCGCGGACGCTGGACCGACAGCGCCGTTTCATCGATGGGCAAAAGAAGCTGGCCGCGCAGAAGAAGTAGCAGGCCTTCCCCTCGCAATGCCAGGGCTTTAGTGGTGGGCACCGCCGCTGGCGGCACTGGCGCCCGCGCTGCTTACGCTGCTGGCACCGGTGCTGACGGCGCCACCGCCGACGTGGCCTCCACCGCCGCTCGAGCCGCCGCCACTGCTGCTGAACGAACCGTGGCTGGCGCCGGCGGAAGAAAAGCCTCCAGCACGCGGAGCGCTGAAGGTGGGTGGCGCGCCAAAGGTGCGGCCTCCCACGATGGCGGGCGTGTAGGGGCTGCGGAAGCCGTTGCCGCCGGGGGTTGAACGCAGACCGACGGAAGGCCCCATTTCAGGATGGGTACGGACCAGAGCGGTGGTGAAGCTTTCCCCCATGGGTCCGCGCTGGAGCGGGTGAATGCCGGCATCGATGGGAGCGATGGTCCTGCCATCGAAGCTCAGGGGGCGAGGCTCAGGCCTGGCTCCATTTTCGAAATGGAAGGGAGCTGAGAACTGGGAGCCGCGATTGACCGCGATAAGGGTCTCAGGATGCGCCGCACCCACAGGGCGCGGGCCTCCGGGATGGTGAATCGGGGCGCCGTGGGGACGAAGCGGGGGAACATAGCCCTGAGGAACGCGCCATACGGTGGAGTAGGGATACCAGCCGTTTCCGTAGAAGCCCCAGCCGCAGTTGCCGGGAACCCACATCCAGCCAAAGCCATCGATGAAGTCCCACGCGCCGCAGTGATAGGGCCACCAGCCCCACGGGTAGCCGGAGATCCAGGAGTATCCAATGCCCTGGTAATAGCCCCAGGCGCCGACACCGAAGGGATCCCAGGAGGCGGAGACGCCGGCGGGCGACCAGACCTGGCCGTAGCCGGGGAGGTTATACCAGTTGCCGTAGTAGTCGAGGTCATTCCAGGCGGGGTTGTCGGGATTGCCGGAGCTGGCTCGGGCGGTAGTCTGACTGGTTTCGAGCTGAGAGAGGGACTGATCGCGGTCGGAGTTCCACTGATCCCAGGAATCGGCGGAGACGTTTTGGGCGACGGTGAATTCGCCGGGCTGCTGGGGATCGGTCTGGAAGGTCTGGCTGGGATGAATGTCGAGGGACAGACCCTGACCGTCATCGACGTGGACAGCGCCGTGCATGACGGCGAGCTGCGAAGGCGCGGCATCGAGGGCGACGCGGAAGACGGCATTCTGCACGGGGGTTGCGGCGTCGGCGCCGAAATGGACGCTGTACTCGCCACCGCGGCCGTTCAGCTCGTAATAGCTGAGGCCGGCAAGGGCGTCGATTTGGGTGACGGTGCTGCCGTCAGCGTTGCGGCGGAGCTCGGAGAGGCGGATGGAGCTGTCGGGTGTGAGGCGGGCGACGCTGCCATCTTCAAACTCGATTTCGAGGCGGCCGTTATCGCCGGCGACGAAGCGCATGCCCTCGACGGCGGGCATATTAGGCTGCGCCTGGTCGAAAGCAACCTGATCGCCCTGGAGAATCTGGACCTTGCCTTCGACGTCGCTGATGCGGACGGCGCGGACCTGGCTTTGCCCCTGGGCGTCCGGGGGTGTCGTGGCCTGAGTGTCCGGCGGGGGCGGGGGAGGGGTGGTGTCCTGCGCACGCGCGGCGACGGCGGATAGCAGAAAAGCAAAGGCGGCGAAGAGAATCAGGCGAGAAGAGGACTTGCTGCGACGAACCTGAGAGTGGCGCCCCATCACGGCACCTCCTTTTAGCGTTTTCCCCTGTCCGAGGTGAGGTGGGACCGGAAATGCGAGGGCGATCGATGCGCCGCGCCGGAATCCCTGCCGCCCCGAGCCTGAGTGAAGACGCTGTGGCCCAAACGACCTCTGCACCTAGTTAACGTGCGAGGGTCGCTTTAAGTTTCGACTTATTTTCGCACGATTGGGAGGGCGGGGGAATGGCTTGTTTGGGCGGTTACGAGTCAGGGGAGGGAGGGCCCAGGGTCGATGCTCTATCTAATTTAGTTACGCTTCGGGGCGGTCTCGCGGCGGGCCAGGAGGGCCTGGGCGCGTTTGCGGGCGCGGTCCATGACCTGCTGGTTCTCGGCAATGGTCTGGAGCTGCGGGGCGATGTTGGGCAGGTCCCAGGCGCGGCGATCTTTCACGGCGTCCTGAAGAGTTTCGAGCTCAGCGTCGAGGCCGAGGCGGTCGTGCTGCACTTCGAGGTCGAGGCGGCGGCCTTCCTCCAGAGTGAAGGCGACGGCGCCGAGTTCGTCGGTAATGCGCTGGAGAACGGGGTCGCCCGCCCAGACGAAAGTGCAGGAGCCGCTGCCGTCGGGTCCGGAGTAGGCAAGGGTCTTGTTGCCGGTGAAGGCGAGGGAAGTCTGGGTGGTGGAGCAGCGGGTTGCAAAAAGGCGGTGGCTGCGAGCGTAGCGGAAGAGGTCGGCGCGCAGGGAGTCGTCGAGCACGATGGGGCGATCGAGACGCGTGGGGAAGACGCCGTCGGTGGCGTCGGTGGGCGTCGGGCCGGGCTCGGAGGTGAAGCGTCCGGCACCGGTCTCGTCAATGGAGATGGTGTAGCGCGAGGGCTGGAGTTGGGGGTGCTCGAAAGTGTAGACGATGTGGGCGGCAGCGCGAGGGGTCTGGGCTGAGAGCGGGGCGGCGAAAAGTGCGAGGAGCAGCGTGAGTGGGGCCGGGTGCATGCGCATGACTAAACCGCGCGAGCCTCCTGGAGGGCGAGGGTCTGAGCGTGATGAATGTGGCAGATGGCGATGGCGAGGGCGTCGGCAGCGTCGGCGGGCTGAGGCGCGGCGGGCAGCGAGAGCAGGCGCGCGACCATGAACTGAACCTGATTTTTGGCGGCGAGGCCGTAGCCGGTGACCGTGGACTTAATGGTGAGGGGGGCGTATTCAGCGATGGGAAGGCCGGCGGTGGCGGCGGCCAGCAGAGCGACGCCGCGAACGTGGCCGAGACGAATCGCGGAGCGCGCGTTGACGGAGTAGAAGACTTCTTCGACGGCGACGATTTCGGGACGGCAGCGTTCGAAGATGGAGATGAGCTCGGCGTAGATGAAGGCGAGGCGTTCGGGGAGCAGGGCTTTTTTGGGAGGACAAATGCCGCCGGAGGCGAGGGAGACGAGGTGGGGGGCGCGGCTGGAATGAGGGGAGCGGTCGTCCCACTCGACGACCCCGTAACCGGTGGTTTCGGTTCCGCAGTCGATGCCGCAGACGCGCATAAGGGGATCCTCAAGGAGAAGCAGCGGATCGAGTGAAGTTTTCTACGGGCCAGTTTAACGCAGGCGCGGTGCGAGGCGATGGGTGTTTGTGACGGGGAGCATTGCCCAGCAACAATCAGGCCGGGATTCCGGGGAAAGCCCGCGGATTGGGGTTCGGGAATCCTCTTCCTTTCGCGGCGGGATTGTTGTAAGGTGCGGTCACTCTCTCACTGCAGGCCGACGGCTCACCCCATCCCCGGCTCACGATTTTCCGACAACCGAAACAGGAGGACCGCAAGATGGCAATTCCTCGCATTCTGGTATGCGCCGCGCTGGCGACGGCGTTCTCGACAGCGCTTGTTGCTCAAATGGCGACATCAACACCCACCGGTTATCACAGCATTTCCTGTATCAAGGTCGTCCCTGGGAAGGGAGCGGAGTTCAGCAAGTTCATGGCCGAGGATTTACACAAATACGCTCAGTCCCGCGTGGACTCGGGGGCAATTACCGCATGGCTGGAGCTGCGCACGGTGATGCCGGCGGGGAGCGAGGCAGAGTGCGACTATGTGCTGGTCTCGTTCTATCCGGGCCTGCCCAATGAGCCGTTGAGCGATGCCGCGTTGACGGCGGCGCTGCATCAAGCCGGCCTGCAGATGAGCGCGCAGGAGTACGGCGACAGACGGAGTGCGCTTTCGACGCTGGTTTGGAACAACATCACGCAGTATCAGGTTCTGGTGGGCGGCGCGCACAAAGGTGACTACCTGGTCTTCAACTCGATGAAAGTTGCGGACGTGGGCGAATGGATCGCCTATGAGAAGAAGGTGTGGCAACCAATCGCGGAGGCCATGGTGAAGGAAGGCGTGCGCACCGCCTGGGCCGTAAACGTGCAGATCTTTCCGATGGGGAGCAAGGACAAGACGCTGGCCAGCACGGTCGACGTCTACCCGACGTGGGCATCCATGTTCACGGACCCTGGGTTCGACGCGCGGTTTAAGAAGGTGCATCCCGACATGGAGTTCGGCACCACGTTTGAGCACATCCAAAAACTGCGCACCATCGAGTCGACGGTTCTTTATCACGTAGAAGACGCGGTGAGTAAGTAACCGGCAGCGGAATGCTCTAGCGGGATACGCCTTCGAGGGGTGAGCTGGCGGTGGCGTAGAGCTTGCGGGGCATGCGGCCGGCGAGCCAGGCCTGGCGTCCGGCGAGGACGGCGTGCTGCATGGCTTCGGCCATGAGGATGGGATTGGCGGCGGCGGCGATGGCGGTGTTCATAAGGACGCCGTCGGCGCCCAGCTCCATGGCTAGAGCGGCGTCGGATGCAGTGCCGACTCCGGCGTCGACGATGAGCGGGACGGTGGTGATTTTTTCGCGGAGGATCTGGAGCGTGGCGCGGTTCTGAATGCCGAGGCCCGAGCCGATGGGAGCAGCGAGAGGCATGACCGCCGCGGCTCCTGCGTCGACGAGGCGATGGGCGAAGACGATGTCGTCGGAGGTGTAGGGGAGGACGGTGAATCCTTCTTTGACGAGGGTACGCGTGGCTTCGAGCGTGGCCTGGACGTCGGGGTAGAGGGTGGCCTGGTCGCCGATGACTTCGATCTTGACCCAGTCGGAGAGGCCGACTTCGCGGGCGAGACGCGCGGCGCGGATGGCCTCGTCGGCGGTGTAGCAGCCGGCGGTGTTGGGGAGCAGGAAGTAGCGGCGCGGGTCGATGAAGTCGAGCAGGGATTCCATGGAGCGGTCGAGATTGACGCGGCGGACGGCGACGGTGACCATCTCGGCGCCGGAGGCTTCGAGGGCGGCCTGGGTTTCCTGGCCGTTGCGGTATTTGCCGGTGCCGACGATGAGGCGGGACTGAAAAGCTTTGCCGGCGATGACGAGGGGTTCCATGGAGAACATTGTAGAACCGGCGGCGGAGCGAGGGCTTTGAGCGGGGCTCACCAGATCGTGCGGTGGGCGCGGGAACGGCGGATGTTTCTGTCGGCAGTGACCAGAGGCAGGCCCTCGGCGATGGCGGTGGCGGCGATGATGCGGTCGAAGGGATCGGAGGGGAAGGTAGAGGGAAGCTGCGCGGCGGTAAGGGCGATGGCGGGAGTTACCGGCAGAATCGTTGCGTAGGCCTGGGCGCGACGGAGAAATTCAGCGTGAGCAATCACCGGGCTGACTCGCTCGCGCTGAATGGCTCGGGCCAGTTCGTAAATAGTCAGGACTGACACTGCGAGTGGAAGCTGTGCTTCGATTCCAGCCTTTATTGACGCGGCAGCTCGGGTGCTGAGCAGTTCAGGCTGGAGAAGGAGCCACAACAATATGTGGCTGTCCAGGAGAATCATTTTGCGGCTCGGAGTGGCTTCCGGATTGCGGCTTTGGCAGCTGACTTCTTCCTGTTGCGCTCAAACTCCTCACGTTCCGGGGCGCCATGAGGAAAGATATCTTCGTCCCACTCCCATGGCTCGACGATGGGAGAAACGATGTCTCCCTCGATGGTTGCGAGACCGCGCAGAGCGCCAAAAATAGTCTCTTTCTTCTCCTGGGCGATGGGGACCAGCTTCGCCATGGGTTTGCCGCGCTTGGTGATGATAAGTTCTCCGCCGTTGGCATGGACATCGTCGATGATGGAGAGGCATTTCGCCTTAAAGGCGCCGGCGCCCATCGTCTTCATGTGGACTCTCCTGACTATGGTCATTTTACCATGGTCACAACGTCAAGCGAGCGCCCAGGATGTGAAAGGCCCGCAGCCAGATTGAGCATGCGGGCCTTGATCACCGGTGAGCTGTTGAGATTGACCTGAGGCGCCCCCGCTGTCGGAGTGGCCTCGGCGGTTGTACGCCAGGACTTAACTGCACGTGAGCCAGGAGCGGCTCTAAGCCTCAGTCACCTCACGTAGGTTCCTGCCACTACTACTACCATCAGAATTTTTCATTCGCTGGATCATCCTCCTTTCCCGTGTATGGATACGTTAACGCGAGGATGGGCGAGCGGGCAAGGGGCAGGTGCCAGTTCTTGCTGGTTGCGGCTACCAGGAGTGCCAGGAGCCGTCGTGCTCGATGAGGCGGACATCGACGCCGAAGAGGGCGCGGAGTTTTTCTGGGGTCAGCAGTTCGCTCTTCGGGCCGTCGGCGAAGATGCGACCGTCTTTCATCATGATGACGCGGTCGATTTCGGGGAGGATGTCGGCGAGGTGGTGGGTGACTATGAGGATGCCGACGCCTTGTTGCGCCACGCGGCGGAGAGCATCGCGCAATTCGCGCTGGGCGGCAAGGTCGAGGGCGTTGGAGGGCTCGTCGAGGAGGAGCATTTCGGGCTGATGAACGAGGGCGCGGGCGATCATGATGCGGCGCTGCTCGCCGGCAGACATTTCGCCGACCAGCTTTGATTCGAGATGCGTGGCCTGCATGAGCTGGAGGGCCTGGTGGGCGCGGGCGCGCATTTCGGGCGTGACGTGGAGATTGGGCCAGAGCGTCGAGGCGGAGAAGAATCCGGCAACGACGGCGTCGAGGCCGCGGGTGACGGGGGTGCGCTCGCCGGGGAGCTCGGCGGAAACGACGCCGAGGTGGGTGCGGAGCTGGGAGACGTCCCACCGTTCGCGGCCGAGGAGGCGGAGCTCGGTGGTGGGCGTGACGATGGGGTAGCACTGGCAGGTGAGGGTCTTGATGAGGGTGGATTTGCCGCAGCCGTTGGGGCCGAGGATGGCGAGGTGTTCGCCGTTGGCGATGCGGAGGGAGATGGAGTGGAGGACTACGTTGTCGCCGCGTGCGACCGAGACGTCGCGCATGAGGAGGAAGTCGGTTTTGGCGGGTTGGCTCAAGTGGAAATTATTGCAGAGCGCGAAGTTGGTAGATTAGATATCGCTGATCCGACTCATGAACTGTTTAACTCTCCATTCTTTCGCAGCACCCCGTGGATTTCGCCCTGCGGCGGACACGCGCCTCAGGTTGGGAACTCGCCTGGTGATGGCGGCGGTGCTTTCGGCTTGCGTGATGCAGACAGCCGCGGCACAAAGGCGGATGGTGCTGATCGACCAGGACGGTTCGGGGCCGGGCGGGTCAAACCAGATGGCGATGATGACGCTGCTGCAGTCGCCGCGGGCGGAGGTGCTGGGCATCACGATGGTGACGGGCAATGCGTGGCGCGATGAGGAAACGGAGCACACCCTGCGCATGCTGGAGCTGATTGGGCGCGGCGACGTGCCGGTTGCGAAGGGCGCGGTTTTTCCGCTGGTGCGCACGGAGGAAGAGACGCGGCTGCATGTGCCGCTGGTGGGGCAGGTGGACTGGCTGGGAGCGTGGGGCCAGGGGCCGATGACGTTGGTCGATGCGACTGCCGGCGGAGGGAGCGCGAAGGCGGCGAACCCGGTGATTCACGCACCGGAGGTGGTGCCGCCGATGCCGGAGGGTGCGCCGCATACGAAGGCGATTGACGAGGACGCTGTGCACTTCCTCATCCGCCAGGTCCACGCGCATCCACACGAGGTAACGATTTATGCGGCGGGACCGCTGACCAACATCGCGCTGGCGATCCGCA
>JBEKIN010000176.1:0-9219 GCA_050011735.1 Acidobacteriaceae bacterium | reverse complement strand
TTCCAATTACCTCTGCATCGCCCGGATCCCGCAGCTTCGCTCGCGGTGCCGATCCCTCCAGCAATAGCGCGATGCTCGTCCAGATCTGCGCCGTCTGTTCGCGCGGCTCCACGAATCCCTGCGGCATCACCCCGATGACCGTGTACGGCTCGTCGCTCACCAGGATCGTCTGCCCCACCGCATGCGTGTCGCCGCCCAGAAGTCGCTGCCAAAATCCATAGCTCAGGATCGCAACGTGATTACCGGCCTGCTCGTCATCACCCACGAAGTTCCGCCCCATCTTCGGCCGCACGCCTACCACGTCGAAGTAGTTTTCCGATACGCGATTCAGCGGGACCACCACTCCGCCACTACCGTTCTCGCGGCTGACTAACCGATCATCGGCAAACAACGCCGCCATCCCGCTGAACGTGTGATTCCGCGCCCGCCAGTCCAGATAATCCGGCCACGAAGTGGCATGCCACCACGGCCCACCTCCTGGATCCTGCTCGACCGTGTGCACCGCCATCAGCTGTTCCGCATACGGCAAAGGAAACGGCCGCAGCAAAACGCCATCCACCAGGCTGTAGACGGCGGTCGTCACGCCGATGCCCAGCGCCAGCGTCACCATCGCCGTAATCGCAAAACCCGGCGAGCGCCGCAGTTGCCGCAAAGCAAAGAAAAAATCGGATCCGAGACCGTTCAGCATTCGTCTGGCGAACTCAACGGCCTGCGAGCGTCCGGCTCAGCGGCCCGTTCACTCCATTGTCGCCCTTATCATCCCCATTCTTGCCGCCGCCCTTGTCTTTTCCCCACGTCCAGTACATGCCCACATACGCGTAGTTTTCCGTTTGCCCGGCCACCGAGTGCCCATAGCAAAACAGAAACTGCTCGTTAGCGTTGTGCTTGAAGTGGTAGACGCCGCCCATATCGATCAGCGTCGATGCCTGCGTTTGCGGCGCGGCGATGCCTTCCCCGCCGTGCGCAAATACCTCGCCGCCAAACTCCAGGCGTTCGCCAAACGTGTATTTCAGCAAAAACCCGCCATAAGGAAAGTTATGGTAGCCGGTCTGCGGAACCAGGGTTTCCCCGGCCCCTCCATCCAGCAGCCAGTTTCCGAAATTCTTTTGCAGCCACAGCGGCAGCCGGTACCACAGCTTCCCCACGCCCAGCCCTTTGTCGTAGTTTCCCGTCGGCATCTCGAACATCGTGAAGGTGCCAATCTGCGGTACGTACTTGCTCTCCTTGATGTACGCGATCTTCGCGCCCAGCTCCGTGTCCGTCAGCCCAAATACCGTCGGACCGGTCCCGCCCGGCAGATAGACAGGATTGTTCGACGGCGCCACAACGCCCCACGGCAGAATCGCATGCAGCTGCACGCGCGGTATCGCGCCCCAGTTGAACTCTAACGCCGGCCCCGTCGAATCCATCTCCACCGGTGTCCCGTCCGCCGTGCCAAAAATATAAAACTCGTAGTGATGCAGATCCACCGGCACCGGATCGTCGGTTTGATAGGGAGGACCCTGCGCCCACGCGGTCATCGCCGCCCACGACAAAAGGACAAGCGCGCAAACACCGGCGTATCGCTTCCAATCGAGCTTCATTGTTGATCCCGGTCAGCTCTGAATGAATCTCTGCGGCCCTCAACGAGGCCGGCTTACTTCCCCAACAGCAAATCTTCGCAAGGTGGAAACGTCAGCAACAGCCCAAGCGCCAGCAGGGCAAACGCCGCTCCACTCACTTTTCCAATAGCAACCGTCCTTCCTCGCCATAAACGGTTCCCTGCAATCCACGCGGCCAGCCACACCAGGATAGCCATCGTACTCACCCCTGAGAGCGGGCCGGTCGGTCGATAGAACGTCAGCAGCCTCGCCATCGCTTTCGATCCGTCACCAGCCACGGCCAGAACGCCGAGCACAAAACAACCCACGCCGGCCGCCAGCACTGCCGCTCCCGCCGCACCGTTCGCTACCGCCTCGCGCGGAGAACTCATTTCCCGTCCCGACTGAGCGTGATCACAGGACCACCCGTAACCGGAGCCTTCTTATTGATCCACGCTCCGAACTCCGCCGCCACGCCTCCGGCCAGGAACGCCGCCAGCGCGAATCCGCTTACGATCGCCCTCAGCCGCCGGTGCTCCTCGCCTGCGTCTTCATACTTCATCATCACCCAGGCCACCATGGTCATCAGCATGGGAGCCATCCACGCCACATGCTCTTTCCATTCCATGCCCAGCGTGTGCCAGCCCGCCGTGCGCGGATCGGACATCAGCAGGCGCTGCGGATACAGTTCCAGATCCGTCACTCCCGCCGGAACCGCCGCGCGATACCACGGATAGACAATGTAGGCTCCTGACAGAACAGCCGCCCATCCCAGCACCACCATTGCAATGAGAAAAATGCGCTCCCGCCGGCGGCCCTGTTCCGTCACCTCCGAACTGCCCCGCGCGGCGAAGGATCGATGCATGAGAACCAAAACGCCGAAGCATGCCATCAGGAAGAACCCGCCAAACAGCATGCCGTGAATCGCCGTCACGATTTCGCGCCATGTCATCTGCATGAGTGCTCCATGCTGCCTCTACGGCCGATGAATGCTGTCGGTTAGCGACAAAGATACCACGAGCCTTGCTTCGGAAGAATCACGCTCGTTTTACAATCGCGTCATGAAAGCAGCAGGAACGGGGATCAAAGATCTCTACTCCGGTCTCATTCGCATTCATGTCCTGCACCATGCCTGCGAAGAGGGAATCTTCGGCCTCGGAATGATTCACGAACTGCGGCGCCATGGCTACCGGATCGGGCCTGGCACCATCTATCCGCTGTTACACGGCATGGAGTCTCGCGGCCTGGTGCGCTCCAGCTTTGCCTGGATCAACGGGCGGCGGCGCAAGGTTTACTACGGGACCCGCGCGGGACGGCGAGTATTGGCAGAGGCAAAAAAGAAAGTCCGTGAGCTGGCGAATGAAATCTTTGAGCACGACAGGAAGAAGAAACATCCCTGACCCCGGCGCTGCTATTGCTGGCTGCCACTCACTGATATCGGAAAGCGATAAAACGGCCTCAGCGCCCGTTCAGGACAATCTCTGAGCATAAGGCAGGCGCCGCCGGCAAAATCTCAGTACCGCTCTGGCTCCTCCTCCATCGGCTCCGGCTCCGGTGTGCTTACCAGCCACAGCACTCCGCCCAGGATAACCCCCGCCACCGCCATCACCTGCGCCAGCGTCACCGCGCCGTTCAGCAGAGGCTGCCGCGCCGCATCCCCGCGCAGAAACTCGACGAAATACCGGCACAGCCCGTACAGAAACAGCCAGGTTCCGGCGATCTCGCCGTTGCGTACCGCCCCCCGTCTGCTCACCATCCACAGCAGCAGCACCAGAATCCCCAGCGAAGCCGCCGCGTCGTACAGCTGCACCGGTTGCAGCCTTACCCCCAGCGGCGCCCGATACCACAGGTACGCCACCGCGCTCCGATAGGTCACGCCCCACGGCAGACCCGTTCGCGTGCCCCACGCCGCTCCGCCACAGAAAGCTCCAATGCGGTTGATGCAAAATGCCAGCGCCGCCGACGGAGCCAGCGCATCCATCGTCCTCAGCAGCGGCAGGCGCTCGGCCATCGAATACTGCACCGCCACCAGCATTCCGATCGCGGCGCCGCCCAGCGAATACCAGACATTCGGCAGCGCGATCAGCCCCAGGAACCAGAACGGATGCGCGTGATACAGCCACGGGTGTCCGAAAACCAGCAGCAGCCGCGCCGTGATGATCGCGGTCAGTATCGCCACCAGCTCCAGGTTCCACACTTTGTCCGATTTCAGCCCCATCCCCTTCGCAGTCCGCACCGAAAGAATTAGCGCCGCCAGCAAACCCAGCGCCGTGCAAACGCCATAGGTCGGAATCGCTACGTGGCCGAAATGGAAGAGAAGAGGATGCACTCGTCAACGGAAGAGCAAAAAGCTAGCACCGATGGGGAGGGGGTTCTGCGATTACTGCGGCACGCTCGTCGTGGCGTGTAAGGAGTGGAGTACCGGGGCCCCCGACGTGCCCGGTTTTGGCGCGGTGGGGTGGAGTACCGGCCCGCTGGGCCGTGGGGCGATGCGCCGGTGAACCCGTCCTAAGACGGTGGGAACTCTCCGCGGCTCTTTAGGCATTCCGAACTGGCGGACACTGCACACCGAGCCGATTTGTCGAGTCGAGCTCCCTGTTCTATGAATGTAGGTTCAACCAGCGTTGACCGCCCTCACCTGCTTTGCAGGCCGGTCTCTTGACTGGATGCTAACGGGACGCGTCCGACTTGGCAAGCGGACAAACGGGGCATGCGTCCCCCAAACGGCCCAAAGCGGGATACACTCTCGCCCCGTGCAAAAGCGGGAATCCCCGCCTCGCTGCGTGATACTTTGATCTCGCCTGCTCGGGGAGTGCGGTTCCGGTCCTCTCCTGAGCAACGGCATCCGCCGCTCACAGTCAATCCGGGGACGATTGCATGATTGCCAAACTCGCCTTGCGCACAACGCTGCTCGTGTTCTGTTCCTGTTCCGTTGCCACTCCCGCATCCGCCCAATCCGATGCGTCTCTGCCGCAGCGCATCCAGAACATCATGGCTCGTCCGGAGTTTGCGCACTCCCGTTTCGGAATCGAGTTCGTCGCAGCCGATACCGGCGATGTGCTCTACCAGCTGAACCCCCAGGAGCTCTTCGTTCCCGGTTCCACAACCAAATTGCTCACCGAGGGCACGGCTCTCGAACTCCTCGGGCCGGACTATCGCTTTCATACCAGAATCTACCGTACCGGACCCATCCAGAAAAACGGCGTGTTGAAAGGCGATCTGGTGCTCGTCGCCAGCGGAGATCCCGATCTCTCCAATCGCATCCAGCCCGATGGCACGCTTGCCTTCGAAAATGAAGACCATTCCTACGGCGGCCCGGACAGTCAGGGACTGCCCGGAGACCCTCTTCTCGTCATCCATGAGTTCGCGCGGCAGATCGCCGCCAAAGGAATCAAACGCGTCGAGGGCAGGCTGCTGGTGGATAACACTCTGTTTCCGGAAGGCGAGCGTGAACTGGGGACCGACGTCGCCATTGCGCCGATCGTGGTCAACGATAATCTTATCGACGTCGTCGTCACTCCCGGCGCAACCGAAGACGCTCCGGTGCAATGGAAGATTGCACCGCAAACCAGCTACGTCACCTTCGTGAATCACGCCAAAACCGCAAAGGCTGGCTCAAAAACCACCCTCAACTACGAAGAGGAGAGGCTCAACCCGGACGGATCGCGCAGCGTGACCCTCACCGGCAGCATGGCTCTGGATGCGAAACCAGCCATGGCTTCCTACGCGGTTCCCGAGCCCAGCCGATACGCTGTGACCCTCCTGATGGAGGCGCTGCGCGAGCAGGGTGTGCGTTGCACCCTCGCGGCGCCCGCGGAATCCATCGATTTCAAAGCGCTCGCAGCGAACGACACGGTCGACAAACTCGTCGCCGAACACGTCTCGCCGCCCTTCCATGAGGAAGTGAAGATCACCCTCAAGGTCAGCCAGAATCTTCATGCCTCGACCACCCCGTATCTCCTCGGCGCGCTCGTCGCCCACAAAGATACGCAGGTCAAGCAGGCGGGCTTCGATCAGGAACGCGCCTTCCTCACCAAAGCGGGCCTCGACTTAACCGGCGCTGCGCAAAGCGATGGAGCCGGCGGCGATGCCTTCTTCTCCCCCGACTTCATGGTCCATTACCTGCGCTACATGTCCACGCAGAAGGACTTCGACCTCTTCTATCGCTCGCTTCCCATCCTCGGCAAAGATGGGACGCTGGCCAAAATCCAGGTCGCTTCCCCCGCCGCCGGCCACGTGCACGCCAAGACCGGCACCTTCTCGGTCTACGACGCCTTGAATAAAAGACTGACCGTCACCGGAAAGGGCCTTGCCGGCTACATGGATACGGCGAGCGGCCAGCACCTCATCCTCGCGCTCTACGTCAATATGGTTTCCGTATCTCTCGACGACCCGGACGCAACCCAGAAGATTGCCGGAGAAGCACTCGGCGCAATTGCCGCAGCCGCTTATGACGCTCCGCTCACGACCCCATCTGCCCAATAGCTTCCCGTTTGACCCGCCCACCAGCCCGCGCTACACTCCGCACCAGCGAAAGGCGGCCGGTATGTTCGTTGCTGCTCGGGCGATCACATACGCTACGCTGTTCATCGCGTTCCTGCTTATCTGGCTCCCCGCCCGCGTCTTATCCTGGTCAGGTCTGGGCCGTCCACCGGTGATCGAAGCGCCGCAGATCGCCGGCATGATCGTGGGTGCCCTCGGCGCGACCATCGCCCTCTGGTGCATCTTCACCTTCGTATGGATCGGCAAAGGCACTCCCGCCCCCTTTGACGCGCCCCGGCGTCTGGTAGTCCGCGGCCCTTACCGGTTCGTCCGCAATCCGATGTACATCGGCGCCACCCTGGCCCTCGCCGGCGCTGCGCTGTTCTTCCGGTCGCCCGCCTTGCTCGCGTACGGTGCGGCGTTCCTCCTCACCTGCCATCTCTTCGTCGTGATCTACGAAGAACCCACCCTCCGGCGCACCTTCGGACCAGCATACGAAGCCTATTGTCACCATGTCCGAAGATGGTGGCCGATGAACCGGCCCGCGTCATAGGAACAACCCAGCACTGCGTCTCACCGCGCCGAGCGCAATTGCGCTCGCTCGATCTTTCCCCGCACCTGATCCGCATCGAACACCGGCGACGAGCACGCCGTCGCCGTGCACAGGAACAGCGCCGGACGATTCAGTCGCGGATACGTGACTTGCGTCGGCAGCGGCGAGCGATCCGCTGGGTCCCGAATCTCAATCAGTTCATGCGAGGCAATCGACCGCAGTGCAGCGTCATGCAACGCCACGCTCTCCCGGCTCGACGCGGCTCCCACCACCGTCACGTGAATCGGCGCCTCCGAACAATCCTCGTTCGCCAGCAGGATCCCTGCCGATAGAGGCTCAGTCGCCACCGACTCCGCCGCCAGATACCGCATCGCCTCCAGCCCCATCGCGTGGAAGCGCTCTTCCCCGCTGGCCAGCGCCAGCATGTTGGCAAATCGCACCAGCGCGATGTTTTCGTCGCGATCCGGGTGCGGCCGAAACGCTGCGTCCGTCGCCGTTGCGGAAGTAACAAATCCCGTTCCGTGCGCGGCCGGAGCAAAATGCGCTGCGATGAACCCGCCCGCAGCCGTTGCGGCGCGCAGATCCTCGCGGTCCCCGGTCACGTCGTAAAGTTCGAGGAATGCCTGCCCCATCGCCAACGTGTCGCCCAGATAGGGCCCCGCTGGATCGCCCTCGCCATGCCGAAATCCGCCGCCCGGCAAACCACGGTGAGCCGTAATCCATCGCGCCGCCCGCTGCGCCTGCGCCAGAGCGCCAGCATCGCCCGACGCCGCGTAATACTCGCACAGCGAGCCAATCATCCACCCGTTCTCCCGCGCATACACATGCTGATCCACACGCGGAATCCCCTGCCTCCGTCGATCGCCGTCTGACAACTTGAAGTACGGCTCGTTCTCCTGCCCGTCATGCAAATCGGCATCCTGCGAAACATAAAACGCGCCGGTGGCAGGCGACATTAGAAAATTCGTCACATACCGGCGCACAGATTCCGCCGCGTTCAGGTCTTCCCGGTTCTGCGTTTGCGCATACGCCAGCGAGTATTCCCGCAACGCCACAGCCTGAATCGAGATCAGCTTCTCAAAATGCGGCTCCGTCCACACCCCATCCACCGAATATTGATACATCCCGCCCCACACGGGATCGATCAGCGCCGTCGCATCGTGCAGCGTATCGCCAGCGCGCCTGGCCAGGGCGGCATTCCCGCGCGCGCCCAACCGCATCGCGTACTCCACGGAGTCGCCATCGAGATACTTGTGCCCAAACCCCCACCCCGCGGCGGCCTTGTCATATTGCTTCTCGTATCCGCCGCGCACGCGTTCCAGCAGCGCCGCCGGGATCGCCGAAGTCGTCGCCGCGTGAAACGCCGCTTCCTTCACCACGCTGGGCCCCGGCGATGGATCGTCGATGATCGCCTGCAGCATCGACGACATCGGCCGCGGCGGAATATATCCCTGCCGCTTGACGATCTCCGACCCATCCCCCGCAAACACCACCGTCGCCGGCCAGCCATAATCCTGGTAGCGATTCGAAATATCCGGCCGCGAATCCTGATCGACCTTCACCAGCAAATAACGTTCGCGCAGCAGCCGCACCACGATGGGATCCTTGTACGTCACGTCGTCCATCACGTGACACCAGTGGCACCAAACCGCTTCCAGATCCAGCAGCACGAACTTGTGCTCCGCCCGCGCCTGCGCGAACACTCCATCGGACCACGGTTGCCACGATAGCTGTGGTTCCGGCGTCTCAGCCAGAGCCAGCCCGGCCAGCAGCAACGCGAGCAGCACGGCGAAAAGGATCGAGCGCGGTCGCATGTCTGTCAGATATACGACCACACCCACACGATCGGATTGCGCAGCGCCCGAAAACAGCTTGTTACTTCACACCCTTGCTCGGGTCCCACACACCCTCCAGCTTGCGCACGTAAAGGATCTGCCCAAGATGGTAAGCGTTGTGCGCTCCCACATGCGCGATCAGCGACGCATTCGCCGCCAGCTTCTGGTCGTCGGCCGCGTCCACCGCTTTCTCCCAGTCCGTCAGCACCTGGTCCAGCTTCTTTTGCAGGTCTTCCCACTGGGCTGCGTTGAAGTCGGTGAAAGTTTCGTTGTTGTTTCCGTCAAACGGCGCCGGCTTCTCCCCCTTGAACTGCTGCAGCGACCGGTTGTCCCAGTACCAGATGTGATACGCCAGCTGCCCTACGGAGTGCCCGCCGCCCGGTGGCATCCATTTCGCCTGCTCTGCCGTCAGTCCCGCCACCGCGATCTTCGCCGGGACAAACCAGTCTTCTTCATCGTGCGTGGTATGCAGCTGCTCCAGCAGAACGCCGCGCAGTGTTGTCGGTGGTTGCTTGCTCTGCGCAAACACGCCGGCCGAAAGACTCAGACACAGCAGAAATACAATTCTCTTCATGGTGCGTATCCTTTTGGAGCGAAGGTCCGCAAAATATATC
Organism: Acidobacteriaceae bacterium; assembly: GCA_050011735.1. GTDB lineage: Bacteria > Acidobacteriota > Terriglobia > Terriglobales > Acidobacteriaceae > Palsa-343. Next base: position 155 of record JBEKIN010000176.1, on the reverse strand, counting down.
ACGCCGCCGCGACCGGCTCCCATAGCCGCTCGTCACAAATACAGCGCCGATGCCTCAGTCCACCTGGTTTTCGTGCGTGAAGTTGTCGAGAGGCAGCGCTGCGCGCGTCGCTATAGAAACCAGCATCGTGATCCCAAACATACGGTCAGCCGCAT
>JBEKIN010000175.1:0-9348 GCA_050011735.1 Acidobacteriaceae bacterium | reverse complement strand
GCCGGCGGACGGTGATTGTCGAGAAGGGTATGCTGCGGAACTACGTTCTGAATACGTATGCGGGACGGAAGCTGGGGATGAAGAGCACGGGCAATGCGGGGCGGGGACTGGCCGGGAATCCGTATCTGGATGCGGGGAATTTGTATCTTGAGGCCGGGACGGTGGCGGCGGAGGAGATTATTCGCGGCGTGGAGCGCGGTTTGTATGTGACGCGGATGCTGGGGCAGGGCGTGAATCTGGTGACGGGGGATTATTCGCGCGGGGCGGCAGGGCTGTGGATTGAGAATGGCGAGCTGGCTTACCCGGTGCACGAGATCACGATTGCGGGGAATTTGCGGGAGATGCTGCGGAACATCACGGCGATCGGGAGCGATTTGGTGTTTCGGGGGGCGACGGCGGCACCGACGCTGCGAATGGATGGGATGACCATCGCCGGGGCGTAAAGGCAGGGTGCAGGGTGCAGGCCACAGGGTACAGTCGAGCGGAACCGCTGCCGTCCGCTGCGGGCGAGATATAGTCAGGGGTCACGCGCGTGTTCCCGAATCAAATCCCGTTTAGTGCGGCGCAACCGGCATGGGAGGAGATTCCTGCGGCGGCGGGCGTGTTTGCGCTGTTCGGGGAGGATGGGCGGGCGGAGCCGTACATCAGCCGGACGCCGAATCTGCGGCGGCGCCTGCGCAGATTGTTAGACGCGCGGCCGGATCAGTCGAAGCGGTTACAGCTAGCGGGACGAGTGGCGCGGGTCGAATACGCGCTGACGGGGTCGGATTTCGAGGCGCGGCTGCGGCTGTATGAGGCTTCGTGGACGGCCTTTGGGGAGCGGGCGCGGAAGCGGTTGCATCTTAAGTCGCCGTCACTGATACGAATGAGCGTGGAGAACGATTATCCGCGCGTATACGTAACTAATCGCGTTACAAAAGCGGCGATGGAGGACCTGTACGGGCCGTTTCCATCGCGGGTCGCGGCAGAACGATTCAGTGAAGACATGCTGGATCTGTTCAAACTGAGGCGGTGCGTTGAGGATCTGGCGCCGGACCCGGCGTTTCCCGGGTGCGTGTATTCGGAGATGAAGAAGTGCCTGGCGCCGTGCTTTAAGGGCTGCACGGATGAGCGGTACGAGGAGGAAGCGGCGGCGGTGCGGGCGTTTTTGCGGACGCGCGGCGAGAGTTTGGTGGAGGCGCTCAGGAAGGAGCGGGATGGGGCATCGGAATTGATGGAATTTGAGAAGGCGGCCGAGCTCCATACGCGGCTGGCGAAAGCTGAAGCTGCTGCGGCGGGGGTTCCGGAAGTGGTGCGGGCGCTTGCGCATCTGGATGGCGTGGTGGTGCAGGCGGCGGCCGAGGCGGAACATGTGTCGCTGTTTTCGCTGGCGCGGGGGTCGTTGCGCGGGCCGGCGCTGTTTTCGGTGGTGGGGATGCGGCACGCAAATGAGGCGGCGGGATCTACTTCGCTGTATGCGCATCCGGTGGGGCCGATGGAGGCTGTTCCGCTGGAGGGGTCCGTTGTGACGGTGGCTTCGCGGGACGAGCTGGAAGAGAGGCTCGAGAGAGCGCTGGCGGAGCTGGCTCCGGCAACGGCGCGAAAGGCGCGGGGCAAGAGTCGGAGCGGAGAGGCGGCGGATCATTTGTGTCTGTTGAGCCGGTGGTATTACCGTCCGCAGGCGAAGCGGGAGGGGGAGATTGTGTTTGCGGGCGAGGACGGGAAGGTTCCGGCGAAGACGGTGCTGCGGGCGATTTCGCGGGTGTATCAGAGGCAGGTATTGGGGACCAGGCAATTTGAAGAGGCAATCGGGATCAGGAACCAGGGAATCGTGACCAAGGAACGAGGAACAGGGGACGGAAAACAGGGACCGGGACACGGGAAATAGGGGCCCGGTGGCTGCGTGGTTGGGGAGAAAGAGCACCGGAGACCACGAGGATCTCCGGCGTTTGGGAGGACAACAAACTTGTTGGGCTGGACGATTCCCGGCGAGCGGAAGCCTCAGCCAATCTAAATCATTTTTCCGATGCGAGGACGGCGACGCCATACCCTGGCAGCTCGACCGCGGTGACTGCGGATCCCTGACTGCCGATGAGATCGCGCATGGGTGCGGGGAGAAAGACGTGCTGGTCGCCGGTGGTGTGGTTGATGAGGATGAGAATGGATTTTCCTGCCCCGGAGCGGCGGCAGACTTCGACGCCTGCGGGTACGCCAGGGGGGATGGGCTTGACGCCGGCGTTCCCGAGCAACTGAGCTGTGAGCTTATCGAGGGTTTCCGCGTCGAGCCATGCTCCGACGTAGGTGATGCTGCCTTTGCCGACCTGGCGGGTGAGGACGGCGGGCTGATCGTCGAGCCAGCCATTGCTCTTGCCATAACGCTCGACGACTTTAGTGTCGGGGGACTGGACGCTGAGCTGCTCCGCCCAGATGTTGGCGGTGCCGGTGCCGAGGTCGCCCGTGAGGGGGACGTCGGAATCGAGGGCGTAGAACTGATCGACGCGGCCACCGAGGAAGGATTCGAGTGGGCCGGGCTGACGCTCGGGCTGGAGGGCATTAAATTCGTCTTTCATGGCGGAGCGGGGACCGAGGAGGAGATGGCCGCCGTTGCGGACCCAGGCCATGAGGCGATCGGCAGTGGTCTGTGAGATGACGTTGAGGCCGGGGAGCTCGACGAGTTTGTATCCGTCAAGAGGCGCGTTGATGGAGATCATGTCGACAGACTGTGCCTGCTCGCGCAGGGGGCGGTAGAAGGCGAGCATCTCGCCAACGGGATCGAAATTGGCGGAGTGGCGCTGGAAGGTGATGGCCCAGCGGCTGTCGAAGTCGTTGACGAGGGCGACCTCGGCGTGGGGTGAGGTGCCGGCGATTGCGGATCCGGCTTTGGCGAATTCTTCACCGGTTTGGCGGATTTCGTCATAGACGGGAACGGGGGTGCCGTCGGCGCCGACGAGGACGCCGTGGTATTCCTCCTGGCCGTTGGGGGCGCTGCGCCACTGCCAGTACTCGACCGTGTCGGCGCCGTGGCCGATGGCCTGCCAGGCCATGTCGCGGACCTGGCCCTTGAGCAGAGGCGTGTTGGTCTTGCGCCAGTTGACGAAGGCGGGCTCGGTTTCCATGACCCAGAAGTTTTTGTTCTTGTAGCCGCGCGTGAGGTCGTGCGTGGCGCCGTTGGAAATGTAGTCGAAGTGATCGGAGTCGATGTAGTCGTCCCATGCGGCGATGTCGAGGACGCTGTGGACGGTGTATTCGTCAAAACCGTCGAACCAGCCCATGGTGTTGGTGGTGATGAACTGGCGCGGGTCGGCGTGGGGGCGGATGGCGGAGATTTGATTTTCGGAGTAATTCTTCCAGGTGTCGCTGACGAAGCGTTTCCATTCGAGGAGGAGAGCGGGGTTTTCGCCGTGTTCGTGCGCGGGGATTTCGTCGAAGCTGTCGTAGGTCTGGGACCAGTAGGCGGTGGCCCAGCGGCGATTGAGTTCGGCGATGGTTCCGTACTTTTTATCGAGCCACTGGTGGAACTGCTCGCGCGCGGTGGGGTCGAAGGAGGGATTGGCGTATTCGTTGTCGAGCTGCCAGCCGACGACGTTGGGATTGTGGCCGTAGTGGGTGGCCATCTGCTCGGCGATGTCGTGGGCGAACTGGCGGTATTTGGGATCGGTGAAGGAGAACTGCTGGCGGTTGCCGTGCTCGTCGCGGCGGCCTTCGTTGTCGACGCGGAGGGTCTCAGGATATTTGGTGGTGAGCCACGCGGGCGGGGCGGCGGTGGGTGTGCCGAGGACGACGCAGATGTGATGTTTGGCCGCGAGGGTGATGGCGCGGTCGAGCCACCCGAAGTCGTAATTGCCCTCAGAGGGCTCCATGGAACTCCAGGCAAATTCGCCGACGCGGACGACATCAATGTGGGCGGCTTCCATGAGGGCGAGGTCGTGATCCCACTGGGACTCGGGCCACTGCTCGGGATACCAGGCGGCGCCGAGGAGGAGCGGCGGCTTGTCAGAGTAGCTGGTGGCCTGGGCGTCGAGGTGAGGAGTGGCGGCGATGAGGAGGGCCGTGAAAACGTTTGCAGCGAGGCGGCGGGAGATGCGCATATTAGCTTTCCTTCGTACTCGGCGAATCGGTGGATCAGGGCACTCGGCAGCGATGAGGGCCGAAGGCGCGCCAACACAGCAATCTATCTGGCGGATGGGCGGGAAGCAAGGCGCGACATCCCGGATCGGGAGACAGGTGTCATTATGCGCGGAGTGATGATCCGGTCGGGATGAGACAGGTGCGAGCGGAGAGGATGACGAGGGCGATCCAGAGCAGGTCTGCGCCGAGGAGGTGGGTCATCTGCATCCAGGTGGGCGCGAGTAGCGCGACATCGGCAACGCCGAGCAGGTACTGGAGGGCGAGGAGGAACAGGACTCCGATAGCGAGGGTGTGGTTGGGGGAGTCGTGCAGGCTACGGACGATGAGCCAGACGATGAAGATTCCGGCGATGATGCTGATGGCGGGATGGAGCCAGCGAATCTGGAGAAGCCAGGAGCTGCCGGTGGAGAAATCCTGCGCGATGGCGGTGATGAGGTTGTGCGCTGGGTAGAGCGTGTCGCCAAGGGCGGCAAGGGAACCGGTGACGCCGACGATGAGGGTGGCGATGAGGCCGGTGAGGGCGAGACGCGGTGTGCGGAGGGTGAGGGATCCGCGAAATGCGCCCGTGCGGCGGGCCAGGAAGTGGGCGGTGAGGGCGAGGGCGGCGAGCAGGAGCAGTGTGTTCGTGAGGTGCAGGCCGAGGTAGACAGCGCGGGAGGGTGAGCGGTCCTGGGCGGTGTGGCCGAGGAGGACGAGAAGCGCGCCGAGGAGGGCTTCGTTGAGGGTGAGAACGAGGACGGCGATGGTGCAGGCGCGTGCGAGGTGAGGGCGCGGGACGGCAATGAAGATCCAGACGACGAGGGCGAGGACGCAGAGGAGGTCGATGGCGCTGGTGGCGCGATGGGCGAACTCGATGAGGGTGGCGATGGCCGGATGGTGCTGGACGAGGGTTCCGTTGCAGAGGGGCCAGTGGTCGCCGCAGCCAGCGCCGGAGCCGGTGGCGCGGACGGCGGATCCCCAGACGATGACGGCGACGTTGTACGCGAGGACGGCCCAGGCGAAGCGGCGGAGCGGGGCGGGAACGTGGGTTGCGGTGGCAGCGGTGGCTGGGATGGCGGCGGTCACGCGGAGGGTCCGAAGTTCGATTGTAGTCCGGAGATAGACCAAGCTGCGATGCGTCAACCGCGGGCGGGGCGGGCCTTCTTTTTGATCTTGCGGCGCAGGGGAATGGTCGATCGCTCGTCGAAGAAAACGGCCGGGGAAACGTGAAAGCGCCTGCTGAGGCGGGCGATGTGACCGCGGTTGAGCTGGCGTTTACCAAACAGGATGAGCGAGGCGGAGGCCTGAAAACCGAGCTCGGGGGTGATCTTGCCCTGCGAGACGCCGTTCCGTTCCATCAGCAGGCGCAAAACCTCAACCGCGCGCGCTTTGGGAAGAGGGTAGCGCAAGGTTTCGTACTGCTCGATGAGATGGGTGAGGAGATCGATGGCCTCCTGGTCGGCCGGGGTGGGCTTTGATTTCGAGGTGAGGCTGAACAGGGTGCGCGTGTACTCGGCGAGTTCTTCGTCGGAATGGATGAGGCGGGGAGCGCCGCGGCGGATCATGTCAGCGGGATCGGTGAGTGTCTTGCTCATCGGACGCCACCTTTTTGGGTCACAGCGCGGGCCGTCCTTTTCGCCGACGGGTTGGCCCGCCGCGCTTTGGTTGCGGCGGATTTCTTTTTCATGTTGCGGTGCAGGGGAATGGCGGATGCCTCGTCGAAGAAGACGGCAGGGGAGACGTGAAAGCGCTTACTGAGGCGAGCGATGTGGCTGCGCGTGAACTCCCGCTCGCCTCTCATGATTTGCGAAGCGGTGGTCTTGTTGCCGAATTCGGTCGTGAGCGTGCTCTGGAAGATGCCGTTTCGTTTAATGAGCAGACGCAAAATCTCGATGGGGCTGCCTTTGGGGAGGGGGTAACGCACGGTTTCATAGTGCTCGATGAGGAAGGTGAGGAGGTTGATGGCTTCCTGCTCCGCTGCGGTGGGCTTTGGTTTCGCGGTAAGGCCAAGCAGAACGCGTGTGTATTCGGCGAGTTCTTCGTCGGAGCGGATGAGGCGAGGGGCGCCGCGGCGGATCATCTCAACCGGATCGGCAAGGGTTCTGCTCATCGGACAACTCCTTTGTCCCAGTTGGCGGCATTTTCGTATTGCTTATTGGTGAGGAAGGATCGAATCCAGATGTGGCCTTCGGCGGTCCCGCCCTCCGGTTCCCGCGAGTAGTGAATGATGGTGACCAGTCGATAGCGATTGCGGCCGATATTGAAGATGACGTAGTCGCCGACGCGATCGGCATCGGAGAAGACCTGCTGGAGGTCGATAAAGCTGCGCCAACGCGCATCTCTGGCGATGGCCCGCCAGGCTGCGATTTGCGCGGCCGCGCCGGGATATTGTTTTGCCGCTTCTTTCAGGTGCTTTTCCGTGACAACGTGCATGGGAGCCACCGAGTGCTCGCAGGATAGTTTGCAGCGTGCAATTATGTCGAGAACTAATAGCTGGCGGCCGGTTACTAATGGCGGGTAGCCGGTAGCCGAATCGACCTTGGTAATTCGGTTATCAGCCGGCGGCCAGTTCTTTGGCGCGCTGGGTGGCGCGCATGACGGCTTTGATGAGGGTGACGCGCAGGCCGCCTTCTTCCAGTTCGAGAATGCCGTCGATGGTGCAGCCGGCGGGGGTGGTGACCGCGTCCTTGAGGAGCGCGGGGTGGTAGCCGGTTTCGAGGACCATCTTGGCTGCGCCGTAGGTGGTTTGGGCGGCGAGCAGAGTGGCGATGTCGCGGGGCAGACCGACCTTGACGCCGGCTTCGGCGAGCGATTCGAGAATGATGTAGATGAAGGCGGGACCGCTGGCGGAGAGGCCAGTGACCGCATCCATGTGTTTTTCGTCGACGATGACGGTGCGGCCGACGGCGGTGAAGAGGCTTTCGGCGAGAGCCATGTGCTGGGGCTCGACGAAGCGGCCGCGGCAAAGCGCAGAGATGCCAGCGCCGAGCATCGAGGGCGTGTTGGGCATGGCGCGGATGACGGGGACTTCTTCAACGGCGGCGCGCTCGATGGCCTCGGTGTGGACGGAGGCCGCGAAGGAGATGAGGAGCTTGTCGGAAGTGAGCGCGGGGCGGATTTCTTCGACGAGCGCGGGGACCTGAAGAGGCTTGACGCCGATCAGGATGACGTCAGCCTTGCCGGCGATGGCGGCGTTGTCGGTGGAGACTTCGATGCCCCATTGCGAGGAGAGCGCGGCGGCGCGCTCGGCGTGGGCGACAGTCGCGAAGAGGCGGTCGGGCGAGAGGATCTGCTGCTTGAGGAACGCCTGGAGAAGGATGCCGCCCATTTTGCCGGCGCCGAGGATGGCGATGCGTGCGCGGGTGAGGTCTGTCGTGGTGTCGGACATGAAAACAGGGTACAGGGGACAGGGTGCAGGGGACAGAGTGCACCGAAGGATCGTGCCAGCCGGCAGGTTTCAAGGCGGGCGCTTCGCGCTTTCCCGGGTCTCAAACGCGATTTATTTTGCTGACGGCGAGGCGGACTGGCTCTGAATCCAGGCGGTGATTCTGGCGTCGAGGACGTCGAGGGGTAATGCGCCGGAGTCGACGACCTGGTCGTGGAAGGCGCGGAGGTCGAATTTTGGGCCTAATGCTTTTTCGGCGCGGGCGCGGAGGTCGAGGATTTTGAGCTGGCCCATTTTGTATCCGAGGGCCTGGGCGGGCCAGGCGATGTAGCGGTCGACTTCGGCGTTAACGGTGGCGTCGTCGAGGCCGGAGTGGGCGTGAAAGTAGTCGACCATCTGCTGGCGGGTCCAGTGATCGGAGTGGACGCCGGTGTCGACGACGAGGCGGACGCCGCGGAAGGTGTCGGCTTCGAGGCGGCCGAAGTCGGAGTACGGGTCCTGATAGAAGCCGATGTCTTTGCCGAGACGCTCGGCGTAGAGTCCCCAGCCTTCGGTGTAGGCGGTGTAGTGGAGGTATTTGCGGAACTGGGGCAGGCCGGTGAGCTCCTGAGCGATGGAGATTTGGAGGTGATGGCCCGGCAGGCCTTCGTGGTAGGAGATGGATTCAACGTTGGCGAGGGAGCGGTGCTCGAAGTCGTAAGTGTTGACGAAGACGGTGCCGGGGCGAGATCCGTCGGGCGTGCCCTGATCGTAGTAGGCGGGGGCTTGATCTTTTTCCATGAAGGCGGGAACGGCTTCGACGGTGAGCGGCGCTTTGGGCAGACGGCCGAAGAGCTCGGGGAGTTTGGGACGCATCTTGTCGATGTCGGCGCGGTAAAGGTCGAGGAGAGCGTCGCGGCTGGTGGGGTGGAGCTTGGGATTGGCGTTGATGGCGGCGCGGAGCGCAGCGATATCCGCGTAGCCGAGCTTCTTCGCGATGACGAGCATGTCGGCTTCGTCTTTCGCAACCTCGTCTTCGCCGATTTTGTGAATCTGCGCGGGGGTTAGATCGGTAGTGGTGCTTTGCTTTACGCGGAAGGCGTAGTACGCGTCGCCGTCGGGGAGGGACCAGACCCCGGGGTCGGCGCGGCCGGCAGGGATATAGGTAGCCTGAAGGAATCGAGCGAAGCGCTGATAGGCGGGGTAAACCTGCTTGGTGATGGCGGCGATGACTTCGTCGTGGATCCGGGTCTGGTCGGCGGCTGCGATGGTCGCGGGGAATTTCTTGAGCGGCTGCGCGAAGGGGCTGTCCTCGGGCTTTTGCGCGAGGAGCGCGTTGACCTGGACGAGGACTTTTTCGAGAAGATATTTGGGCGGCACACGCTGGTCGTCGATCCCCGTGAGCATGTTGTCGGAGACCTGGCGGAAGGCGGCGGGAACTTTGCTGAGCCGCGCGATGTAGTCGTCGTAGTCCTTCGCGGTGGCGAAGCTGAGGCGGGGGACGAGCTGGGGCAAGGAGAGATGGAGGCCGTTGAACTGGTTGACGGGCATTTCCCAGGGCTTGAAGGCGGACTCCTCCTGGTCTTCGATGAGCTGGCGGACCATGAGGTCCTTACTGAGGACCTCCTGATCGGTGAGGTCGGCGGTGTCGATTTCGCCGAGGCGGCGGAGGTAGTCGCGGCCGCGGGCGAGCTGCTGGTTCCAGGCGTCGACGGAGTAGTCGGTGAGCTGGTCGTTGAAGCGCTTGTCACCGATGGTGGAGGCGAATTCGGGGGAGTGGCTGAGGCGGTCTTCCCAGATTTGGGCGAAGAGGCCGTTGAGGGCTTTGCGGCGGGTTTCGACGTCGGCGGTGGTTTGGGAGAATGCGGGGGCGAGAGAGATGAGGAGGGTGAGGCAGA
>JBEKIN010000174.1:0-13705 GCA_050011735.1 Acidobacteriaceae bacterium | reverse complement strand
CCGTGCCGTCTTCCACCACCCCCAGCCGCCGGTCCTCGAGGCTGACCACGATCACCCGCGTCACCGCGTGCCGTTGCGCCGTCGCTGTCCGGATCGCAACCGTCGGCGCCCCGTCCGCCTTCGCTTGCGTCTTCTGCGCCACAACCTGCAACGCCGAGAGAACCAGGCAGCTTGCTGCAATCATCGTTGTCATTGGGCTTTTCATGTCGCCTCGCATCGTTGCCTTGCGCCGCGACAAAGTGCACCCCGCGGACCAATCGTCCGCACCCGGAAAACAAATGAGTTAACCGTCCGAAGCCCTTCGAAACCGCGTGTCCCGCCAGACACGCCGTGTCAACGCAGACACGCCACTCGGCCCGCTCAGTGAGTCGCACCCGTTGTAAAGTTCTTCTGTGCGAACCTGGCGCTGCCTGCTTCTCCTTCTCGCGTTCCTGAGCGTCAGGGCTCAGACCGTCACCCCGCCGCACTACGTCGAGCGCGAGCTGTTCATTCGCTGGACCCAGGCCGCTCCCAACGGCCTCGATGCTCTGCTCGTCTACGCCGACCTGCCCGGCAAGCATCCCCTCGTCGTCATCACCCATGGCTCCTCGCGCAAGCCGGAGGAGCATGCTGAGGTCACCCCCTGGGCCTTTATCCCGCAGGCCCAGTGGTTCGCCCGCCGCGGCTGGGTTGTCATCGTCGTCGTCCGCCGCGGCTATGGACGCTCCGGCGGCGAACAGGATGGCCGTCACGCCGGACGCTGCCCCGCCACCGACTACCAGTCAGCCGCCGAGTACGCTGCCCAGGACCTGCGCGTAGCCATGGACTTCGCGCGTACGTTGCCCAACGTCGATCCGCTGCGAGCCATCGCCGTCGGCGTTTCCACCGGCGGCCTAACCACCGTAGCCCTCACCGCGCAGGCGCCTCCGCAGCTCGTCGCCGCCATCAACTTCGCCGGAGGCCGCGGCTCACAAGGCGATCACGATGTCTGCAATCCCGACGACCTCATCCACGCCTATAAAGACTTCGGCAAGCGCTCTCGCGTACCCATGCTCTGGATCTACGCGCAGAATGACAAATTCTTCTGGCCCGAGCTAGCCCAGAAGTTCGACGCCGCCTTCCGTTCCCAGGGCGGCAACGACCAGTTCGTCCTGGCTCCTCCCAACGGCGACGACGGCCACCACCTCTTCTCTCATGTCTCAGCCTGGTCCGACACCGTCGACGCCTTCCTCAACGGCCATCAGCTCAATCCACTGCCCCAGCCGTTTCCGGAAATCCAGCCGCCGAACATCCCCCCTCCACCCGGCCTCAACGACGCCGGCCAGCACGCCTGGCAAAACTATCTCCTCCTCGGGCCCCACAAGGCCTTCGCCGTCTCCCCGCACTTCTACGGGGTCTCGGTCGCGCAAATGACCACCGACGACGCGAAGCACAAGGCCATCGAAAGCTGCCGGCACAACGCCCAGAATCACGAAGACTGCATCGTCGTCTCAGTCGACAACACCGGCGTCCATCCCTGAAGATTCACCCCTCGCCCGGACCCGCCACCAGCTGCCCCTTGACATCCCAACGGTTCGTGATAACTTACCGTTAGTGGACACTTACCTACAGGCCGGCCTCGACGCCCTCGGCGACTCCACCCGCATGGCCATCTTCCAGAAGCTCGCCGCCGGTCCCATCGCTGTCAACCAGCTGGCCCGCACCCTCCCCGTCACCCGTCCCGCCGTCTCTCAGCACCTGCGCGTCCTCAGGCAAGCTGGCCTTGTGACCGACACCCGCGCCGGAACCCGCCGTCTCTATCAACTCAGCCCTGAAGGCATCGCCCGCCTCCGCGCCCACTTCGATCAGCTTTGGGACAACGCCATGCGCAACTTTCAGTCCGCCGCCGAAAAATCCCCGCCGGAAAAACCTCGCAGGAACCAGCCGCACAAAGGAGAAAAGCATGCCCCTTCAGGCACAAGAAGCCGTCGTTCGTAAAAGCGTCCTCGTCCGCGCCGGCATCGACCGCGCCTTTTCCGTATTCGTTGAACAAATGGAGACCTGGTGGCCCGCCACCCATCACCTGGGCTCCACGCCTTTCAATGCCATCTTCGTCGAGCCCCGCGTCGGCGGCCGCTGGTACGAGCGCAATGTCGCGGGCGAGCAATGCGACTGGGGCACCGTCCTCGCCTGGGATCCGCCCCACCGCGTCTGCTTCTCCTGGCACATCGGCCCAGGCCACGATTCACCCGACTGGAAATTCAATCCCGATATGTCCAAAGCCAGCCAGGTCGAGATCAGCTTCATCCCCGAGGGTCCGTCCTCCACCCGCGTCAATCTCGAACACCGCGGCCTCGAGCGCCACGGCGAAGGCTACGAGCAGCTCGTTGCCATGTTCAACAGCCCCGGCGCCTGGATCGCCATCCTCGACAGCTTCGCTCAGGTGGTCGAGAAAACCAACGAGGCAGCGACCGCATGAAAGCCGTCCTTCCCGTGCGCATCGCTGCCGTCCTCGCCTTCATCCACGCGGTTCTTCACACCATCGGCGGAGTCTTCGGCAAGACTCCGCCCGGCCCCGCCACCATGGTCCTTCACACCATGCAAGCCAACCCGTTTACCGTCATGGGCGTCACTCGAACGTACTTTCAATTCTTCCGCGGCATGGGCCTGGGTGTAACCATCTCCCTCACTGCCGAATCCATCGTTTTCTGGCAGCTCGCCTCCCTCGCCAGGACGGCCGCCCCGCAACTCCGCCCTGTCTTCGCAACTTTCTTCGTCGCCTATCTCGCCTTTGCCGTCAATTCCTATTTCTACTTCTTTTCTGCACCCGTGATCACCGAAGCGCTCATCGCGGCCTGCTTCGCCTGGGCCATCGTTGCCGCCAAAAAAACTGCCGCGGCTTAATCCACACTGGTTGCCTCCCACTCGCCTCCCATTCCGCAAGGATCGGGAGGCGCGCACCTTTGCCGCTCACCCTCGCACCGCCCCGCGGTCCAATGAATGCGTCCCTTCCCATCTCCTTTGAGAGGGTCGCCAACCGCATGCCTGCACTTGCAGCCCAAAAGAATGAAAGCAGAATCCCCGATGCGCCATACAATGGTTCCCGGAGGCCGCCGATGACCAACTACCGCCTCACCCTCGCCGCACTCCTGCTCGCCGGAACCATCGCTGCCGCCGCGCAAACGGCGCCGCCCGATGCGACTCCGCCCCCTTCTGCAGTACCGGCCACACCCGTCTCGCAGCCGACACCCGCTCCCACCCAAACCGCCGCCGCATCGCCGGCGCCCGCAGCCCTGGCCGCACCGGCGGCAGCCCCCAACATCATCCTGGTCCCCGCGGGAACCAAAGTCCTCCTCGAAGTCCGCAGCGCCATCAACACCAAAAGCGCTCGCCCCGGTGACGGCGTCTATCTCTACTCCATCTTTCCCGTCGTCGTCGGCGCCCGCGTCGTTATCCCCTCCGGCGTCTATGTCCAGGGAGTCGTCGACAGCGTCGTCCGCCCCGGCCGCGGCGTCGGCGCCAAAAAGGCGCAGCTCAACATGCACTTCACCTCCATGATTTTCTCCAATGGCTCCGTCGTTGAAATCCCAGGCGTTGTTAACAGCATGCCTGGCGCCGAACATCAGAAGGTCAACGGCGACGAGGGCACCATCGAGCAGGATGGCGGCAGCAACAAGGCGCATAACGCCGGCGAAACCGCCAAAGTCGCCGTGCCCACCGGCGCCACCATCGGCTCCATCGGCGGCCTCGAAGGCGGCCATCCCCTCGCCGGAGGCCTCGAAGGCGCCGGTGCCGGACTCGCCGCCGCCGGCATTGTCGCCCTCTTCACCCGCGGCGCCGACGTCAACATTCCTTCCGGCACCCAGGTCGAAATGGTCCTTCAGCGTCCCCTGCAAGTCCAGGAAGCGAACATCAACGGGCCCACCAGCCTCGTCCCCGCCTCCAGCCAGCAGCAACCTCTCCCCAAGCCGCACCGCGAGCAAATCCTTTGCCCCACCGGGAGCCTCGGTTGCAGCTAACGAAAGGCTGCCCGGCTGAACGCCGCGAAGAAGGCTTCGACGAATCCGAGAAGAGCTTCGCACCGTCCGGAAGCATCCAGTTCTGTATGAGGGTATGAACTTCACGCATCCAGTACGATTTGGGTTTTGTATCAGGGCACGAGTTCCGGAACTTCAATAAGACAGACCTGGCTGGCCCGGGTCTCGATTTTGAGACCCGGGATTCGCGCCATCCTGGTTTTGTATCAGGGCACGAGTTCACTCGTGCCGTAGCCGCCGGAAATTGATGCGGGCTTTAGCCCCTGCGTTGGCTTTGAAGGGGCACGGCTTCAGCCGTGCCGTAAGAGCCTGAAAACGACGTGGGCTTCAGCCCCTGAGGGACGCCTTGGCTGAATCAAAGAGCTGTTGAATCGAGTCCAAGTTAAGTTACATTAGGTAATCAAGGAACCAACGCCAGTGCTCAACCCCCGTCGACGCGTCTGGACCCGCGAACTCATCCGCCTCCGCATCCGCGGGCGCCGCTGGATGCGCGATATGTCCCGCTTCCGCGTCTGGGCCCGCGACATCGGCATCTCCGTCATCGCCTCGCTGATCATCGTCACCGTCCTCTATCAGCCGGTGCGTGTCGAAGGCACCAGCATGCAGCCCGGACTGCGCGACCAGGACCGCCTCTTCATCGACAAATTCTTCTTCCGCTTCGAAAAAATCTCGCGCGGCGACGTCATCGTCTTCCACTACCCCCGCGATCCCGAGAAGAGCTATATCAAGCGCGTCATTGCGCTCCCCGGCGACTCCATCTTCATCGATCACGGCCGCGTCTGGGTCAATGACCAGCCTCTGGACGAGCCTTACGTCCCCCACCGCTACCTCGACACCCGCTCCATGCCCGAAATACTCATTCCCTCCGGCGACTACTTCGTCATGGGCGACCATCGCTCCATTTCCAGCGACTCCCGCGACTTCGGCCCCGTCGATCGCGACCTCATCTACGGCAAAGCCACCTTCATCTACTGGCCCGCCGACAATATGGGCGTAGTGCGCTGAAGCCTCGCCACCGCCCCGTTTACAACCCCATCCCTCCCCTGCTAAAAAAGAATCCCCCGCCCATCATCCCTGGCTTGTGATCATTGGAGGCTCGCGATGCATTCCTTTCGACTCCCTGTGCTCCTTCTGTCCGCCTCAGCCTGCGCCCTCGCGCTTCTGCCCGCAACCTCCATCGCCGCGGAAAAGTTCGATGGCCAGTGGCTCACCACCCAGGACTGCCCCGCCCAGGGCAAGATGGAAGAGCTGATCCGCAAGATTCCCACCACCATTGACGGCAACACCCTCAAGGGTGACAAGGGCACCCCCGATCAGCCCGGTTACGAAATCATCACCGGCAAAATCGGCGACGACGGCAACGCCAAACTCGACGTCAACGGCATCCTCGCCAACCGCGCCAACGCCCACGGCCTTTTCGCGCACAAGGGCGAAGACTACCACTACACCGTCAAAGCGCACTTCGACGGCAACAAAGGCACAGGCACCCGCGACACCGGCCTCGGCATCGAAAGCCGCCCCTGCAGCTTCACCTTCGAGAAACAACCCGAAGGCGCCGCGCCTCCGCCATCCGCGCCAGCCTCTACCCCACAGCAGCGATAACGAGCAACCGCTACCCGCTACTGGCTACCGGCTACAGGCTGCCGGCTACCGGCTACCGGCTACAGGCTACAGGCTACAGGCTGTTCTCTCAGCGCCTCGCACCCACCGGTTCCCCAGCCGGCCGCGCATACCCTTCCTGCGCCATCATCTTCCCCATCGGCTTGTAGGCCGCCATGCCTTCCGGCTGCCATGTCGCCAACCCATCCACGTAGCGGTTGTACATCGAAAACGCCGCCGCGATCAGCACCGTGTCGTGGATCTCGAGGTCCGTCGCCCCCTGCTCGCGCGCCGCCGCAACATCCTGCGCCGTGACTTTCTTCCCGCCCTCGCGCACTTTGCTCGCAATCCGCAGCAGCGCCCGCAACTTCGGCGAAACATCCGCGCCCTCGGGATTCGACTTCACCGCTTCAATCCACTCATAGTCTGCCTCGCGCCCCCCGCGATGCTCCGCCGCCGCCGCGCTGTGCGACAGCTGGCAAAACCGGCACTCATTCCCCGACGAAACCACCGCCGCAATCGCCTCCCGCTCCGCGCTGGTCAGCGTGCTCGGCCCCCGCAGCAGAATTTCCGCCAGCTCCCGCATCGGCTTCGCCGTCTCCGGCCTGAACCCAAACGCCCCCACAATCCCCGGTACGCCCTCTTCAATTGCGATATGTGCCATCGTCTTCCTCCTCACAATTCGTTTGCTAGAAGTTCATCCGCAGCGATGCCTGCATCTGCCGCGCCGGGCCCGTAAAATTCGGCGACCCAAACGTTGGATTCGCCGGGCTCCCGATCCCGTCCCCGAACTGTTGCGGCACCGGACCCAGAAAATCCGGCGCCCCGTACACCTGATCGATACTTTGCACGTTGCGGTGGTTGAACACATTGAAGCTTTCCACACTCGCCTCCGTGCTCACGCGTTCCGTCAGATGAAATACCCTTTGCAGGCGCAGATCGCTGTCATAGTTTGACGCCCCACGATACGAGTTCCTCCCCACGTCGCCGGTCCGGTCGGAAAATGGGAAGCCGTCGCCCAGTACATTGAATCCCGCCAGTATCGAATAATACCGCGGGCTCTGCAGCGTGTTCAGCGTCGACACTTTGAAGTTGCGCAGCGCCGCCGGCCAGTGCGTCGGGCTCTCCGCCACCAGCGATACCGTGGCGCGGTGCCGGATATCGTTGTCTCCCACCGATCGATCCTCGTTCGGATCGAGATAGTTTTGCGGCGTATCCGTCAGCTGCACATCGGTCGCAATGTCGATTGACTTCGAATACGTATAGTTTGCGAGCACACTGTAGTGGCCCGCAAAGTTCCTGCGCACGCTTAAGATTCCGCCGTTGTAGATCGAGTACCCGGTGGGTGTGGCAATCAGCGCAAACCCGAAGCGCGGGTCGGCCGGCGCAAACGACTGCCGCCCATCCGGCAACGTTCCGTTGGGCAGTCCATTCACGCTGTAGTAGACCGGCAGCTTCAGACCGTGAACGAACTGGTAGCCCGTGGTCAGCACCCATCCGGCGCCAAGCTGGCTCTCGATTTCCAGGCTCCCCTGTTCCGCATATGGATTCGAAAACTTGCGCTGGATATATCCCAGTGGGAACTGTTGCAGCTCTCCGGGCGCGGGGTACGTGCCCGTCGTCGCGTAACTCCGAAACGCCTGCGACGCCAGAAACGGACCCGACACCCCGACCACACCCGACGGCCCGAATCCCACCACTCCATTCGACGTATTAAAGTCCGGCACCAGCGGATTGTTCATCGAAGTAAACGCCGACGCCCCCTGCCAACCCACCATCAGGTCGCTGTAATCCCATGGTCCAGTAAACAGGCCGAATCCCGCGCGGATAATCTGTTTTCCTCCCCGAAGCGCATAAGCAACGCCCACCCGCGGCTGCACGTTTCCATAATTCGTCGGATTCATCGCGCCGATCAGACGCACATCCCTCGCTGTTGGAAAAACATCGAAGTCGTAACGAAGACCGGCGGTGATGGACAGTCGCTCCGTCGCCTTCCACTGATCCTGCCCGTAGAAGTTCACCATCCGATGCCAGAAATGCAGATCCGTGGCATTCACGAAATCCTGCGCCGCCGCGCCCCCATACAGAGACCCGCCAAACGGCGCCGGTCGCGACGGAATCTGCTCTCCGAAATATGAGCTCGGCTCCAGGAACAGGAACTGCACCGGCGTCCCCGGCCCGAACGGCGGCCCTGCAAACTCACCGGCGCCGAAGAAGCTCTGCGGCGTGAAGATGGCGCCGCCCGGGCTGAAGAACGTCGTATCGGCCGCGATCCATACCGGCTCGAAACCGCCACCCAGCTTCACCGAATGCGCCCCATGCACCCAGGTCAGATTCTCCTGCGCTTCAAAGTGCGGCTCTCTGTAATACGACACGCTCCCCGTGAATCCGCCCGTCACCAGCGTGTCCGAAACATCCAGCGTCGGTTCGAATCCCGCGCCGTGGGGAATCATGTGAAAAACGCGGTCTCCGAAATCCAGCACGCTCTCCGACGTCCAGCGCGGATTGAAAAGATGCAGAAAGTTCCCGTACACCGCCTGATCCCGCACCGGATTATCGCGATACGTCGACGGCAGCCCCTGCCCCGGCGCCGCGGTTGGTACATCTCCCTTGCGATCATCGGCAAACAGGTATCCGAGGTTCAGCACGTTGCGATCGCTGAATACCTCCGTCACCTTGCCCATCGCCTTGTCGTAGTCATCGGTTTCCAGCACCGAGCTCAGCACCTCCGGCTGCAGTCCGAACAGCTCCTTCACCTGATTGATGCTCGGCGTGCCTGGACCCATGCAGTTCTGCCCGTTGACGCATCCAAGAATAAAACTCGAATAAATAGGCGATTCGCCGCGCCGCTGCCCTTCATATCCGGTGAAGTAAAACGTCTTCGCGTGACGTATCGGTCCTCCCGCATCGGCGCCGAACTGGTTCACGCGCAGCGTGTGCAGTCCGGGAGCCGACAACGGATTATCCGCATCGACTGCGCCATTGCGGAAGTATTCATAAGCCGACCCATGCACCACGTTCGTTCCCGACTTCGTAATCGTGTTCACCACCGATCCCAGGTTTCTTCCGTTGTCCGCCGTATAAGGTCCGTCCACCACCCGGAACTCCTGAACCCAGTCCAGCGAAGGGCTCACGTGCTGGACCCCGGAAAGGCTCACCGAATAATCCGTGCCATCGAGACCGAAATAAGAGCTGTGGGTCTCCCGCAGTCCACCAAAGCTCAGTTGCAGCACCGTCTCCTGAAAGGGAGACTGTGCCCCCGTTGCTGTGCTCCGCCCCACGTTGGCCGTCGGCGTCAGCAGCACAAAGTCGATGAAGTCGCGTCCCGCGATGGGCAAGTCCGCAATGTCGTTCGGCGGAATCACCTGGCTCGCTTCCGTCTTCTCCGTGTCCATTCCGGATCCCGGAATCTCCGACACGCTCACGCTCTCCTTCACCGCTGCCACTCCCAGCTGCACCGATACCGAAGCCGTCTGCCCTACCGTCAGCGTTAGAGCCCGTTCCCATTCGGCAAATCCTGCGGCCTTCACGTTCAGCCGGTAATCCCCTGCCGCCAGTGCTGTCAGTACCGCCAGACCCGCACGATTCGTAGGCTGGCTGCGCGCAATGCCCATGCTCGCGTTATCGACAGATATATTCGCGCCCTCGATCACTCTGCCCGAAGGATCGCTCACCGTCACGTTGAGCGTCCCGAACTACACCCCGATGCCCGCGGCCTTGACCCCATCAGCACGTTCTTCGGCTCATATCCGCTCAGCGCCAGGCGTTTGCCGTTCATGCCAGCCCTGCGGCCGCGGCTCTGTGCAACCCCCCGGATATGCGAGTCGGTTCTCAGCCGGGCGCGCGCCGGGCAGGGATCTTCGTCCGAGTCATACTTCAGTCAGTCCTGGGGATTGGGGCCGGGGATCAGGACAAGCGACGCGATTATCCTCGACCCGGCCGTCAGCTCACAACCGCACGCAGTTCGGCATTTCTCTCAATCGTTTGGCGGATGCACCGGCCCCCATAAACCAATACAATCCTCATGCCGGTGTTCCCCACCCCACAACAGGAGCTTCTCTCCATGGCTTACATCGAGCTGCCCATCGCCCCGGAACTTGGCCGCGAGTTTCCTGGCATCGTCGGACCCATGACCTTCCGCCCGGAAACCGCCGCGCCCCTCAACCAGCTGGTCAATATCCTGCTGCGCGGTGAAAGTACGCTCTCGCCCGGGGAGCGCGAACTCATCGCTACCCACGTTTCCTGGCGTAACGACTGCTTCTTCTGCCAGAACATCCACGGCGCGATTGCCGCGGCCCAGCTCGATCACGACGAAGCTCTGGTCGAGCGTGTCAAAACCGACTGGATCCATGCCGATATTTCGCCGAAGCTGAAAACACTGCTGCATATCGCTGGCAAAGTGCAGCTGGGCGGCAAGCACGTCACCGAGGAGGATATTGCCGCCGCTCGCCAGGCCGGCGCCACCGACCGCGAGATCCACGACACCGTCCTCATCGCCGCCGTCTTCTGCATGTGCAACCGCTATGTCGATGGACTCGGCACCTGGGCGCCTCAGGATCCCGACATCTACCGCGCCCGCGCTGCCAGGGTCGTAGAGCACGGTTACACAGCGGTCACAGAGATCGCGATCGCACAAACATCGTCCAAATAACCGCCCTCCGAAACGCGGGACCATCACCGTCGGACGCAACGCCTCCATCGGTGATCACACCATTACCGCCACCGGCACCAGCGGCGGCACCAGACACGCAACCACCGTCACTCTCGATGTTGTGAGATAGCAACGCGAAGCACGTTTGTGCTTCAAACCATTGCAGGAAAAAGCCCCGGATCCCCACGATCCGGGCTTTCCCATTTTGATCCGCGAATCCTGCCCCCTCCTCTTTTGAAACACGACGTCGCTCTTTTCCGATTCTTCTGATGCACAGGCCGTCCCCCGTCGATACCGTTTCTACGAGGGGATTTTTTATGACCATCCATTCCATCGAAGCATCGATCCACCTTCAGGACTTTACCGGTGAAAACCTCATCGCCGCCCCGGCGGATGCCTCCGATGGTGCTGGCGAAATCAACCTGGGTGCCTTCCGCGGTCTTGCCTTTGCCCTCATTTTTGAAACCGTCCTCGTCTCCCTCGGCGGCGTCGTCTGGCAACTCCTGCGCTTCATTCACTGGTAGCTCAGCGCCCTGTGCTCTGTACCCTGTACCCTGTTCCCTGTTCCCCATGGACCTCCTCATCAATGGCCAGCCGCGCACCTTTCCCGAGCTAACGGTCGGCGCCACACTCCAGGATCTCCTTAACGCTCTGGCCCTAAAGCCTGACCGCGTCGCTGTCGAACACAACGGCTCCATCGTCTCTCGCCCCGCCTGGCCCTCCACCCCCGTCACCGACGGCGACAAGTTTGAAATCGTCCACTTTGTCGGCGGCGGCGGGCTCTGACTCCGCGCCGTTCCCGCTCCCGACCCGGTTACTGAGGTCCCGCGAACCGAGCTCCCCATTGCCCCAACCGCGACACCCGTGTACTCTCGAATCTTCGGGTCCCCCTCGATTCTGCGTCCACCCAACCTTCAGCCGTAGGAATTTCCATGAATCAACCCATCGTTTTCGTCAGCGGCAGCAAGGGAGGTGTGGGCAAATCCCTCACCGCTATGGCTGTGCTCGATTTCCTCTCCACCGAGCATCGCTATGTCCGGCTCCTTGAAGCCGACACCACCAACCCCGACGTCTGGAAGTCCTACCGCCGAACCGTCGAAGGCGAGGTTTCCGACCTCGACGATGTCGACGGCTGGATTAGCCTCGTCAATACCTGCGACGCAAATCCCTTCAAAGCCATCGTCGTCAATACGCCCGCGCGCAACAACGATTCGGTGCGCCACCACGGCACCATCCTCCTCGAATCCCTCAAGGAACTCGCTCGCCCCCTCATCACCCTCTGGGTCATCAACCGCCAGCGCGACTCGCTCGAGTTGCTTCGCAACTATATGGAATCGATGACCACCGGCATCGTCCACGTCGTCCGCAACGGCTACTTCGGAGACGAGAGCAAGTTCGAGCTCTATCAGTCCAGTTCCATGCCCGAGACCATCGCGCAGCAGGGTGGCAAGAGCCTCTTCCTTCCCGACCTCGCCGATCGCGTCACTGACGAGCTCTATTCCCGCCGCATCACCCTCAGCGAAGCCGCGCAGCAGCTCAAACTCGGCGACCGCGTCGAACTCCAGCGCTGGCGCGCCCACGTCCGCGAGATCATGACCCAGGCCGGCATCTGACCTGCGCCCCGTACAGCAACAGCGAAGAATCGCGAAGAGCAGCCCGCTTCAAAGGAAACGTCTTAAAGCCATCCCCCGGTGTCCCCGGCCAGCTTCACCCCCCGCTCGGCCGCTGAAGCGTCCGCGAAGAGCAGTTTGCTCTGAAGGCAAACGACTTCAAAACCAACCCCTCGACGTCCCCCGGCCAGGTTCACCCCACAGCAAGAAGCTAGGGCCTCTTTCCGCCGCTCGTCAAGGAACTCGACTCACCTCTCCACCCTGCGGTAACGCTTTTCCAGATTTCTTGTCCCATTTTGGAAAAAGCAACCGCCCCCAGGGCCGACATCTGAATCCATCGCGAAGAGCAGGTTTCCTTTGTAGGGAGCGCAAAAAAACACCCCCCCGGCACCCCCCGGCCAGGTTCACCCCACAGGCCGGCATTTGATCTGCGTCACGGACAGCGTCATCGAAGAAACCGCGAAGACCAGTTTGCTCTGAAGGCAAACGACTTCAAAACCAACCCCCCGATGTCCCCGGCCAGGTTCACCCCACAGCAAGAAGCTAGGGCCTTTTTCCGCCGCTCGTCAATGAACTCGACTCACCCCTCCCACCCGAAAGTACCGTTTTTTGAAATCTCTTGTCCCATTTTGGAAAAGCAGCAGTCCCAACTCCGCCCAGTGCCTTTTTTTGCGCGAGCTCTCCTCATCGTGCTGGTCAATCTCGCGTTGATCACCCCCCAACCCCATCCATCCCCCGCTAAGATGAACGACGGATGTCCAACCCGCTCCTGAATCGCCGCCACCTCGCCAAATCCGCTCTCCTCGGCGGAGCCTCCGCTTTCCTCTCCACCACCCCACTCAGCGCTCAGCAAACTCCACCCAACAACCAGCTCCTCGATCCCCGCACCTTTGGCGCAAAGGGCGACGGCCACAGCGACGACACCGCACCCCTGCAGGCCGCCATCGATGCCGCCGCGGAAAAACGCGCAGCCGTCTTTCTCCCGCCCGGCGTCTACCTCACCCGCGAGCTTCGCCTCCGCCCCGCCGTCGCCCTCACCGGCCTCCCCGCGTGGAACTACAGCCAGGCCGACGGCGGCAGCATCCTCCGCCTCGCCTCCGCCGACGCCACCTGCCTCCTCAACCTCACCGACGCGCGCGGCGCAACCCTCCACGGCCTCGCCCTCGACGGTGCCAGTCTCGGACAAAACATCCACGGCATCGCCACCAACCGCACCGCCTACGGCCCGCACGAAGACGGCTTCCGCATCGACACCTGCCAGGTCGCCCGCTTCACCGGCAGCGGCCTCAACCTCTCCCACGTCTGGTGCTTCAGCGTCCGCCACTGCGAGATGATGGCCAACCACGGCGACGGCCTCACCCTCCGCGGCTGGGACGCCTTCATCCTCGACAACTGGCTCTCCGGCAATGGCCGCGCCGGTTTCGCCGCCCGCGACGAAAACGCCTCCGTCACCTTCACCGCCAACCGCGTCGAGTGGAACCGCGAAGAAAACATGCTCGTCACCGGCGGCGACGGCTATCAGATCACAGGCAACTTCTTCGATCGCGCCGGCACCGTCGGCATCGCCCTGCGCAAAACCCGCAAAGCCAGTCGTGGAACAAAGGCCCCTGCACCCAGTTCTCCATCACCGGCAACTTCATCAAGCGCAGCGGTAAATTCGCGCCCGCCGACTCACCCGACTCCGCGCAAATCCTCCTCGACGGATCCACCGGCGTCACCTGCACAGGCAACACTCTTCAATCCGGCCGTGACGACGGCAACAAGGGCCTCTGGAGCCCCAACTACGGCATCGTCATCCAGAACCTCGAAAACTGCGTCGTCGCCAACAACGTCCTCCACGATGGCGCGCT